>NZ_VBUM01000009.1 GCF_005774735.1 Microbacterium sp. 5K110 | reverse complement strand
GTTGTGCGCCGCCGGGCGGTGGCTGGACGGGCGGGTGGATGCGGCGCCGCCCGCTGTTCGCCGACACAACTCCTGCTCTCTCGCCCCTCGGGCTCGGCGGGGTGGGTGGCAGGCCGGTATTGCAGGAGTTGTGCGCCGCCGGGCGGTGGCTGGACGGGCGGGTGGATGCCGCGCTGCCCGCTGTTCGCCGACACAACTCCTGCTCTCTCGCCCCTCGGCTCCGGTGGGGTGGGTGGCAGGCCGGTTCTGCAGGAGTTGTGCGCCGCCGGGCGGTGGCTGGACGGGCGGTGGATGCCGCGACCGCGGCGCCCCACGCGGCGCGACACTCCACGGGTGAGCTGCCCGGCTCGCGCGGGTGAGGCGCCCGTGCAAGACTCGGGGCATGGAGTACCTGATCGCCGGCGCCGTGTGCGCCGCCGGGCTTGTCATCCCCGCTGTGCTCGGCTTCACGTCGCCGCACCGCCGTCGTCGGTCCGCACCTCCCGGCCGCTGAGCCGCCGTTCGATCGGACTCCGTGCTTCGGTCGTTCCCGACCGATCAGAACCCGGGTTCGCTGTCGTCGCGGGGCGCCCCGCGGACCTGCAGCTCGTTCAGCGCCTGGGCCAGCTTGCGTGACGAGGCGTCGAGCACCGTGTGATAGCCGAGGCGCTTCGCCTCGGACGCACGCTGCGCCGCTTGCGTGACGTTGCGGATCTCTCCGGTCAGCGTCAGCTCGCCGATCGCGGCGAGCCGCTTGGACACCTTGCGGTTCTTGACCGCGTTGGCGACCGCGATCGCGATCGCGAGGTCGGCGGCGGGCTCGATGAGGCGCACCCCGCCCACGGTCGAGACGTACACGTCGCGGTCGGACAGCGTCAGGCCCATGCGGCTCTCGAGGACGGCGAGCACCATCGCCACGCGCGACGCGTCGACCCCGTTCACGATGCGTCGGGGGTTGGGAGCCGTCTGGCGGACGGCGAGTGCCTGGATCTCGACGGGCAGCGCACGCCGCCCCTCCATCGCGATGGTGACGCACGTGCCCGGCTCGGGCTCGCCCTGCCCGAGGAACAGTGCGCTCGGGTCGGTCACTTCGGCGATGCCGGTGCCGGTCATGTCGAAGCAGCCCACCTCGTCGGTCGGGCCGAAGCGGTTCTTGAGCGCCCGCACGAAGCGCAGCGACGTCTGCCGGTCGCCCTCGAAGTGGCAGACCACGTCGACGAGGTGCTCGAGGATGCGGGGTCCGGCGATCGAACCGTCTTTGGTCACGTGACCGACCAGGATGATCGGCAGTCCTCGCTCCTTGGCCACGCGGATGAGCGCGGATGCCACCTCGCGGACCTGCGCCGGCTGCCCGGCGGCCCCGTCGCTGTGTGCCGACGAGATCGTCTGCACCGAATCGACGATGAGGAGCCCCGGCTCGACCTGGTCGACGTGGCCGAGGATGGTGGCGAGATCGGTCTCGGAGGCGAGGAACAGCTCGTCGTGCAGCGCCCCCGTGCGCTCGGCGCGCAAGCGCACCTGCGCCGCGGACTCCTCCCCGCTCGCGTACAGCACGCGGCGACCAGCGTGAGCGCTCTGTGCGGCGACCTCGAGCAGCAGCGTCGACTTGCCGACGCCCGGCTCACCGCTGAGCAGGATGGCCGCACCGGGGACGATGCCGCCGCCCAGCACCCGGTCGAACTCGCCGACTCCGCTCGTGCGGCGCGGGGCGTCCTGCGTGTCGATCTCGGTGATGCGCCGGGCCGCACGAGCGGCGCCCGGGGCCACCGGCACGATCGAGCGGACAATGCCCGTCTGCTCGGCGGCCTCGACCACGGTGCCCCACGACTGGCACTCGCCGCATCGGCCGACCCACTTCAGGGTCGTCCAGCCGCACTCGGTGCACCGGTATGGGGCGGGAGCGGAAGCGGGACGACGGGATGCCATGGGCCCAGGCTACGCGGGGCCTCCGACATCGCTGGCTCCGGGTCGTGGCATCCGGTGCCGCCCGTGCCCGACAAACGCCATTCCTGTCGAGACACGCGGCGTCAGGGCGTTCCTCACCACGACGAGCGTTTATCGCGCGGTCGCCGCACCCGCCCGGGCTCAGTCGCGGAGAGAGTCGGCGACGGTCGTGAGCGCGTCGGCGGACCGGCGGAGGAGCGTCAACTCCCGCGCGGAGAACGGCGTGCCGGCGACCGGCCTCGCGCCCTTCGCGCTGACGATGGACGGTACCGACAGCGCCATCCCGGTGATGCCGTGGAAGTCCTGCAGCACGGTGCTGACCGGGAGGATGGCGTGCTCGTCGCGGAGAATCGCCTCGACGATGCGGGCGCTGGAGAGCCCGATCGCGTAGTTCGTCGCGCCCTTCCCTCGAATGACCTTGTAGGCGGCGTCGCGGACGTCGACCGCGATGGCATCCAGTTCGGCCTCGTCGAAGCGCGTGCCGTCCGGGAGGTCGTATTCGGTGATGGGAACCGACCCGATCGTGGCGGTCGACCACAGGGGGAACTCCGTGTCGCCGTGCTCGCCGACGATCCACGCGTGCACGCTCGAGGTGGCCACGCCCGCGCGCTGCGCGATCTTCCAGCGCAGTCGTGACGTGTCGAGCACGGTGCCCGACGCGAAGATCCGCTGCGTGGGCAGGCCGGTGGCTTCTTGCGCGAGGACGGTGAGGACGTCGCACGGGTTCGTGACGATGACGTAGATCGCGTTCGGGGCGACCTCGAGCAGGTCGGGCATCATGCGACGGATGATGCCCGCGTTCGTCGCCGCCAACTCGGTGCGGGTCTGGCCGGGGTTCTGCTTCGCGCCGGCGGTGATCACGACGACGTGCGAGCCCTCGGCGACCGAGACGTCGCTGCCGCCGGTGATGTCGCTGGATCCGGTGAATTGCGTGCCGTGGGCGAGATCGAGCACCTCGGCTTCGACCTTCGCCTCGGCGATGTCGTACAGGGCGACGTGCCGGGCCGAGCCGCGGATGAGGGAGGCGTACGCGACGCTGGCCCCCACGCTCCCCGCGCCGACGACGGTCAGTTTGGAGTTCTCGATCACGCTCATGTCTCGATCCTGGCACCGTCACCGGGGTTCGACCAGGGTGGTCTTTCGACGATGGACGACCGGATGCCACGGCCTCTGCCCGCATCGATTCGCGGCATCCCGCCGAGTGTCGTAAGCTGGTCGGCGGTGACGTGTCCGAGCGGCCGAAGGTGCAACTCTCGAAAAGTTGTGTAGGGTAACCCCCTACCGTGGGTTCAAATCCCACCGTCACCGCCACCACGAAGGCCCCGAATCCCGCAGAAATGCAGGGACTCGGGGCCTTCGTTCTGCCACATGGCGAGGTGTCTCGCGCTGCGTCTCACCGGCGGCGCCGCTGCGATCGTTCACGCGCACGTGTCCGGCGGCCCCGGCGCGTGAGGCTGACGCTTCACGATGCCGCCCCATGCCGCCAGAGGGCGGCGGGGGCCGTCTCTTTCCGGCGAGCACGCAGTAGGGCCCCGAGCCAACGCCCGAGGCCCTGCTGGTGAGGACGTCGCTACTTCTGCGCAACGACGCGCTTCTTGATGCTCACGTACCAGGCAGCCAGGAGGCCGGCCACGAGGAGCTGCACGAAGAACACGGTCACGTAGTGACCCGTCAGGCCTCCGATGAGCAGGCCGAGGCCGATGCTCAGGACGGCGACCACGATCACCGTCACGAAGTACGTGCGGAAGGGATCTCCATGGCGCATGACGTTCTCCTCTCGTCCGTTACAGCCTGCACGGTTGTGCTGTCCTCCCCAGTTCATCGCGGTCGCCGCGGGGAGTGACCGGACCGGCCGCGGACCGGGCACTCGCCCGGTGGGACCTTCGACCCGCACCCGTCCGCGGGTCGCTCGTAGAGTGCGGAGCAAGGGCACGGCTCGAGGAGGCTCCCATGGAGAACATCGTCGTGGGCGTGGATGACAGTGCCGCGGCACGTTCCGCGCTCGCCTGGGTGGCGCACCGCTCGACGGCCCACGCCGCCGATGTCGACGTGGTGCACGTGGTGTCGGATGCCACGGCCCACCGCCAGTCCGACGAGGACGTTCTCGCGAACGCGGAGCGGTCCTTCCGCTCGGCCGCGCCGGAGCAGAACGTGCGGTTCCATGCCGCCGAGGGCGGGGTCGCACGAACGCTCGGCGAGCTGTCCGCCGGCAGGGATCTCCTCGTCATCGGTGTGGACCCGGATCATCCGCTGCGGACGGCACTCCGCGGGTGGCTTCCGGTCCGTGTCATCGCGCGCACCGTGCCTCCCGTCTGCATCGTGCCCGTCGGATGGGCGCCACGAGACGGCAGTGTCACGGTCGGCCTCGACGACGATTCGTCGTCGGAGGAGGCGCTGACGTTCGCGGCGAGGGAAGCGGATGAGACGTCGCGCCGGTTGCGGATCGTGCACGCCTGGCACCTGCCGGAGCCCGAGATCGACGGCTCCGCGGCGTTGCTGGTGAGGCCGGACCGGCTCCTTCAGGAGCATCGCAACACGCTCGACGCCGCCACGAGGTCTGTGCAGAGCCGCTTCCCGCGTGTGCACGTCGAATCGGATCTGGTGCGCTCGCACCCGGCCGACGCTCTTCTGCAGCACGCCCCGACCGCGACGATGATCGTGATCGGCACCCACCGCGAAGGGGTTCTCGCCGGCGGGTACCTCGGGTCCGTCGCTCAGGACATCCTCTGGCGCGCGGGGTGCCCCATCGTGGTCGCACCCTCGGCGGGGTTTCCGGCGAAGGGGGCCGGACGGTGAACCGCGCCGTGCGCTGGCTGCTGGTCGTTCTGCACGCGATGGTCTCGCTGACGGCGATCGCGGGCGGGACGATCCTCGTCCTCGGCGCTCTCGACTCGGGCTTCGCCTCGACGTGGGAGCCGGCGGCGGACTACCTCGAGGGTTCGCCCTTCTCCTCGTATCTCGTTCCCGGCCTCGTGCTCGTCCTGTTCCTCGGAGGGCTTCAGGGACTGGCCTCCGTGATGCAGCTGCGCGCGTCGAGAGGGGCACCCCTCGTGTCCGCGGTCGCCGGGTTGGTGATGTTCGTGTGGATCTTCGTGCAGATGATGTACATCCCCTTCTCGGTCCTGCAAGCGGTCTACTTCGTGATCGCGCTCGTCCAGGTGGCGGCGGTGCTCATCGACTCCGATGTGCTCACGCGGGCCGGCGTCCCGGGGCTGATCCGGACCCCGCCCCGGACGCGACGCGCGCAACGCGGCTGACCCGCCGCCTCTCTTCGCGGACGCGGCGCGACGGCCGCCCCTGCTGTACGAGCACGATTCGCCGTGCTACATCGACGGGCGGGCGCCCGGCACGACGCAGATCGGGCGGCGGAGGGCGCCGACGAGATCCAACCCGATCGATCCGAGGAATCCGCCCGCGACGATGCCGCGCCCGTGCGTGCCGATGACGATCGTGCTGCTGCGCTCAGCGGCCCGGGTCAGCGCCGACGTGGGGTTGTCCCTCACCAGCTCCGCAGAGACGGCGACGTCCGGATACCGCTCGCGGACGCGGGCGACAGCGGCTTCCAGGATCCGCTCGTGCTCCGCGGCGACCTGGTGCGGGCTCAGCCGCACGGCGGAGTGCCCGCCTCCTTCGGGACTGCCCATGAGCCAGGAGTGGATCACGCGAAGCGGCACACGGAGCCGAACGGCGGTCTCGGCTGCGAACAGGAGAGCCGTCGTCGACGAGTCGTCGTCATCCACGCCGACGGTCACGGGGTCGTCGGTCGCGGACCATTCGGCCGGAACGAGTGCCGTGGGGATCCGGGAGCGGGCGGCCATGCGGAGGGGCGCCCACCCGTTGAGTATCGTCCGCATCCGGAATCCCGGATGAATCCCGAGGACGAGCAGGTCCGCGTCACGCGCGGCCTTCGTCAGGGTGGTGGGCATGAGCCCGTCGACTCGCGTCACATTCGCCGGGATGCCTGGAACCAGGCTGTGCCACCGCCGGGCCGCGGCATCCAGGACCCTGTCAGCTTCTTTGCGGTCGGACGAGAACATGTTGGTCACCAGGATGACCGTGACCTCTGTCTGCTCGGAGCGGGCTCGGAAAGCGGCCCACTCCAACGCGGCATCCGACTCGGGGCTGCCGTCATACCCCAGAACCACCCGCTCCATGGCCTCACTCCCTCCGGATGCCCCGAGCGTAGGAGGGCCGCTGAGCGGACGGTGGGCAGAAGGTCCCGCGGTCAGAGCTCGGGGTGCCCCAGTCGGAAGACGGCCGCCTGCGTGCGCGATTCCATCCCCAGCTTCGTCAGCAACGACGACACGTAGTTCTTGACGGTCTTCTCCGCGAGGCCGAGTCGTTCGCCGATCTGGCGGTTGGTCAGCCCGTCCGCGATGAGGGCGAGCACTTGACGTTCGCGGAGACCGAGGGAGCCCAGTCGCGGATCCTCGTCTTGGGAGCGCTCGCGCAGGCTCGACGCCGCGCGGGCGGCCGCGGCGGTGCGCATCAGCGAGCGGCCCGTGCTGACGGCGCGGATGTCTTCGAGCAAGCGCATGGCGGCGATGTCCTTCAGCAGGTACCCCGCCGCCCCCGCGACGACGGCGGCGTACGTCGCGGCGTCGTCGTCGTACGCCGTGAGGATCAGGCACGCGACCTCGGGCATCGACGAGCGGATCTGCCGGCACAGGTCGATTCCGCTGCCGTCGGGCAACCGGACGTCGAGGACGGCCACGTCGGGTCGAGCGGCCTCGATGCGGGCCAGCGCATGGCGGACGGTGCCCGCCTCGCCCACCACCTCCAGATCAGCGGCGTCGTCGATGAGGTCGGCGAGCCCCCTCCGCACGATCTCATGGTCGTCGACGAGAAAAACACGCGTCATGGCGCTGACTCCTCCGTGTCGTGTCCGTCGAGCGGGACCCGCCACTGTACGCGGGTACCGTCCGGGCCTGTATCGAGCGTGAGGGCACCGCCGCGGGCGCCCGCGCGCTCGGCGAGGTTGTGAAGACCGCTCCGGCGGTCGCTGCGGATGCCCGTGCCGTCGTCGGTGACGATGATCGACACCTCCCGCTCCGTGACGCCGACATCGAGCGAGATGGTGTGCGCCCGCGCGTGCCGCACGCTGTTGGACAGGAGCTCGCGAGCCACCCCCACGACATCCTCCGCCAGCGGCCCGGTGATGGTGTTGTCGACAGGGCCGGCGAATCGCAGGGCGGGCGGTCGGCGAAGCGCCCCCGACAGCTCTGCGACGACATCGATGAGTCGATGGCGAAGCGAACTGCCGTCTCGGGTGGAGATCGCGAAGATCACGGTGCGGATCTGGGCGATCGCATCGTCCAGTTGGCCGATGACCTGATCGACGCGGCTCCGGTCGCGGGGGTCGTCCAGAGTGAGCGCCACCGACTGCAGAGTGAGACCCGATCCGAAGATCTGCTGGATGACGTGGTCATGCAGATCCCGTGCGATCCGCGCACGCTCGTCACTGAGGATCGCTTTGTGCTGTTCGCTGCGCGCGCGCGAGAGTTCTAGCGCGATGCTCGCCTGGGAGGACAGATCGCCCAGCACTTCCAGCTCGAGCGCGGTGAACTCGCGCTCGCCGGGTGCGCGAGCGACGGTGAGCGCACCCCACGTACGCTGGCGCGTGCGCATCGGCGCGGCCATGGCCGGTCCGGTCTCCTGATCCACGGTGAGCAAGGTCGGATCCGGTCGGCTCGACACGTGCGGCGCGGTCGCGACTCGGACGCCGCCGTCTTCCATCGCCCTCGCCGCGATGCTGCCGGAGTCGATCGACGTCGTGCCGAGCAGGTCGAGTTCGTGGGGCCCGCGGGCGGCGGCGACGCGCAGCACGTCGACCTCGTCGGTGGGGACAACGATCGTCACCCGCGTGCCCGCCGACAGGTCCACGATGCGTCCCGCGATCAGGTCGAAGACCTTGTCCGGTGGGGTCGAGAGGATGGCCGCGGACAACTCCGCCGTCGCCGTCATCCACGCCGCGCGGGTGCGTGCTTCGTCGAAGAGGCGCGCATTCTGGATGACGAATCCCGCCGTCGACGCCAAGGCCCGGAGCAGCTCCTCGTCCTCGGCGGAGAAGGACCCCCGACGCGCATTGGTCAGATAGATGTTGCCGAACACGTCGCCGCGAACCGTGATCGGCACCCCGAGGAACGAGTCCATCCGCGGATGGTGGCTCGGGAATCCCGCGGCGCGCGGATCGGCGTCGAGATGCACCAGCCTGATCGGCTCGGGATTCGCGATGAGCGCCCCGAGGACGCCGTGGCCGCGGGGAAGATGACCGATGGCTGCAGCGTCCCCCGCAGCGAGCCCGACGTGGATGAACTGATCGAGGGAGGACCGATCGGCTCCGATGACGCCGAGTGCGCCGAACTCGGCATCGACCAGCTCGACCGCTGCCTCCACGACACGACGCAGGACGACGGGCAGCTCGATCTCGCCGACCATGGTCTCGACGGCGCGCAAGAGCCCGCGCAGACGTCCCTGCGAAGACCGCACGCGCTCGGCCTGGGCGATCAGCTCCGCTATCGCTTCGTCCAGTTCCACCCGAGGTGCGTCGGGAAACGATAGGTGGTCTTCGCGCGTCATCGGAGGCCCCCTCTTCCGGAGTCCAATCTACGACCGAGTTCGCCTGCTGACCAGGACAGCAGGACCTTCGACCCGCCCGGATGCCACCTTCCGCGGTGTACTCGAGGAAGGAGGGCCATCATGAGCCACGAGCCGACCGACGCCTCATCCGTCGCGACCCTGAGCACCTCCGAGTGCTGGCGGCTGCTCGAGACCCAGCGCCTGGGACGATTGGCGCTCATCGACGCTGCCGGGGAGCCGCGGATCTACCCAGTGAACTTCGCCAGTCGCGACGGCGTCCTCTACATCCGCAGCGCGAACGACGCGAAGCTGCGCTTCTTGCGGGCGCGCCCGACGGTCGCGTTCGAAGTCGATGGGCAGGACGGCGACGAACGGTGGAGCGTCGTGCTGCGCGGAGAAGCGGCCCGGGTCGATGCGGACGCGGAGATCCGCACCAGCAGAGAGACCGACCTGCGTTCGATGAGCCCGACGCCCAAGCCGTACGTCATCCGCCTTCATGCGCGCAGCGTGACGGGGCGCCGATTCCCGGAGCACGGCAGCGATGAATCGGAGGCGCCGATGCGTGCGCGGATCATCGTTCCGACGGCCGAGTCGCTTCCCCCTGCCGGGCGACGCCCGCACCCGATCCCGAGCTTCACGCCGCTGAACGACGACTGACCGGCTCGGAAGACCACGGATCCGCCGGCGGGGCGTGGGGCCCTCGCCGGCGGATCGCCGAGGCGCTCACCGGATGACGGCGGTGACCGTGGGCAACTGATCCAGAAGCGCTTGGCTGGTCGAGCCCAGGAGGAAGCGAGCGATCGCTCCGCGCCCGTGGCTCCCGACGACGAGCAGCCGCGCGCGGTGAGCCGTGCGGGCGATGACCGCCGCCGGATATCCGGACTCGACCACGGTGTGCACCGTGAGGTCGGGGTAGTCCTGCCGGAGCCCGGCGAGGGAGATCGCGAGAGCCTCCGCCGTGAGGTCCTGCATGCGCTCGAGATATCCCGGCGGATAGGTCTCCATCTCGAACGGCACGGGAACGGGCGACCACGTCATCACCGCGGTCAGGGGTTCGTCGAGACGATCCGCCTCCGCTGCGGCGAAAGCGACGGCCTTCTCCGACGACTCCGACCCGTCGACCCCCACCACGACTCCGGTGCGTCCGTCTCCGGCGTCGTCGGGAACGACGACCACCGGGCAGTGCGCCGCGGCGGTGATCCGTACGCCCCGCACGCCGCGCAGGTGAGAGCCGCCGTGCGCGAAGTCGCTGCCGAGGACGAGCAGGTCGACCCGCTGCGAGACATCGAGGAGCCGGGCGACGGGATCGCCCCGCTCGAGCAGTGTCTCGGTCGTCGCCCCGGCCGAGCGCGCTTGCGCCGCCGCCGACTCCAGCATCGCCTCGGTCACCTGCGTCGCATGGTCGAGGAGCGGCTCCTCGCCACCGACCCCTCTTCCGGACCCCACGACGGACACCAGCAACAGCCGTTCCCGTCGTGCCACCGCACGCTCGATCGCCCACTGGAGGGCCCTCCGGGCTCCCGATGCATCGGTCACACCGACCGCAATGGTCTCGCTCATGATCGCTCCTCTGCTCGTGCCGCTCGTCGGCTACGGCCCACTCTGCCGCCGGCCGATCGCGTCCGGCGGGACCTTCGACCCGCCGACGCGGTCCCCGACCGCGAAGACTCGAGGGAGGCCACGATCGAAGGAGAGGTCATGCGAGTAGCAGTCGTCCAAGAGTTCGGTTCGCCCGCGGCAGTGGAGGAGCGGCCGATCCCGCACCCCGGTCCGGGACAGGTGCTGGTCCGGCTGGAGACCTGCGGGCTGTGCCACACCGACATCCACGCGATGAACGGGGACTGGCCGGTCAAGCCCGGTCTCCCGCTCGTTCCCGGGCACGAGGGCGTCGGCATCATCGAGGAGCTCGGCGCCGGGGTGACCTCCCGCACGGTCGGGCAGCGCGTCGCGATGCCCTGGCTCGGCCACGCGTGCGGTGAGTGCCGCTACTGCGTCGACGGGCGGGAGAACCTGTGCGAGCAGCAGTTCAACAACGGCTACGGCGTCGATGGGGCGTACGCCGAATACATGCTCGCCGACGCGCGTTTCGCCGTCCCGGTGCCCGACGGTGTGACTCCTCTCGACGCTGCGCCCTTGACCTGCGCGGGCGTCACGACGTACGCGGCCGTCAAGAACGCCCGGATCACGCCGGGCGAGACCGTCGCGGTGTTCGGCGTCGGCGGGCTCGGTCATCTGGCCGTGCAGTACGCGCGTCTCGTGGGGGCGAAGGTGGTCGCCGTCGACGTGACCGAAGACAAGCTGCGGCTCGCCTCCGAACTGGGGGCGGATCACGTGGTGAACGCGCTCACCACGGATCCGGTGGAGGCGATCCGGCAGTACGGAGGAGCGGATGCCGTGATCGTTCTGGCCGTCGCTCCCGCGGTGTTCCGGCAGGCGTTCGACTCGCTCAACCGCGGAGGCCGACTCGTGCTGGTGTCGCTGCCTGCGGGCGGCGAACTGACCGTCCCGATCTTCGACACCGTGCTCAAGGGCATCAGCATCATCGGCTCGATCGTGGGTACCCGTCAGGATCTCGCCGAGGTGTTCGCCCTGCACGCGCTCGGACGCACCCGCGTGATCACCGAGACCCGCGACCTCGCGGACGTCAACCGCTCGGTCGACGAGGTGCTGGCGGGAAGCGTGCCCGCCCGGTTGGTCTTCGCCTACCACACGGCCGATCTCGTACCCGTCGCGAAGGTTGCGGACGCCGCCGAGTAGAGCAGGGGCTTCATACGGGCGTCGGTCGCGACCCCACGACGCGAGAGCCCGGCGAACGCGCCGCGTCGAGGAACAGAGTGAGCACCGTGCGCCACGAATCGGATGCGCACGGACTCAGGGGGCGAGCAGAGAACTCAATTCCTCTCCGGCGGCACGGAGGGCGTCGATTCTCGGAGCTGCTTCGTCGCCGACGAGGAGCGCGGTCGTGCCGATGAGGCCGATCGCGGCCACGGCGTCATGGCCACCGCCGAACACGGGTACGGCCACCGACTCCAGCCCGGGGCGCCGCAGATCGGCCCACGCCAGCCCGTCCCGGCGTGCCTTGGCGAGCTCGGCCTGTTCCGTTCGGGCTTCGGCGGGGGGCAAGGCAGCGAGCGCGCGCGCGACGGCGTTCGGGTCGGTCTGGTACGCGAGGAGGATGCGGGATTGTGCGGCGCGGGGTTCGAGCACGGTGCCCGGGCGCACGGTGAGCAGGATGGTGTCGTCGGGGGCCTCTTCGACCAGTGTGGCGATCGCCCCGCCTCGCCCCGGCAGGCTGAGCACCGCTGTCAGGCCGGCGCGGTCGGAGAGCCGGCGCAGCACGGGCGGCGCGAGAGTGACCAGCTGCTGCCGGGTGGAGACCAGGGCCGCGAGCTGGTCCACGAGCGGGCCCAGCCCATTTCCCGCGGAGAGAAACCCCGCCGTCTGCAGCGCGTGCAAATAGCGATGAGCGGTCGAACGGTTCAGCCCGAGGCGGTCGGCGACGAGTGCGGGAGTGAGGGCGTGGGTGTTCTCGTCGAAGAGGGCGAGCACCGCCGCGGCGCGGTCGATCGACTGGATCGGTCCTCGATCATCCGCATTCGGGGTGGTGCTGCTGCGCATGGGCCAAGTCAATCATCCGCATCACTTGATGGCGATCGCATTCGGTGGTGAGCCGACGCCGCCGACGAGATGGAGCGGCTTCACGGTCAGGAGGAATTCGTATCGGCCGTCTGCTGCGCAGTCCGCGGCGAGCTCGTCGAGTCGCCAGAGCTCCCCCATGGCCATTCCGAGTAGGGCGATGAGCGGTCGGTGCAGCATGCCCGCGTGGTCGACGCCGCGCTCGGGCGGCCGATCGTCTGCGGAGCGGAAGTCGCTCTCGATCACCGGATCGGCCTCGACGGCGAGGTTGTCGGCTGCGACCAGGGCGATCTCGTTGTCCCACAGCCAGCGGAGCACGCTCCTCTTCTGCGCGAGACCCGGGCTGAGTCGCCACGGCGCGGTCGCTCGTTGCGCGGGGCTCTTCGCGAGGTAGGTCTCTGCCCATCCGGTCCGCAGGAGCAGCAGATCACCCCCCGCGAAGGTCACCCCCTGGGAGCGCGCGATCTCGTCGAGCAGCGGCGCATCGAGCGCGATCGTGCTGTCGCTGCTGTAGGAGCGGCCCTCGGCGGCGAAATACCTCGGCACGTCCAGCAGGACACCGCGGCCGACGATCCCCGCGTCGGCATACGTGTGGATGCCGAGTGCCGTCGAATCGCCGGTGTTGTGCTCCGGGGCGAGTCCCCCGTAGAAGCCCCGGCCCGGCTGGCCGATGTGGCGGAGAGCGTCGAGCTGCGACGACGACTGCAGGTAGAAGGAATCCACCCAGTCGTCCCGATGGAACTCGTTGTTGGAGAACACATGATGCTCGATCGGCCGGCGCGTCCCCGTCGGGTAGGGCTCGAACGCGTCGATCGGGTAGTCGAGCCCGAACCAGCGGCCCGTGCGCACGAGCTGCGCAGCGGCGGCGGCGCGATCGGGGGAGAGGAAGTTGGTGGTGCCGAGTTCGTCCTCGGGACCGAAGTGGGCCCAGCTCGTGCCGTCGGGGAGGTCGTCGTACGCGGGGCGGGGCCCCCCGCCGAGCCGGGATCCCCGTCCGGCGGGGGGCGTTTTGCTCATCGGTCAGCCCGCGAGCCAGTTGGTGAGCTTCGTGGACGCGTCGTTGAAGTTCTTCGTGTACCAGGGGATGTCCTGGAGGACGGTGGTCCCCGCGTTGGTGGCGGGGTTGTACACCTCGACCTGGGAGGTGAACTCGTCGAGTTTCGGTTGCGCGGCCTCGTTGATCGGGGCGACCCCGAGGAGCTCGGAGATCTTCGCCACCGGGCCCGGCTCCATGACGCTTGCGAGGAACTGTTCGGCCGCCGTCTTGTGAGGTGATCCCTTGGGGACGGCGAAGGCATTGATCGAGGCGACCGTGACGTCCCACACGACGGTCACATCGGTCCCCTCCTGCAGGAGCGGCACGATACGGGAGTCGGGAAGGAAGAACATGTCGACCTGTCCCGCCGACACGGCCTGCTGCAACGCGCCGACATTGGGGGCGAAGGTCGTCGAGGACCGGATGGTGTCCAGCTCGTCCAGAGCCTTGTCGACGTCGAGCGGGTAGAGCTTCTCGGGGTCGGCGCCCCCGGCGATGGCGGCGTACTCGAGGATCCCGTTCTGCAGATTGGTGACCATTCCTCGGGTACCCGGGAACTTGTCCACGTCGAAGAAGTCCTCGACGGTCTTGGGCCCGCCGTTGGGGAAGGCATCGGTCCGATACGCCAGCGGCGTCGCGTTGATCCAGTTCGCCGTGTAGCACTTGCCGATCGAACCGGGTGCCAGATCCGCCTCGGGAACGGAGAGGGTGATGTCCAGGGGCTCGAAGAGCGTGTCGCAGTTCTGCTCGGCGGCGTACGGAGCGGTCGCGACGACGTCCCACTGCACGGCTCCGACGTCGACCTGGGCCTTGACCTGCGCGACGTCCGGCGGCGACGTGTTGACGAAGGTGACGTTCGGGTGCGCCTCCGTGTACGGCTTCTGCCACGCCTCGATCTGCGCATCCTGTCCCGCGCCGCCGTAGCCGACGTAGGTGATGGTGACGGGCGCGTCCGCGCCGGGCTCCGTCGGTGCCGACGAGCCGGCGCAGCCGGCGAGCAGGCCGATCGCCGTCAGGACGCCGACCGCGGTGACGGTGCTGCGCCGGCGGATGGTTGTGGTCTGGGACATCGCTGTCCACCTCCGATTCGTATGTACTGCTGCGTGCCCGAAACGGTTTCGGGAGTTGTCGACGGAGTCCCAGCCGTCGATGGGTCGCGGACGCTGTGCGGCCGCGAGGTCTAGACGGCGACGACGCGCTGCCGCTCGGGGCGCCAGCAGGCGATGACGTCGTCGCCGGGAGAGACGGTGGCCTCGACGGCGTCGAGGCGTGCACGACCCCTCGCCTCGCCCGAGCCGAACGCCAGCATCGCGGTGCGATACGAGCCCATGTACTCGACGTCGGTCACTCGAGCGGGCGCGCGGTTGGCGCCTTCGGGGATCTGGTCCGGCGTACGCGCCAGGCGGACGTCCTCGGGGCGGACGATCACCGCGGCCCGCGAGCGGACCCCGCGATGGCGGGACACGGACGCGGGGTCGACGTGCCACGTGTGTCCTTCCCATCCGGTCGTACCGTCGCCGACACCGCCCTCGAGGGGGAAGACGTTCGAATCGCCCAGGAAGCGCGCGGTGAAGAGCGTCTCCGGCTCGCGATAGAGCTGCTCGGGCGTACCGACCTGTTCGATGTGACCGGCGTTGAACAGCGCGATGCGGTCCGAGAGGTTCATCGCTTCCTCTTGGTCGTGGGTGACGAAGACGAAGGTCGACCCCACCTCCCGGTGGATGCGACGGATCTCGGTCTGCAGCGCGCCGCGCAGATTGCGGTCGAGGGCTCCGAGCGGTTCGTCCAGCAGCAGCGCTTTGGGGTCGAAGACGATCGCACGCGCGAGTGCGACGCGCTGCTGCTGTCCCCCCGACAGCTGCTGCGGATAGTCGTCGTCCCGCCCGGTGAGTTGCACGAGCTCGAGGACCGCGGCGACCTTCTCGGCGATCACGTCCCGCGGCATCCGTCGTTCGCGCAGCGGGTACGCCACGTTCTGCGCGACGGTCATGTGGGGGAAGAGCGCGTAGCTCTGGAACAGCATCCCCAGATCCCGTCGGTGCGGCGGCAGGGCCCCGACGTCGGCTCCGTTCAGCGAGATCGCCCCGCTGGTGAGTGTTTCGAAACCGGCGATGAGGTTGAGGGTCGTCGTCTTGCCCGAGCCGGATGGTCCGAGCAGTGTCATGAATTCGCCCGGAGCGATCGTGAGCGAGATGGCGTCGACGGCGGGTTGGTGGGCCCCGTACTGCTTCGTGACGTCCTGTAGGCGGATCTCGGTGCCCCGCCGGGTCCGCGTCGGCGCGGGGGCGGTGCGGCTCTGAATGGTCATCGGTGACTCCTTCTGGGCGGCTTAGCGACGCCGCGTTCGACGGACGAAGAGGGGCACGAGCAGCAGCAGGGTCACCGTGACCACGACGAGGCTCGACGAGGCCGCGATGGTCGGATCGACTTCGACGGTGACGGCGGTGTACATCTGCACGGGCAGGGTCTGGAACGTGGGGGAGCGCAGGAACAGGGCGATCACGACCTCGTCCAGGCTCGTGACGAAGGCGAAGATCGCCCCCGTGAGCACTCCGCGCCCGATCAGGGGCAGCGTGATGCGGAGGAAGGTCCGCGCGGGCGATGCGCCCAGGGAAGCCGAAGCGCGCAGCAGCCTTGCATCGAACCCTCCGAGCGAGCTCGTCACCGAGACCAGCACGAACGGAACGCCGAGAGCGGCGTGGGCGAGGACGTACCCCCAGACCGACCCGACCAGGTGCCACTGCAGGAAGCTGATGTACACGGCGACTGCCACGACGATCGCCGGTGTGACCATCGACACCATCAGCAGGGTGCGGAGGAACTGGGCCAGGCGTCCGGACAAGGCGTACAGCCCGACCGCGGCCGCGGTTCCCACCACGGTCGCCAGGAGCGAAGCCAGCACCGCCACGAGAAGCGAGTTGCCCAGCGACCCGATCCACTTCGGGTTGGTGAAGAAGTTCCGATAGAGGTCGAGCGACCATTCCCGCGGGGGGAATTGGAAGCTGCCCGAACCGCCGAAGCTCATCGGGATCACGAAGATCGTGGGCAGGACGAAGTAGAGCGCCACGGCGACGCCGATCACGATGAGCCACCACGGGATCGGATCGACGGAGCGATCGCGGCGACGCCGCCCGGGCCGGCCCGCGGTCAGCGTCGCCGTCTCGACGGCGGGTTCGTTCTGTGCGGTTGCCGCGGTCATGACCGGGTCCCCCCTGAGGTAGCGACGACACCGATCGCGGACACCGCTCCGCCCACGCGGTTGGCCCACCAGACCAGTACGAGCGTGACGACGAGGACGAGCATGCCCAGCGCGCTCGCGCCGGCGAAGTCGAGCAACTGTGTGGTGCGCTGTGCGAGAAGCTGCGCGATGAGCGACTGCTGAGGCGAGCCCAGGAGTGCGGGAGTGACGTAGAAGCCGAGACTCAACGTGAACACCAGGATGAGACCTGCCACCACTCCGCCACGCGACAGCGGCCAGTAGATCTTCCAGAAGGCGGCCAACGGGGTCGACCCGAGTCCGCGCGTAGCCAGGAGGAGTCGACGGTCGATACCCCCCAGTGAAGAGAACAGGGGCAGCACCATGAACGGGAGGAGGACCTGGCTCATCGCGATGGTCACACCGATGGGGGATCCCACGAGCTGGACGTCGCCCAGCCCGATCCATGAAAGGGCGGTGCTGACCGGTCCACCGCGCTGGAGGATCGTCAGCCACGCGAAGTTGCGGGCCATGACCGAGGTCCAGAAGGGGATGAGGACGATCACGAGCATCACGGCCCGCGTCGTTCCGCCCACCCGGGTCATCAGGTACGCATAGGGGTAGCCCAGAGCGAAGGCGACCACGGTCACGACGAAGGCCGTGGCGGCGGTTCGGCCGAGTACGGTCAGGGTCACGCCGTCGGTGAAGAGGTGCGCGTAGCTGTCCAGCGACCACGTCCCCCCTGCGCTGGGTGGGGTCTGGATGCTGCGGACGAAGCTCTGCCCGAGGGGGAGGAGGAGCACTCCCGCGAGAAGGGCCAGCGCCGGCACCAGGAGCAGCCAGGCTGCTCGTGGTCGTCGGGGGTGTGATGTCGTCATTGTCCTCTCCCGGGACGGCTCATGGGGCGAGAAGTGTGCTGAGGCGGTCGGCGGAGTCGCGAAGCAGCCGGACCTTCGGCGATCCGGATTCCCGGGGCGGCAGCATCGCACTCGTGCCGATGAGGGCGAGGGCTGCCTGGGTGTCGTGCGCGCCGAAAACCGGCGCCGCCACGGACGACAGCCCGACGCGCCCCAGATCGCCCCAGGCGAGGCGGTCCTTGCGCACGCGGGACAGCTCGGCGGCTTCGTGCGCCGATTCCTTGAGCCCCAGGCCGGAGTGCGCGCGGCTGACGATCTCGGGGTCGCTCTGGAAGGCGAGGAGGACGCGGGACTGCGCCGCGCGCACTTCGAGGTTCGTGCCGACCCTTACCGTGAGGATGATCGTGCCCCGGTGCGCCTCCTCGACGAGGGTCACGACCGCCCCCGTCCTTCCCAGAAGGCTCAGCACGCACGTGGACTCGGTCGCGTCGGAGAGCTCGCGCATGATCGCGGGGGCCATACCGAGGATCTGCTGGCGCCCCGAGATGAGTGCGGCGAGCTGATCGAACAGGGGGCCCAGGCCGTAACCGGCGTCGAGGAATCCGGCTCCCTGCAGGGACTGAAGGTATCGGTGCGCGGTCGACCGGTTGAGGCCGAGGCGCTCCGCGACCATCGCGGGGGTCAGGGCGCGGGTGTTCTGGTCCAGGAGCGCGAGAACGGCCGAGGCCCGGTCGATGGACTGGATCGCCCCCCTCTCGGCATCCGGAAGCGGCGATCGGGTCTCCTCGTCGGGAGCGGGGTGCGCGGTCGGGATCGGGTTCCCGGACGGGGGCACGATCCTCTCGCTCCGCGTCGGGGATGCCACCGCGTCGCCGATGACGTCGAGATCCATGCCCACCTCCTCATCGAGTGATCACTGCGTTCGCATTACAGGCGAACCATTCAGATTATGAACGCTAGGCCTGGGCGCCGGAGGTGTCAAGAGGGGAAATCCCGCTTTTCTGACCGCCGACATTCACGGTGGACAAACCGGAATGTGTGTCATATCGTGAACGCCACTACTCACAATACGAACGGGAGGTCGTCCGATGTCCACGTCAGACGCACATGCCACTCCGTCCTACACGGCTACTGCGCCGACGGCGGCGCTGTTGAAGGTCATCGACGGCGCCGTCGATCTGCACACCCACTCGGGCCCCAGCCCGTTCCCCCGACGACTGAACCACGTCGAGGCGTCGCACGATGCGGCGCGACTGGGAATGCGCGCGATCCTGATCAAGTCGCACCACCACAACACCGTGATGGATCTGCTGGCGATGCGCGATCTCCTGCGCGACGCCCCGACGCCGGCTTACGGAGGTGTCGCGCTCAACTCCGAAGTGGGCGGGATCAACCCCTCGGCCGTCGCCGTCGCGATCCAGATGGGCGGACGTGCCGTGTGGGCGCCGACGGTGTCGGCCAAGCAGCACATCGATGCGCACAGCCACGACGACGGGTTCCCCACGACGGGGTCCGACCTGGAGGAGCGCGAGGAATCGATCTTCGACGCGAACGGCGACGTCTCGGCGGACAGCATCCGCGTCACGCAGCTGGTCGCCGAGGCCGACATCCTCCTCACCGGCGGTCACCTCGACGTCGAGTCGCAGAAGGCCTGGTTCGCGACCGCGCAGGAGAACGGTGTCAAGAGACTCCTCCTGCATCACCCCGACTTCATCATCGGCGCCGACGGGCACGACGTGGAGGAGATCCTCTCTTACGGCGCCTACGTCGAGCACGAGATGTCCATGTACCATCCGGGCGTCCCAGCGCCCGGATGGCCGATCTCCCGACTCCTGGACTGGATCGATCGGATCGGCCCCGAGCGCACCGTTATCGACTCCGATCTCGGCCAGCGTGACAATCCGCCCCCCACGGAGGGCTACCTCTACGTGGTGCAGGCGCTCCTCGATCACGGCGTCTCGGAGAAGGACATCCGCCGCATGATCGTGCACAACCCCGCCTACCTCCTCGGCCTCGAGGACTCGCCCGAGCCGGAGAAGCAGACCGGCAGCCGCGTCCTCCCGTGGTCGGGTGCCCCGCAGGGCAAGGCGTAGGACACCCCGTGCGCATCGCGGAGAAGGTGATCATCACCACGGCCGTCACCGGCAGCGTCAACGTCCCCTCGCAGAGCGACCACTTACCGCTGACGACCGATCAGGTGGTGCAGGCCGCCCTCGAGGCCGCTGCCGCGGGTTCGGCGATCATCCACCTGCACGCCCGTCACCCCGACGGGCGCCCGGCCTGGGAGGCCGAGATCTACGAGCAGATCGTGCCCAGGATCCTCGAGCAGGTCGATGTCGTCATCAACATCACGACCGGCGGATCGTCGCAGATGACGATGGAACAGCGGCTGGCCGGGGCCAACCGGTTCGCCCCGGAGTTGGCGAGTCTGAACATGGGCTCGATGAACTTCGTGTACTCGGGCATCGCGGACAAGGTCACGACGTGGAAGCACGACTGGGAGAAGCCGTACGTGCTGGGCACGTACAGCCACCCGTTCATCAACAGCTTCGACCGCATCGAGCAGACGCTGCGCGAACTCGGTGAGGGGCGCGGCACGCGCTTCGAATTCGAGTGCTACGACATCGGACACCTCTATACGCTCGCCTACTTCGTCGACAAGGGTCTGGCCCGACCGCCGTTCATGATCCAGGGGGTCTTCGGCATCCTGGGCGGCATCGGAGCCGATCACGCCAACCTCGAGCACATGGTGCGCATCGCCGACAAGCTGTTCGGGGACGAGTACTTCTTCTCCGCGTTCGCGGCGGGGCGCGCGCAGATGCAATTCGCGACGCACTCGGCCTGGCTCGGCGGACACGTGCGGGTCGGGCTCGAGGACAGTCTCTGGATCGGCCGAGGACGACTGGCCCGGAGCAACGCCGAACAGGTCCAGAAGATCCGCGCCGTCGTCGAGGACCTCGGCAGCGAGATCGCCACCCCCGACGATGCCCGCCGCATGCTCGCCCTCAAGGGCGCGGCCGGCGTCACCCTCTGACCGCTGAGACATCCAGGACCACCATGCACAAGCAATACGCGGCGGATGACATCCGTTCGACGCTCGAGAAGACCGCCCCCACCGTCGAGGTCGACCCGTCGACACCGATCAAAGCGTCCCAGTGGATCGAGTTCCTCACCCGGGAACCGTCCGAGACGACGCCCCGGGGGAGCAGGACGTGGCTCGCGCGCAGCGCGACGCTCGTGGTGGCGTACACCACCGCCAAAGCCGGCGACGTCTTTCCCCGTGTCCACCAGCCCGACGAGTACGCCGTTCTGCAGTACTCCGGGAGCGCGCCGCTGCGCGTGCGTGCCGGATCGGATGCCGCCGAGATCGATGAGGAGGCCTTCGTGGTGGTGCCGCCCGGCGACTCCGCGATCGAGATCCTCGAGGACGGGATCCTCATCCGACTCTTCTCGGTCGTCGCCGATGATCTGCGCACCGCCGCGCTGAACGCGGACGCGTACGCCGAACCTGACCTGCGCGCGGCGCCGCTCGGACAGTGGCCGGATCCGGTCGACGGGTATCGCCTGCGGGTGTACCGCCTCGCGGACACCCCGATCGCGCCCGGCCGCTTCGGGCGCATCTTCCGGACCTCCAACCTCATGGTCAACTTCCTGGCCGAGGAGCCCGAGCCGCGTGATCCGCGCAAGCTGTCCCCGCACTTCCACGACGACTTCGAGCAGATCTCGCTCGCGGTCCAGGGCCGCTTCGTCCACCACATCCGCTACCCCTGGGGCCCCGACTCGACCCGGTGGCGTCCGGACAAGCGTCGCGAGATCGCCACGCCGTCGATCTGCGTCATCCCCCCGCCCACCGTGCACACGACGCAGGGCGTCGGGCCGCACCAGCAGCTCATCGACATCTTCTCGCCGCCGCGCGCGGACTTCTCCGCGTCGGGCTGGGTCCTCAACGCCGCCGACTACCCGGCGCGGCCGGGGCTCGGCATCCCGGAGGGGTACTGATGAGCGCGATGCGGAGACGGAGCTTGTTCCGTGCCGCCCTCGCACGCGAGGACGCCCTGCCGTTGGGGACGTGGGTCAAGCTGCCCGCCGTCGAGAGCATGGAGCTCGTCGCCCTCGCGGGCTTCGACTTCGCCGTGATCGACCTCGAGCATTCCGCCATGGACCTCGAGACGATGCACCGGCACATCGGAATCGCGCTGTTGACCGGGGTCGCCCCGATCGTCCGCGTGCCTTCGCTCGACGGAGGCATCGTGCAACGCGTGCTCGACGCCGGCGCCGAAGGCATCATGCTTCCCCACGTCGACACCGTGGAGCATGCCCGCGCGGCGGCGTCCGCGGTGCGCTTCGCGCCGCGCGGGAGCAGGGGAGTGGGGTCGACGAGCCGGGCCGGCGCCTGGGGCGCACTGTCCCGCGAGGAGTATCTCCGGTACGGCAACGAAGAAGTGGTGCTGATCCCTCAGATCGAGAGCGCGGACGCGGCCTCCGCGGCGGGCGCGATCGCGGCGGTCGACGGCGTCGACGCTCTGCTCGTGGGCGCAGCCGATCTCTCGACGAGTCTGGGGCGCTCCGAGACGGATGCGACGGTGGTCGATCTCGTGTCCGGTGTCGTCCGCGCCGCACACGCGGCGGGGGTGGCGATCGGCAACGCCGGAGGGGCGACAGCGACTTCGGTCGAATCGGCGGTGCGGACCGGGTTCGACTTCACCATGATGAGCAACGACGCGAGTCTGCTGGGGGCGGCGGCGAAGGCGGCCGTCGACGCCGGCAGGACGGTGCGCCGGTGATCCCGAGCACGATGCTGCAGGTGCGCTGGGCCGACACCGATCAGTACGGGCACGTCAACAACGTCGCCGTGGCGCGACTCGTCGAAGAGGCCCGCATCCGCCTGTTCGGCCTGCCCGACAAGCCTGCGCAGGCACCCCCGGGACGGGCGCCGGCACTCGCGGTGCTGGGGAGGGGGACCTTCACCGTGACGGCTGCGCAGCGCGTGGAGTACACCTCGGAGATGCCCTATACCGGGGGTGGCGTCCGCGCCGAGGCGTGGCTGTCCCGGATCGGCACCCGATCGCTCACGATCGACTGCCGCCTGCTCTCCGACGACACCGCCCTCGAGTACGCGCGTGCTCGAACGACCCTGGTGATCATGGACATCGGGGGGCATCGACCGCGCGACCTGACCCGCACCGAGCGAGAGGACCTCGCCCCCTATCGGGCCGAGCCGCTCGCTTTCCGAGACTGACGGAGGAGAACCTGATGAACACACCATTGCTGAACGACAAAGCGGTGCTCCTGATCGGTGCGAGCACGGGTATCGGACGCGAGGCCGCGCGCGTCTTCGCGGAGGAGGGTGCGCGGCTCGTGCTGGCGGCGCGGTCCGCCGACGCCCTCGAGGAGATCGCCGACGACCTGCGTTCCGATGGACACGAGGTCCACCTCGTGGTCGGTGACGTGACGTCGCCGGCGGACGTCGCCCTGATGGTCGACGAGACCGTGTCCCGCTACGGACGATTGGACGGTGCCTTCAACAACGCCGGCATCGGCCAGCTCGGGCTCCTCCACGAGGTCTCGGAGGAGGACTTCGACCGCGTCATGGAGGTCAACGTCAAGGGCATGTGGCTCTGTCTGCGCGAAGAACTCCGCGTCATGCGGGTCCAGGGCTTCGGCTCGATCGTCACGACGTCCAGCGTCGGCGGCTACAAGGGCAACACCGGTCTCGGCGCCTATCAGGCGACCAAGCACGCCGTCATCGGGCTCACCCGGAGCGCCGCGCACGACAACGGCGGCCTCGGCATCCGTGTCAACTCCGTCGCGCCCGGCCCGACCCGCTCGGCCATGATCGACGCGATGCTGGCCGACGACCCGCACGCGATGGACAGGCGCCTCGCCACGATGCCGTTGCACAAAATCGGAACCGGGGTCGAGGTCGCCAACGCCGCGGCGTGGCTTCTCAGCGACCGGTCGAGTCACACCACCGGTGTCGTGCTTCCCGTCGAAGGGGGGATGACCGCGTGAGCGCCCATGATCACGTCGCTTCCGCCCACGGAGTCGTGCGGGCACCGGATGCCATCCACTTCGGCAGGGGAGCGCGAGCCTCGCTCGCCGCGGCCGTCGCCGAGCTCGGTGGGCGCGCGCTCGTCGTGGTGGACCCGTTCCTGGCCACGACGGATTCCTTCGCCGAGTCGCTCGCCGCGCTCGAGGGGGCGGGGGTCACCGTCCGAGTGCACGCCGATGTCGTTCCGGAACTGCCCGTCGACGATGTCGTCGCCGCCGCGGAGGCCGCGCGCGGCTGGCGACCGGACGTCGTCGTGGCGTACGGGGGCGGGTCCGCCCTGGACCTGGGGAAGCTCGTGGCGCTTCTGCTGTCCCAGCCCGGCCCTCTCTCCGACTACTACGGCGAGAACCGGGTGCGCGGACCGGTGCTGCCGATCGTGGCCGTTCCGACGACGGCGGGCACGGGTTCGGAGGCGACGCCCGTCGCCGTGGTGTCCGATCCGGAACGCGAGCTGAAGGTGGGGGTGTCGGATGCCGCTCTCGTCCCCCGTGTGGCCATCGTCGACCCGGACCTCACGACCGGCGTCCCCGCGCGGGTGACGGCGTATTCGGGTATCGACGCGATCGTGCACTGCGCGGAGTCCTTCACCGCGGTCCGCCGTGAGCCGGTGTGGGCGGAGCGGCTCCCGATCTTCGTCGGACGCAACCGGATGAGCGCGCTGTTCGCGCTGGACGGCCTGTGGGCGATGGGGGGTGCCCTTCCGCGCGCGGTGGCGGACGGCGCCGACCGCGAGGCGCGCGAGCAGATGGCGTGGGGGAGTCTGCTCGGGGGCCTCGCGTTCGGGTCGGGGGGAACGCATCTCTCCCACGCGCTGCAATACCCGATCGGAGCGATGACCCATACGCCGCACGGCCTGGGGACCGGTCTCATGCTGCCGTACGTGCTGCAGGCGTGCCGCGCCGAGACGTCGCCCCAGCTCGCGGAGATGGCCGTCGCCCTTGACGTCGCGAGCGGGTCCGAAGCGGACGACGCTCAGGCCGCCATCGACCGTCTCGCCGAGATCTGCCACGCCATCGGGCTGCCCGCCTCGCTCGCCGACCTGGGTGTCACGCGGGCGCAGTTGCCCCGGATCGCGCAGCTCGCCGCCGGCGTGACCCGACTGGCCGCGCTCGCCAGCCGGGAGGCGACCCCCGACCTCCTCGAGCGCATCCTCGACGCCGCGTACGACGGCGACCGCTCTCGTCTCGTCTGACCCAGAAAGTGACAACCATGGACTACCGTTCCGATCTGTTCATCGGCGGGGCGTGGCGCCCCGGCGGCGGTGGCGACACCTTCCCCGTGCTCGACCCGGCCGACGGCTCGACGATCGCGCACTTCGCGATCGCCTCGCTCGACGACTGCACCGCGGCCGTCGATGCCGCCGCGGTCGCCTTGCCGGAGTGGTCGGCGACCACCCCGCGGGCCCGGTCGGAGATCCTTCGCCGCGCATTCGACATCCTCACGGCGGAGAAGGATGCCTTGACCGAGGTCATGGTGCGCGAGAACGGGAAGTCGTGGGCGGACGCGGCGGCTGAGGCCGCTTACGCGACGGAGTTCTTCCGGTGGTTCGCCGAGGAGGCCGTGCGTGTCCCGGGAGACTTCCGCCTGTCGCCGAACGGGGACAAGCGGATCCTCGTCACCCGCGAACCGATCGGCGTGTCGCTGCTGATCACGCCGTGGAACTTCCCCGCGGCGATGGCGACGCGCAAGCTCGCGCCGGCGCTGGCGGCGGGGTGCACGACGGTGCTGAAGCCGGCGCGCGAGACGCCGCTGACGGCGGCATACATCGTCGATGTGCTGACGCGGGCGGGCGTTCCCGACGGCGTGGTGAACCTCGTCACGCCGGTGCCCACGGGTCCGGCGGTGGCGCACATGATGCATCACCCCGCCGTCCGCAAGCTCTCGTTCACCGGGTCCACCGAAGTCGGCCGGTTGCTGCTGCACGAGGCCGCCGACACCGTCGTGTCGACCTCGATGGAGCTGGGCGGGAACGCGCCGTTCCTCGTGCTACCGGGGGCGGACGTCGACGAAGCGGTCACCGGCGCCATGCTCGCCAAGATGCGCAACGGGGGCTCCGCGTGCACCGCGGCCAACCGGTTCTACGTGCACTCCTCGGTGCACGACGAGTTCGTGGCGAAGCTGGAGGCCGAACTGGCCGCGGTGTCCTGGGGCAGGGGCCTCGACCGCGAGAACACCCTCGGCGCTCTCGTCTCGGTCGCCGAGCGCGACAAGGTCGCCGAGCTCGTCGTCACCGCCCGGAGCGAGGGCGCGCGCATCGCGCTCGGGGGCGAGGTCTCCGACTCCGGTGCCTTCTACCCGCCGACGCTCCTGGTGGGCGTCGAGCACGGGTCGACGATCAACAGCACCGAGATCTTCGGACCCGTGGCAGCCGTCGTCCGGGTCGACGACGTCGACGAGATGGTGCGCATGGCGAACGACACCATCTACGGACTGATCGCCTACGTCTTCGGTGAGGAGGCGATCGCGTTGCGCACCGCTCTCCGTCTGGAGGCGGGCATGGTGGGGGTCAACAAGGGCGTGCTGTCGGATCCGGCGGCGCCCTTCGGCGGGATGAAGCAATCCGGGTTGGGGCGCGAGGGGTCGAGCGAAGGAATCCTGGAGTACCTGGAGGAGAAGTACATCGGCATCGCTCCCTGACCGCCCGCAAGCGGTCCCCTTCGCGGGTCGGCACCTGCCGCGATCAAGGCATGGCTGCCACTTTGGACGACGCCCCGACCCGCCCGAAGGCCCGCCTGGCGGCGAGGGTCCCCGACGGCCGCCGCGCCCGCGCTCCTCGTCGGGGTCCTCGCCACCGTGCTGTCGTCACGATCCGGCTGCTCGTCGCCCTGTCAAACTCCTTCGCGCACCACACCGCCGACCTCGTGCCGGTGGACGAGGGCGCACGCGTCATAGGGGACGCGGCGGTCCGTCCGTTCCCCCGTCGTCCACCTCACGGATGCCGACACCCCGTATCGTGTGCGCGACGCCCCATCCCCCAGGGAGGTCCGCATGACGACGACGGCCGCACCGCGGAGGCTCTCGCGAGCGGGAATCGTGGGAATCGCCGTCGGCGCCGTCGCGCTCATCGGGATCGGGGTCGGCGGGCTGGTCCTGTTCGGCTGGATGGTCGACGAGACCCATTTCGATCGTCCCAGTGCCGAGTTCGATGCCCTCGAGACCGAGGTCCTCGCCCTGCCCGGCGTCGAGACGGTCGAGAAGGAGCGATGGGTGGAGGCTCCGACGTTCGCGAATCCGACGTCGTCGATGCGGGTCACGCTCGACCGGGCCGCGTTGCCGTCGCTCCTCGACACCGCCTGCTCGAGCGGCTACCCCGACCCCGTGATGTGGGGGCTCGCGGTGCGCACACCGTCGGACGCGGAGGTGTCGGTGTTCGCCGATCCCGTGACGTCCGCCCCGTCTCCGGGCTGCCCCGACTTCGGGCTCGATCTCGTCGCCACGGTCGACGCCCTCGACGCGCTCGCCCCGGGTCGGAGCATCCAAGCCGCGATCTGGGAGAACGGGCGACTGTCGTTCTCCGACCTGTTCGACGTCGGCAGCGATGTCGCGGGCATGGTGCCGCTCGTCGAGGCGGCCGACGAGCTGCGGCGGACCGCCGGCGTCGACCCCGACGCGGAGGTCGAGATCAGCGGACCGATGTTGACCGCGGTGGTGGCACCCGGCGACGCTTCGGCCTACGCCGCCCTGCTGCGCACCCTCGTCGACGACTACGGCGTGACGACCTTCTGGGACGGCGCCGGCGGGGGCACACCGATCGACGGCGTCGCGAAGACCCAGGTTCGGTGCGACCCGGAGGATGCCGCGGCCGTCGAGACCGCGATCCGCGCGTCGGGCCTTCCCCTCGCTGATGCGCCCATCCTCTTCCGCGAGGACTGAACGGCGGCTCCGAGGTGTGCGGGCTGGCGAAGGGTGGGGCACCCCTCCTCCACACCATGCGCTGCGGGGGAACTGTCCCCATATTGCCTCTGGGGCCGGGTTGGATGTCGGAGGCCTTCGTTAGCATGCATGCATGTCTTTCGATCGCCCTCCGACACCACCCGATGACGGGGCTTCGGCCCTCTCCTCGGTGCTGGTCGAGGTGCGCGGAATGGATGCCGAACTCGCCTCCGCCGAAGCCCGACGCGTGCGCGCGCTGGCCCGGGCGGGGCACCTCGCCCTGGACGCGTCTGCGGGGGTGCGGGCGTCGGCGAGGGCGGCGGAGTTGGCGTTGCGGGAGGTCGCATCCGAGATCGCGGCGGCATCCTCCCTGTCGGATCGGAGTGTGCAAGCGCAGGTCGGTCGTGCGATGACCCTCGCCGATGACTTCCCGGTCACGCTGGATGCGTGGGAGGCGGGGGCGCTGACCCGCGCGCACGTCAGGGTGATCGTGGATGCCGGGCTGCCCCTGCCGTCCGAGCGGCGGCACGAGTTCGACGTCCTCGCCGTCGCCACCGCCGACGGGCTGAGTCCGGGGCGGTTGAAGACCCGGTTGGCCGCCCTGGCCGAGTCGCTGCAGCCCACGACCCTCACTGAACGCCACCACCGCGGCCGCGACACCCGGTGCGTGCGCGTGGTCGCCGGAGAGGACGGGATGTCCGACCTGATCGCGACGCTCCCGACGGTGCTGGCGGTGGGGATCTACGACCGGCTCGTGCAGCAGAGCGCCGCGATCGTCGACATGCGCCGAGACGCCGCACGCGGTGATGCGCCTGCGGGTGCACGCGCGGACGGCCGCGCGTGCGGCGACGAACGCGGTGACCGCGCGGAGACCGTGACGACTCCCGCGCCCGATACCCGGACCGCCGATCAGGTGCGCGCGGACATCCTCGCCGACCTGCTGCTGACCGCCGCGCCCGACGCCGACCCCACCCGTGGCGACGACGGCCCCGGCGCCCTGGGCGCGATCCGGGCACGGGTGCAGGTCGTGGTCCCGGCGTTGACGATGCTGCGCCCCGGGGCGGAGAAGTCCGACCCCGCCGACCTCGTCGGTCACGGCCCCATCGACGTCGGCACCGCCCGCGCCCTGGCCGAAGCCACCACCCTGCCCTGGGACCGGGTCATCACCCACCCCGTCACCGGAGCCGTCCTCCGCACCGACACCTACCAGCGCACCACCGCGATCGACCGGCACCTCCGCGCCCGCGACCGCCACTGCCGGTGGCCCGGCTGCGTCGCCCCGGCCGTGCGCTGCGAAGTCGACCACACCCACGACTGGGCGCTCGGCGGACCCACCGACGTGCGAAACCTCGCCCCCCTCTGCCAAAGACACCACACCCAGAAACAGTTCACCCGCCGGACAGTCCGACAACTCCCCGGCGGGGTCCTCGAGTGGACCTCTCCGACGGGACGCGTCTACACCGACGAACCCCTCCCCTACACGCCAGCGGTCCGATTCCTCCCCGACGACCCAGCCCCACCACCACCAACCGCCGCCGATGAACACGAACAGACACCGTTCTGAGCGGGCCAACGGGCGCGGCGTCCGCGCCCACGCCATGCACCCTCACGCCATGCACCCCCACGGCGACACCACGAAACGGTCTGCGCAATCCCCGCCTCGCAGACGTGCGAAGTGGCACGCTCTCAGGATGGACGCCACCGCCGACGACGCCACTGCCGACACCGTTGCGCCGGCCTCGCGCGTCGACCCGGACGCGCGCCATGCCCACGCGCTGGTCGTCGGCGTCGTGGCCACCGTGCTCTTCGTCACGCTGCGGCTCGTCGTCGCCCTGTCCAACTCCGCGCCGCTACCGATCGACGCGGCGTGGGACGGCACGATGTCCTCGCTGGCCTCGCCCGTCGGCGTGATCATCGCGTGGGTGCCGGCGATCGTGGGCGGCACGATCGGCATGATCCTCATCGGTGTCGCCACCACGATCGTCTTCCTGGTGCGCCGTCGGCCCTGGGATGCGCTCAACGTGGCGGCATCCATCGCCCTCGTCGTCGCGATCGGGGCACCGATGGCCGCGGTCATCGCGCGGTCGCGCCCCACCCATTCGCTCGCCGAGACCGTGGCTACGTCGTTCCCCTCCGGCCATACGGCCGTGGCCACGACGATCGTGGTGACGCTCGGTCTCATCCTCCGACGACGGTGGGTGTGGGTGGGGGGAGTGTTCTGGGTCGTCCTGATGATGTGGAGCCGGACGTACCTGCACGCGCACTGGTTGTCGGACGTGACGGCCGGCATGCTCGAAGGCGTCGCCGTCGCCACACTCGTCTGGGCGGCCGTCGAAGTAGCGAGAGAGCGGCGAGCGCAACGGGCTGCGGCCGCCACGGCCTGAGCGATACGGTGCACGGATGACTTCCGCCAGCGCAGCGGCCGACAAGGCACAGGATTCCACCGCTTTCCGCGTCGCCGCACGCGTCGGGTACGTCGTGCTCGGACTCCTCCACCTGCTCATCGGCGTGATCGCCATCGCGATCGCCACGGGCGGAGCGGGCGACAGCGCCGACCAGTCCGGGGCTCTGCAGCAGGTGGCATCCGCTCCCGCCGGTCTGCTGCTGCTCTGGGTCGTCATGGTCGGTCTCGTCGCCCTGGCGATCTGGCAGATCAGCGAGGCCATCGTCGAGCGGAACCCGGATGCCAAGAAGCGCTGGGGTTCCCGCGCGAAGTACGTCGGTACGGCGGTCGCGTACGCCGCGATCGCCGGCACCGCGTTCACGGCGGCGATGGGTGGTCGCTCGGAATCCTCGGAGTCCACCCAGAACCTGAGCGCGAGTCTGCTGGCGGCACCGGGCGGCGTCTTCCTGCTCGTCGTCGTCGGCTTGGCCGTCGCCGCGGTCGGAGTCGCGTTCGTCGTCCGCGGGATCACCCGCGCCTTCCTGAAGAACCTGTCCGTTCCGAGCGGGCCCGCGGGACGTGGCATCCGGGTCTTCGGAACGGTCGGTTACGTCGCGAAGGGCATCGCCGTCGGTGTCGCCGGAATCCTGTTCGTCGTCGCGGCGCTCACGCACGACCCGAACGCCGCGACCGGGCTCGACGGGGCCTTGCGCTCACTGGCCGGACTGCCGTTCGGGCAGGTCGTGCTGTGGCTCGTCGGCGCGGGGCTCGTCGTCTACGGGCTGTTCTGCTTCGCCCGGGCGCGCTACGCCCGGATGTGACGCGCGGGGGCACCTCGCTAGTGTTCTGAGGGTCACCCGAAGACCGGGGCACCGTTGCCCCCACCCGTTCCGCGCCCCATGGAGCCCGTCATGACCGACGCCCTGTTCGACTACTTCACGGCCGGCGAATTGCCGACGCCGACCCTCCCCGCCGGCGAGGCCGTCGCTCTGTTCCGTCACGCCCACGGCTTCGACATCCAGGTGCAGAGCCTTGGGAGTCAGCAGGACCAGAACTTCCTCGTGCGCCCCGCCGACGGCGGCGATCCGATCGGTGTCCTGAAGATCAGCAACCCGGTCTTCAGCGAGTCGGAGATCGAGATGCAGGATGCCGCGGCCGCCGCGGTCGCGCGGGCGGAACCCGGACTGCGCATCCCCGAGATCGTCGCAGGGCCCCGCGGCCCCCTCGCCGGCTGGTGGGAGACCAGCCAGGGCCGGCTCCACGCCCGGGTGATCTCGTTCGTCCCGGGCTCGACCCTCACCGGCTCGGGCTACCTCGCGCCGCGCACGGTCGCGCGTCTGGGTGAGCTGGCGGCCGCCGTCAGCGTCGCGCTGGCGGGCGAGACGCATCCCGCCTCGGGGCGCGTGCTGCAGTGGGATCTGCGCCATGCCGAGCGCGTGATCGCCGACATCGCGGCCTCGGAGCCGGATGCCGAGGTGCGCGAGTACTGCGCCGCCGCCACCGCCGCTGCGCTCGCCGCGCTCCACCCGGTCGCCGACGCCCTCCCGCGGCAGCTCGGCCATTTCGACGTCACCGACGACAACGTCCTGCGCCCGCACGGTGTCGACACGCTTCCGGACGCCGTGATCGACTTCGGCGACGTCATCGAATCGTGGGCCGTGGGCGAGATCGCGGTGACGGTATCGTCGGTGCTCCATCACGACGGCGCGACGTCCGCCTCGACTCTGCCCGCGATCGCGGCGTTCGACCGCCGCCGTCCGCTCTCCGACGACGAGATCACGGCGCTCTGGCCGCTGGTCGTGCTCCGCGGGGTCGTCCTGGTCCTGAGCGGTCGCCAGCAGGTGCGGCTCGACGACGCGAACGACTACGCCAGCGGCGCGCTCGATCGCGAGTTCGAGATCCTCCGTCGGGCCATCGCCGTGCCCATCGAGGTCGCGACGGCGCGGATCCGTCACGCTCTCGGACGCGACGTGTCCGACGCGCCGGCGTGGGGAGGCGCATCGCTCCTGCCCGCCGGGGTGCGGCCGGTCGTCCTGGATGCCACGACCCTGTCCCCGCTCGCCGACGAGGGCGCGTGGCTCGCCGCCGACGCGCTCGAAGTCGCAGCGCAGCGCCTGATCGACGGCGGTGCCGATGCGGTGGTCCTCCCCGCGCTCGTCCCGACGCTGCTCGGGGCCCCCTCCCGCACGCCGGAGGAGCCCGCAACCGTCCCCACGGCCGCGTCGGTGTGGTTCGCCGAGCCGACGACCCTCGAGCTGCCCGACGGCGCCCTGTCCGTGCGGGTGGGCGATGGCATCCCGAACTCCTCCGCGGACGTTCCCGCGCGCACCCGCGTGCGGGTGCTGCTCACGTCCCTCGATCCCGCCGACGTCCCGGACGCCGTGCGCCCCAGCGACCTCCCCGGCTGGCGCGCCGTGATCGGCGACGCGACCCCCGCGCTCGGCGTCGCCGCGCCGGAGGCCGCCCCGGACGACCTCCTCGAGCGCCGCGAGGCGGTCGTCGCCGAGGTGCAGGAGCACTACTACTCGCGGCCGCCGCGCATCGAGCGGGGCTGGCGCGAGTACCTCGTCGGCGTGGACGGTCGCGTCTACCTCGACATGGTCAACAACGTCGCCTCGGTCGGGCACGCGCACCCCCGGATCGCCGCCGCGGTGTCGCGGCAGACACGGTTGCTGAACACCAACTCGCGATTCCACTACGCCGCGATCACCGAGTACGGCGAGCGGCTCGCGGCGACCCTCCCCGACGAGCTCGACACGGTGTTCTTCGTCAACTCCGGCTCCGAGGCCGTCGACCTCGCCATCCGCCTCGCGATGGCCGCGACCTCCCGCCAGGACGTCGTCGCCATGGCCGAGGCGTACCACGGCTGGACCTACGCCAGCGATGCGGTCTCGACCTCGATCGCCGACAATCCGCACGCCCTCGAGACCCGCCCCGACTGGGTCCACACGGTCGACGCCGCGAATTCGTACCGCGGTCGCCACCGGGGAGCGGATGCCGCCCGCTATGCCCCCGAAGCCGTCGCGCGGCTCCGCGCGCTCGCCGCCGCGGGGCAGGCGCCCGCGGCCTTCCTCAGCGAGACCTTCTACGGCAACGCCGGCGGCGTCGCCCTGCCCGACGGCTACCTGCGCGAGGTCTACGCCGCCGTCCGCGAGCTCGGCGGACTCGCGATCGCCGACGAGGTGCAGGTCGGCTTCGGTCGCCTCGGGTCGTGGTTCTGGGGCTTCCATCAGCAGGGCGTCGTGCCCGACATCGTCGCGGTCGCCAAGTCGATCGGTGCCGGCTTCCCGCTCGGCGCGGTCATCACCCGCCGCGAGATCGCGGATCGCTACCGCACGCAGGGCTACTTCTTCTCCTCGACGGGAGGCTCCCCGCTGTCGTCCGTCGTCGGCATGACGGTGCTCGACATCATTAAGGACGAGGGGCTCCAGGAGAACGCCCGTGTCGTCGGCGGACACCTCAAGGCCCGTCTCGAGGCGCTGGGGGAGCGGCATCCGCTCGTCGGCACCGTGCACGGCTCGGGGCTGTACCTCGGCCTCGAATTCGTGCGCGACCGGGAGACCCTCGAACCCGCGACCGAGGAGACCGCCGCGATCTGCGACCGGCTGCTCGAGCTCGGCGTCATCATGCAGCCGACGGGCGACCACCAGAACGTGCTGAAGATCAAGCCGCCGCTGTGCGTCTCGCGCGAGTCCGTCGACTACTTCGCCGACATGCTCGACCGGGTGCTGTCGACCGGGTTCTGATCGCGCAAGCCCCGCACGACGCGAAGCTCGGGGGAGTACACCGGGAGGAGCCACTTCCCACCCGAGAGGAGCCCCCATGCGTGGAGTCATCATGCACGCCGCCGGAGACGTACGCGTCGAAGACCGAGACGACCCGACCATCCAGGAACCGACGGATGCCATCATCCGTCTCGCCGCGTCGTGCATCTGCGGGTCCGACCTGTGGCCGTACCGCGGGTCGGACGAGGTGGATGCCACCCCGATGGGCCACGAGTACGTCGGCGTGGTCACCGAGATCGGTGACGCGGTGAAGAACGTGAAGGTGGGCGATTTCGTCGTCGGCTCGTTCATGGCATCCGACAACACGTGTGAGATCTGCCGGGCCGGATACCAGTCGCGGTGCGTGCACGTCGTCCCCATGGGGCGCGTGGGAACGCAGGCCGAGTTCGTCCGCATCCCGCTCGCCGACGGCACTCTCGTCGCGACTCCGGGTCAGCCCGACGCCGATCTCATCCCTTCGCTGCTGGCCGCCTCCGATGTGCTCGGCACCGGCTGGTTCGCCGCCGTGGCGGCCGAGGTCGGCCCCGGGAAGACCGTCGCGGTGGTCGGCGACGGTGCGGTGGGGCTCCTCGGCATCCTGGCCGCGAAGCAGCTCGGCGCCGAGCGCATCATCGCGATGTCGCGCCACGCCGACCGGCAGGAGCTGGCCCGCCGCTTCGGGGCGACCGACATCGTCGAGGAGCGCGGCGACGAGGGTATCGCGAAGGTCAAGGAGCTCACCGACGGGCTCGGCGCGCACTCGGTGATCGAAGCCGTCGGGACGCAGCAGTCGATGGAGCAGGCGATCCGGTCCACTCGCGCCGGCGGGCACATCGGCTTCGTCGGCGTCTCGCACGACGTGACGCTCGAGGGACAGGAGCTGTTCCGTTCGGCCGTGCACCTCCACGGCGGTCCGGCGCCGGTGCGGCGTTTCCTCCCCGAGCTGATCCAGCTCATCTGGGACCGGAAGATCGACCCGGGCGCGGTGTTCGACCTGACGCTGCCGCTCGAGGACGCCGCCGAGGGCTACCGTGCCATGGACGAGCGCCGCGCCACCAAGGTCCTGCTGACGGTCTGACCGCATGCCCTGTTTCGGGGACCGGATGCCGCGGCGTGCGAGGCCCCGCGGCCGTCTGCGCCCGCGCGCAGGCCGCGGTCTCAGGGCGTGAGCACCGTCACGCCCGCCTCCGCCAAGGCCTCCGCGAGGTCGGGGGAGGGCGGCGCGTCGGTGATGAGGTAATCCGCCATCTCGAGCGTTGCGACCTGGGCGAACAGGCGCCGGTCGAGTTTGGTGGAGTCCGCGAGGATCGCGGTGCGATCGGCGCGCTGGATCATCTCGCTCATCATCGTGGCGTCGCCGAGGTTGCTGGTCGAGAAGCCCGAGGCATCCACAGCTCCGACGGCGATGAGGGCGTAGTCGCACCGGATCTCGACGTCGGGGCTGTGCGAGCTGGTCGCCAACGTCACCGGGCCGGTCGTGGCTTGAGTGATCGTGCGCACGGCGCCGCCGAAGATGAACAGGTCGCGGAAGACCTGCGGCGAGATCTCCGCCGGTATGCGGAGGTTGTTGGTCGCGATCGTGAGGTTCCGGTGATTGCGGAGGGCTCGCGCGACGGCCAGCGTCGTGGTGCCGGCGTTCAGCACCACTACGGAGCCGTCCTCGATGAGGTCGGCGGCGATCGTGGCGATCTTCTCCTTCTCGGCGATCTGCATCTGCAGACGGACGTCCAGGCCGCGGTCGCGGCCGGGGACCGACATCGCACTGACCGCGCCGCCGTGGGTGCGCACGACGATTCCCTCGCGATCGAGCTGGTCCAGATCCCGGCGTACGGTGTCGATCGAGACGCCGAAATGCGAGGCCAGGTCGACGACGGTCACCTGTCCGGATTGAGCGACATAGGCGGCCAGTTCGGCCTTCCTGCCCGCCGGAAGCCGTCTCTTGGTCGTGTTCGTGGTGCCCTCCATGCCGTCATCTCTAGCACAGAGCCGCACGCGGCACGAGGTATTTTCGGCTATTTCAGCATGAAACGGCACAGATAGGCCGCTTTATGCAGGTTTGGATGCCACTGCGTGCCGTAATGATCACGAATGTGCATCGGAGACTTGACGCGTGCCGCAGACCCGCGCATACTCATGCTGAAAGATGCAAGAACGCGCAGAACAGCGCGAAATACAGCAGATCTCAATGAGGAGAAACGATGGACAACAGCGGGCGCGGGCGTCGGAACGCCATCAAGCTCGTCAGTGCCGCCGCGGCGGCCACGACCCTCCTGGCGATGGCGGGGTGCTCGTCGAACTCGGACGCTCCCTCCGGCGGCGGAGACGTCACTCTCGAGTTCGCTCAGTGGTGGGAGCCGGAACTGCCCGACGGCCAGTTCCGTGCGCTCATGGACCAGTTCGAGCAGGAGAACCCGGGCATCAAGGTCGACCTGGTCAGCGGCCCCTACGCCTCGACCAAGGAGCAGCTCTTCGCCGGCGCCGCGTCGGGCACCATGCCCGACGTCGTGGGCCTGGACGGTGCCTGGGTCAGCGACTTCGCCAAGCAGGGCGTCATCGCCGACATGTCGAAGCTGATGAGCGACGCGGGCTACGACGACAGTCAGCTCGCCAGCCAGATCCAGGTCGACGGCAGCACCTACATGATCCCTGTCATCAACTTCGTGTACCCGATGTTCACCAACGACGCGCTGCTGTCGCAGGCGGGCGTCAGTGCACCCCCGTCCACGCGCACGGAGTTCGCCGACGCCGCCAAGAAGATCAAGGCCCTCGGCGGCGATGTGTCCGGCTGGGTGCTGCCGCTGTCCCTCGAAGCGCCCAACGGCGTGCAGAACGACGTCATGTCCTGGGTGTGGGCCTCCGGCGGGTCGATGCTCAAGGACGGCAAGCCCGACCTGACCAACGCCGACGTCACGTCGGCGACCGCCTACATCCAGCAGCTCTGGAACGACGGGGTCATCGCACCCGGATCCTTCACGATGAAGGAGCAGGACAAGGTCGAGGAGTTCACCAACGGCCGCGTCGGCATGATGATCGACTCGCTCGCGCACATCAACCTGATCCGCGAGTCCAACCCCGACCTGACCTTCTCGATCTCGGCGATCCCCGCCGAGGACGGCTTCACGGGTGAACGCGGCATCCCTTACGCCTCGTGGGGAATCGGTGTCGCCGAGAACTCCGAGCACAAGGATGCCGCCTTCAAGCTCGTGCAGTTCCTGATGGGCAAGGACGTCAACGCCGAGCTGTCCACGATGGCGAAGGCTTTCCCGGGCAACACCGAGGCCGTGCCGACCTTCGTCGAGGACGACGCCCTGTTCAAGACCGCCTTCGAGATCTACAAGGCCGGCTACCCGGCCAACGAGTTCACGGGCCTGCCCGTGGCCGAGGAACTCATGCGCCAGTTCGGCCAGCAGTTCCAGTCCGCGCTGGACGGTCAGCAGTCGATGAGCGACGCGCTGAAGAAGGCCCAGGACGAATGGACGTCGGAGTTCTGATCCGACGCTGACACGGGATGCCGCATCGCCGCCGTTCGCGATGCGGCATCCCGCTCACCGAAAGCCGCACACCATGACCATGCGCACCCTCACACCCCCCGACACCGAACTCATCGTCACCGGACGCCCCGCGTCCCGCCGCACCCGCCAGCTGCGGAACGCCTCGGAGGCGTACACCTTCCTGGCCCCGACGCTGATCCTGCTGTTCGTCCTGATGATCGTCCCGATCGTCATGGTCGTCGGCTACTCGTTCCAGGACAACGTCATCACGAACAAGAACCCCCAGCTCGTCGGTGTCGACAACTACATCTCCGTGCTGACCGATCCCGGGTTCTGGAAGGCCACCGGGAACACGCTCTTCTTCACCCTCACGAGCGTCGCCGCGCACCTCGTGCTCGGACTGTCCGTCGCGATGCTGCTGAACAGCCGCCTCATCGGCGCCGTGCCCCGTGCGATCTTCCGGGGCCTGTACGTGCTGCCGTGGCTGTTCACCGTCGCCGTCATCGCGGTGCTGTGGCGCATGCTCCTGGCCCCCAACGGCATCGTGAACTTCCTGCTCAACACGAACATCGAGTGGCTCGCTTCGCCGCAGCTCGCGCTGGGCACGGTCACCTTCATCAACATCTGGGCCGGCTACCCCTTCTTCATGGTGAGTCTGCTCGCCGGCCTCCAGGGGATCCCGAGCGACCTCTACGAAGCCGCGACCGTCGACGGTGCGAGCCCCGTCCAGCGCTTCTGGAACGTCACCATCCCGCAGCTGCGGCCCATCATCGTCAGCCTCCTGCTGCTCGACCTCATCTGGACCTCGCAGCAGTTCGCCCTCATCTGGCTGACCACCGGCGGCGGTCCCATCGACGTCACCGAGATGCTCAGCACGTTCACCTACAAGCTCGCGTTCGCGACCTACGACTTCTCGATGGCCTCCACCTCCGCGGTGCTGGTCCTGGCGATGTCGATGATCATCGCGGTGCTCTACGTCCGCCACCAGAAGGCGAGGGACTGACATGGCCATGACCTCCGCGACCCGCACCCGCGTCGCCCGTACCGGGGTGATCGTCGGGCTCCTGCTGGGGGCCGTCTTCGCCGCCGGTCCCGTGCTGTGGATGCTCTCGAGCTCGTTCAAGTCGAACACGCAGATCTTCGAGCTGCCGCCGCGCCTGATCACGGACACCTTCTCGTTCGACGCCTACGTGAAGATCTTCACCACGCCCGAGACCGTGCGCTTCTTCATCAACAGCTACGTCGTCGCCGGCGCCGTGACGATCCTGACGCTCCTCGTCGCGATCCAGGCCGCCTACGCGTTCAGCCGGTTCGAGTTCCGCGGCAAGCGGATCGTGAACGTGATCATCGTCAGCGTCCAGGCCGTGCCGCCCATCACGCTGCTCATCCCGTACTTCGGGCTCATGGTGGCGCTCAAGCTCTACAACACCTACCCGGGCCTGATCCTCACCTACATGGTGTTCACGCTGCCCTACGCGATCATCATGATGACGGGGTACTTCAACACCCTCCCGAAGGAGCTCGACGAGGCCGTCCGCGTCGACGGGGCCGGCTCCTTCACCGCCCTGTGGCGCGTCCTCGTGCCGATCTCGATCCCCGGGATCGTGTCGGTGGGCATCTACACGTTCATGATCGCGTGGAACGAGTTCCTCTTCGCGCTGACCCTCACCCGGACCATCGACATGCGCACCGTGCCGATCGGCATCCAGCTGCTGATGGGCCAGCACTCCTACGAGTGGAACCAGATCATGGCGATGAGCATCCTCGGCTCGATCCCCGTGCTGATCCTCTTCCTGTTCTTCCAGCGCTTCTTCATCAGCGGCCTCACGGCCGGTTCGGTGAAGAGCTGACCACCGCCGACCCACCCCAACAAGGAGAAATCCGTGCTCTACACCGGCAAGTCCATCCTCGACGTGGCCAACACCCACAGCTTCGCCATCCCCGCCTTCAACATCAGCGACTGGGCGATGTTCACCGGGATCATGGACATCAGCGAAGAGAAGTCCGCTCCGGTCATCATCGCCATCCACCCCGACGAGGTCTCGCACATCACCACCGACCTCATCGCGGCGATGCACGCCCGCGCGCACCGCTCGAGCGTCCCCGTGGCGATCCACTGGGATCACGGCGGGTCGTACGAGCAGATGATCACGGCGATCCACTCCGGCTTCACCTCGGTGATGATCGACGCGTCGCTCGAGCCGTTCGAGCAGAACGTCGCGATCACCCGCAAGGTCGTCGAAGCCGCGCACGCGGCCGGCATCCAGGTCGAGGGCGAGCTCGGCACCATCGGCGCGAACGACAGCTACGGCGAGTCGGGTGCCGCGGAGATCATCTACACGAACGTCGACGACGCCGTGCGCTTCGTCGAGCAGACCGGAGTGGACAGCCTCGCGATCGCCATCGGCACCTCGCACGGCCTGTACCCGTCCGACAAGAACCCCGAGCTGCGCCACGATCTGCTCGAGCAGATCAAGGCCGCCGTCGGCATCCCGCTCGTCCTGCACGGCGGCTCGAGCAACCCCGACGCCGAACTGCGCCGGGCGGTCGAGCTGGGTGTGAACAAGATCAACATCTCCAGCGACATCAAGGTGGCGTACCACGACCGCATGCGCGAGGTGCTCGGCACCGACCGTCGCCTGCGCGAGCCCAACGCCATCCAGCCCGAGCCCATCGCCGCGATGAAGATCACCGCGGCCGAGAAGATCGACCTCTTCGGCGCCGCCGGCAAGGCCGACCTGTACTGAACGGAGATGATCGGCGTCATGGCACACGACCTCGTCCTCGGGCTCGGCGGCACCGTCGACTACGAGATCCGGTGGGATGCCGACGTGCTCTCCGCCCTCGCGGAGGACTACGGCATCCGTCGGGACGACCTGGTCACCACGACGCCGATCATCGACGAGCGCGCCCTCGTCGTGACGGTGCTCGCCTTCCTCGCCACCGGCGGGGGAGGCGAGCGCTTCGTCCTCTCGTCCGAGATCGTGGAGCGCTTCGCGGCGCACTTCGACGTCGAGATCACCCTCGGAGGCACGGGCGTGCGTGCCGGCATCGCGCTGGACCGGATCGGCGTGCCCACCGTGCAGCACCTGGTGAGCATCGACGACAACGTGCGCCGGCTGCTTCCCTCCTCGATGCGGGTGCTGTCCTCGGCCACGCGCGACACCCTCGATCCGCACCTGATCGTGCAGTATCCCGAGGGCGCGTCGGTGCGCCTGGTCGACGGGGAGGTCGTCGCCCCGGCATCCAATCGCCTCATCTTCGCCAACGACGCACCCAACCGGGAGATGGCGATCGCCCCCGGTCTCGGTGACGCCCTCGCCGAGGCGGCGGCGTTCCTGGTGTCGGGGTTCAACACGATGCAGGATGCCGCCCTGCTCGACCGGCGGCTGCACGACGTGCGTGCGGCGATGCGACGTCTGCCGGATTCGGCGTTGGTCTACTACGAAGACGCCGGCTTCTACGAGCGGTCGTTCGCCGGTCTCGTGCGGACGCGACTGATGGACCGCATCGACGTCTACGGCATGAACGAGGACGAGCTCCAGGAGTACCTCGGGCGGCCCGTCGACCTGCTCTCGCCCGACGACGTCGCCGCGGCGCTCGCCGACGTGCACGCGCTCATCCCCGCCCCGGCGCTCGTCGTGCACACGAAGTTCTGGGCCGTCGCGGTAGGCCCGGAGGCAGGCCGGCACCGCGCGGCGCTGGAGAGTGCGACGCGGACCGCCGCGACGCGCTACCGCCTCGGCGACGACTGCCGCGCCGACGACCTCGACGAGACCGCTCGGCTGCCCCGCCACGCGGGGGGTGCAGCGGTCGTCGCCGCCGTCGTGCAGCGGATGCCGGCCGTCGGCGTCCCCGCGTACGTCGTGGACGTCGCGCGCCCGACGACCATCGGGCTCGGCGACACGTTCGTGGGCGGGTTCCTGGCGGCGGTGCCGGCGGCGGCCCGGCTCACGACGGCGGCGGCGCTCAACCGTGCGCTGGACGCGGTGACGGCAGCGGAGTGACGCAGGCGGCTCCTCAGCGCCGCGACACGTAGGCGCGCCACAGCAGACGGGCGTGCCGCGACTTGGCCCGTTCGACTCCACGCTGATCGCCGCGCACCGCGCTCCACCATTCCGCGAGGCGGGTCGCGGTGGCATCCAGGATCATCCGCAGGTCGGCATGCCGCGCCGGCGGGACCTTCGCCTCGGCGGCGGGCATCCTCCCGCGCGGAGCCAGATCGTCGTCGAGGTGGCGCCGGACGAGCCGGGCGACGCCGACGGCGTGACCGTTGATGATCGAATGTGCCGCGCCCTCGATCTCCCACCGACGCGCGGTGCGCGCGCGAGCGACCAGTCGCGAGTGCAGGCGCCGGGGTGATGGGCGGTCGAACTCCCCGCGGATCAGCAGCAGCCGCGCGTGGGCCGCGCCGATGCGGTCCGAGATGCGGTACCGGAGCATGTGGGGGAGGACCTCGAGGAAGTAGAGGAACCCGCACAACACGTAGGCCGAGACGGCCATCACGGCGACGTGCACGGACTCGCGCGCCGTGGACTGCGCGAACCGGATCGCCTGGGCGAGGACCGAGGACTCGGTCTCATCGACGACGGGGCTCACCAGGACCGCGTGCGAGAGGTCGTCGCGGCGGGCGAGCACCTCGGTGACCACTTGCGTCCCCATCGAATGACCGATGAGGACCGGATCCTTCAGGCCGTAGTGCGCGATGACCCCTTCGACCTGGTCGGCGAAGAACGCGGCGGTCGGCTCCTCCCCGGATGCCGGCATCCCGGCGAACCCGGGGAGATCGAGGGCGTATACGTCGCCGTCCTCTGCCAACAGAGGCGCGAGGAACTCGAAGTAGCTCGCGGCCACCCCGATCCCGGCGATCAGCACGAAAGCGCGGCCGGATACGGCGCCGGAGGACACGATCGTCACTCGTGTCCGGGCATTCCCCCGTCGGATGGTCTCGACGTCCAGGTCGGCGGAGCGGGTGGCCTCGGGCATCGTCCCAGGATGCCCCACTCCCCGGTGCCACCTGTCAATCCCGGCGTCCCCGTCAGGAGGGACGCCTACCGTGACACCATGAACGATGCCCCTCGTGACCATGAAGAAGAGACCCTCGGCGCCGCGCGCGAGGGAGAGAACTCCGCCGAGAAAGATCCCTCCGACTGGGTCACCGGCGACGAACCGATGACCGCGCCGCAGCGCAGCTACCTCGACACCCTCGCCCGCGAAGCGGGTGAGGAGATCACCGCCGCACTGACGAAGGCGGAGGCGTCGGAGCAGATCGAGCGCCTGCAGGAGGAGACCGGCCGCTCGAACGGCTGATCCGTGTCCCGTCCCGCCGCTCAGGCGGGGCGGGTTCCTTCTTCGCGCGAACGCAGACGCTCCATCTGGTGCTGCTCGCCCCGTGCGACCTCGCCGAGGAAGTCGGCGACGACGCGGCGCTCTGCGGCGCCGAGGCGTGCCGCGGCGGCCGCGACCGACGAGCGTCGCACGGCGAGCAGGTGTCGCGCGGGGGATCCTTCGTCGACGGTGGCTCGCACGACGATCGAGCGACGGTCGCCCGGGAAGGGAACCCGCTCCACCCATCCCGCGTCGGCGAGGCGGTCGATGAGCGCCGTCGTCGCCGCCGAGGAGATGCCGAGCATCTCTGACAGGAGTCGGGGCGTGACCGGCTCGTCTGCGTCTCCCCGGGCCAGGAGGAACCGAAGAACCTTGGCGTCGTTGGGGCCGATGCCCAGCGACTGCAGGGCGACGCGCTCGGATGCCGCGCCGGACTCGGACAGGTCGTCGACGGCCTTCACCACGTCCGCTTCGGTGGCCATTCGCTTCGTCACCCCCCTGCCGGGATAGTTCGTGTTACTTGTATCTCAGAAGGCCATCAACTAGACGACCGATAGATCAACCATCGTATCTTCCGCCCCTGCTCGCAGGCAGGGTCTCGTCGTGCCGGGCTGACGTAGGATGCCGAAGTGGAGAACGGCTCGCAATCGTCGCGCTATTGGTATGACACGACCGAAGAGGACCGTCGCCGACGTGCCGTCGAAGTCCTGCAGGCCTTCCGGGTCTATCGCGCGGCCGAGGTCGCGATGCGTCGACGGACGCGCGAGTCCATGTCGATGGGCGAGAACGACCTCTTGGTGTTGCGCTTCCTGTTGCGGGCCTCGGGTCAGGGCCGTCAGGTCTCGCCGAGCGAATTGACGCGCTACCTGGGAGTTTCCACCGCCTCGACGACCGCGATCATCGACCGGCTCGAGAAATCGGGTCACGTCACGCGCGTGCCGCACCCCACCGACCGCCGCAGCATCCACGTCGTGGCGACCGCCGCGAGCGACGCCGAGGTGCGCGCGACCCTCGGTTCCATGCACTCACGGATGATGTCCGCCGTCGTCGACATGACGCCCGAGGAATGCGTCACCGTGATCGCTTGCTTGAGCAGATTGCAGGATGCCGTCGACCAGGTCGACCCGCATTCCGAGGTCCCCGTCGACGCCGACGTGACGCTCTGATCCTCGATCCTCACGGCACGTAAGAAGCTAGGAAGACTAGTCGAGTTCGGAGTATTAGGCATCGTTCGAGCTCCGTGAAACCATGAAGACATGGACGAGAACACGATCGAGGCGCGCCCCCGCGCCACCGCCGTGGACGCCGTCCAAGCCGTGGACGGAATCCCTGTGGCATCCCTGCGGTCGGTCGTCTCGCGACTGTGCCTGGACTACCCGGGTGAGGACCCCGTACGCATCGAGACGGTGGTCCTGCGCGAGTGGGAGGCGTTCTCGGCCGGGCGTCCGCTGGTGATCCCGACCGCGGTCGAAGAGGGCGCTCGAGAGGTCCTCGACCTGCGGTTCCCCTGAGTCAGTCGTCCGAGGCGTCGTCGGCCGGGTCGGGAACGAGCAACAGCCCGCCCGAGGAGTTCGCCGAGTTCGCCAGGGCCTCCACCCATGCCCGGCTGAGCAGGGCGGGTTCGGGATCGTCGAAGACGAATCGCAGCGGAATCGAGGGGTGCAGCCAGACGGTGCTGCGTCCCACCTCCTGCCCGGGTCCGTGCGTCCAGGAGAGCGTGAAGCTCTCGCCGCGGCGGAGCTTGGTCGCAATGACGACCTTGACGTGAGCGAGAGCGCGATCCTCGATGTCGATCGGAGTCGCGACGTCGCCGTAGTAAAGGGTTCCCACTCCTTCACGGTATCCGTGCCCCACCCGCCGGAACCGGGGGTTGATTCCGCGGGCCCTGCCGTGGCATCCGCGCGGCGTCCGGCGGTTCGTCTCGGATAGGCTCGTCGTCATGGGCCGATTCATCTACGACACCGTGGCCAACGCCGTCGACATCGATGACCGCACGTTGGCGCACTTGCGCATCGTCGTGATGAACAAGCTGCGTCGCTCCGAGTCGTTCATGTTCGACGTCGAAGTCGGTGACGGCAGTGGCCGACGGAGCTTCTGGATGCACCCCTCGGTGCCGATCCAGTTCCACTTCTACGGTAGCCGTCAGCCGCGGATCAACCGGGTGTGGGTCGAAGACCTCATGCTCGCGGCATCCGGGCCCAACGGGCTCTCGATCACGCCGGAGCCGTCGGAGGACACCCTCGTCGAAGAGGCGTGACCTCAGCGCTTGTGCGCGTCGTCGGCAGGAGCGATGTCTTCGGAGACCAGCATGATGCCTCCGGACGAGTTCGCGGATTCGACCAGACGCTCGACCCACTCGCGACTGAGCGTGGTGGGCTCGGCGTCATCGAAGACGAAGCGAAGCGGGATGGCAGGGTGCAGCCACAGGGTGCTGCGGCCCCGCGGCTGATCCTCGGGGTGCTGCCACGACAGGGTGAAGCTCTCGCCGCGGCGCAGCTTCGTGGAGATGACGACCTTGAGGTGCGCCAGCGCGCGGTCCTCGATGTGGACGGCCGTTCCGCCTCCGCCGTAGAAGATCGTGCCCATGCCCTCCACGATAGCGGCGGTCGCGTCAGGCTCTAAACGCCCACTCAGGGGGTGTCAAGGCCACCCCCTCTCGCCCGGGGGTTCTGCAACGGTGGGGAGTAGTCCACGGAAGGATGCCGCGTGAGCGCCCCCCGTTTCCCCTCGGTCCCGGAGCCCGAAGAGCCCGCAGACCTCCCCGGAGTCTTCGATCAGCTGATGGGGATCGACGTCATCGACGGCGAGCTGATGCCACGCAGCTCCGAGCACCCGGGGGAGTGACTCCCAGCACCCTCGTAGCCGGCGCCGCTAGCGTCTGGATCATGTCCGACCCGCTGGACGATCAGCAGATCACGGTGTCCGGAGCGTCTCTGCGTGCCTTGCGCGACGAGTTCCAACGCTTCCTCATGGAGTACCGCTTCGGTCTCGCCGAAGTCGAGACGAAGATCTCGATCCTTCGCGAGGAGTTCCAGGAGATGCACGATTACAACCCGATCGAGCACGTCTCCAGTCGCGTGAAGTCCCCCGACAGCCTCGTCGACAAGGTGCGGCGGAAGGGCATCGAGCCCGACTTCGACTCCATCCGGAGCGCCATCACCGACATCGCCGGCATTCGGATCACCTGCAGTTTCATCGACGACGCCTACCGTCTTTCGAACCTGTTGACGCAGCAGGACGACATCACCGTGCGCGACGTCAAGGACTACATCGCCCGGCCGAAGGCGAACGGCTACAAGAGTCTGCACGTGATCGTCGATGTGCCGGTGTTCCTGTCGACCGGACGGGTCGACGTCCCGGTCGAGGTGCAGTTCCGAACGATCGCGATGGACTTCTGGGCGAGTCTCGAGCACAAGATCTACTACAAGTACGACCGGCTCGTCCCGGACGACCTCCTTGCCGAGTTGAAGGATGCCGCAGAGACCGCGGCGGAGCTCGACGCGCGCATGGAGCGCCTGCATCGGCAGATCCGGGGTCCACGCCCCGGGGTGGTCCCGCTCTGACCGCACGCGTCACAATGGAGGGATGAGCGACGCGGCCACCCTCCTCGACGAGGTCGCGGCCGACCTGCTCGCCCTTCCTCCCGCGGGTTTCACCGCGGCGCGCGACGCGCGTGCCGCCGAGGTGGGAGGAGCCGTGGGGACGCGCATCGCGCGCCTGCGCAAGCCGACCCTCGCGGCGTGGGCGGTCAACCTGCTCGCGCGCGACGGACAGCTCGCCGAGGCCGTCGAGCTCTCGCGGGCGCTGCGCGAGGCGCAGGACGACGCGGATGCCGCCGAGCTCGCTCGTCTCGGACGTCAACGGCGGCAGCTGGTCGCTGCCCTCGCCCGACGGGCGGTCGACCTCGCCGCGGACGCGGGGGTCACCCTCAGCTCGGCGATGCGCGACGCCGTGGAGAAGACCGTCAACGCCGCCGTCATCGACCCGCACGCCGCCGCTCTCGTGCTCACCGGCCGATTGGTGGCCTCCCTCGACCTCGCGGACGACACCGACCCGGCCCGCGCGGTGGCCGGGTCGGTGCCCGACGCCTCGGCATCCGCGATGGAGGGCCCCGCCCCGGACGATCTCGCTCAGCGGCGGGCCCGGAAAGCCGCGGAACGCGCCGTGCGCGACGCGGAGCGCGCTCGCGCCGACGCCGACCGCACGCTCACGGGGGCGCGGGCGCGGGAGGCGACCGCGCGCGAGCACGCGGACCGGGTCCGGGAGCGGGTGGCGGGCCTGCGCGCCGAGATCCCGCGCGTGGAGCAGGATGCCACCGCCGCCGAGGCGGCGCTGCGGGAGGCCGAGCGCGAGACGTCGACGGCGCGTGAGACCGCTGATGCGGCGGAACGCTCCCTCGATCGCGCCCGCTCCGCGGCCGCCGAGGAGACGACCGCATGACCGGCCCCGACGCCATCGCCCGCGTGGAGGAACTGCTCGCCGCGGCACGGAGCCGGCTCGTCGACGCGCCGCGCGAGCGGTTGGGCGACCTGCAGGAGGGGCGCCGTTTCCTCGGCATCCCGCGCGCCCCCCGCATCGTCGATCGCGGGCGGGCCTGGCACCTGGGCGTGCTGCTGCTCACTGATGAGGCGGTGCTGTCCACCGGCGACATCGTCCGTTCGCGGGCCGAGGTGCGGCGCGGCTTCCCCGCGGAATCGCAGCGGCGCCGTGCCGAACTGGCGGCCGCGGCCGAGCGGGGCGGCGTCCCGGAGGGCGAGACGGTCCACATCGGTTGGCAGCCCGTGGATCTCGGTGCGCTCGACGACAGGAGCGCGCCGCTCGCCCTCCGCGACGGGGAACCGGCGGTGCGGTGGAGCGCGCGGGGAGGGTACGTGCCGCTGGCCGGCTATCTCGACGAGCGCATCGATCTGCTGCAGCATCCGCCCGAACGAGCCTGAGCGAATTCGCATAGTCCGCGGGGGTGGGGGTGTCAACGGATGCGGCCCCGGCAGTCGCGTGTCGCAGGGCTGGTCTATCGTGAGCGACGTGCAGCAGGTATGGCCAGGATCCAGTTATCCCCTCGGGGCGACCTACGACGGCAACGGGACGAACTTCGCCCTGTTCAGCGAGGGAGCCGAGCGCGTCGAGCTCTGCCTCTTCGAAGAAGATGGAACGGAGACGTGCTTCGAGCTCGTGGACGTCGACGCGTTCGTGTGGCACGCCTATCTTCCGAACATCCAACCCGGGCAGAGGTACGGCTACCGGGTGCACGGTCCGTACGACCCCGCGAGCGGGCAGCGCTTCAATCCGAGCAAGCTGCTGCTCGATCCCTACGCCAAAGCGGTCGAGGGGCAGATCGAGTGGGGTCAGCCGGTCTTCAGCTACGAGTTCGGCGACCCCGACTCGTTCAACGACGAGGATTCCGCCGCGCACATGATGAAGGGCGTGGTCATCAACCCGTTCTTCGACTGGACCGGCGACCGCCACCCCAAGACGCCGTACGCCGAGAGCTTCATCTACGAAGCGCACGTCAAGGGCCTCACCCAGCTGCACCCCGACGTTCCCGAAGAGCTGCGCGGCACCTACGCCGGTATCGCCCACCCGGCGGTCATCGATCACCTGCGCAAGCTCGGCGTCACCGCGATCGAGCTCATGCCGGTGCACCAGTTCGTCAACGACTCCACCCTCGAAGAGAAGGGGCTGTCGAACTACTGGGGATACAACACCATCGCTTTCCTGGCCCCGCAGAACACCTACTCCTCGACCGGTGACCACGGTCAGCAGGTGCAGGAGTTCAAGGCCATGGTCAAGGCCCTCCACGCCGCGGGCATCGAGGTCATCCTCGACGTGGTCTACAACCACACCGCCGAGGGCAACCACATGGGCCCGACGCTGTCCATGCGCGGCATCGACAACGAGGCGTACTACCGCCTCGAAGACGACGACAAGCGGTACTACACCGACTACACGGGCACCGGAAACAGCCTCAACGTCGGCAACCCCCACACGCTGCAGCTGATCATGGACTCGCTGCGCTACTGGGTGCTCGAGATGCACGTCGACGGATTCCGGTTCGACCTCGCCTCGACCCTCGCGCGCGAGTTCTACGAGGTCGATCGCCTCGCCGCCTTCTTCGAGCTCGTGCAGCAGGACCCGGTAGTCTCGCAGGTCAAGCTCATCGCCGAGCCGTGGGACGTCGGTCCCGGGGGGTACCAGGTGGGCAACTTCCCGCCGCAGTGGACGGAGTGGAACGGCAAGTACCGCGACACCGTGCGCGACTTCTGGCGCGGCGAGCCGCAGGCCCTGGGCGAGTTCGCCTCTCGGCTCACCGGCTCGGCCGACCTGTACGAGCACTCGGGGCGTCGGCCCGTGGCATCCATCAACTTCGTCACCGCCCACGACGGCTTCACGCTGCGCGACCTCGTGTCGTACAACGAGAAGCACAACGACGCCAACGGCGAAGACAACAACGACGGCGAATCCCACAACCGCTCGAACAACCTGGGTGTGGAGGGGCCGACGGACGACCCCGAGATCCGCACGCTCCGAGCCCAGCAGCAGCGCAACTTCATCGCGACGCTCCTGTTGAGCCAGGGTGTCCCCATGCTGCTGCACGGCGACGAGCTCGGGCGCACGCAGGGCGGCAACAACAACGGTTACGCCCAGGACAACGAGATCACGTGGGTGGACTGGTCGAACATCGACCACCCTCTCGTGGAGTTCACCGCCGCCCTCGCGCGGCTGCGGAAGGAGCACCCGACCTTCCGTCGCAGCCGCTTCTTCGACGGCCGGCCCGTGAAGATGGAGGAGGGCGCTCCGCTGCCCGACGTGGTGTGGTTGCGCCCGGACGGCACGCTCATGCACCCCGAGGACTGGGACTCCGGCTTCGGCCGCGCCGTGGGTGTGTTCCTCAACGGTCAGGGCATCCGCGAGCGCGACCGTCGCGGCGAGTCGATCAGTGACGACCACTTCCTCGTGCTGTTCAACGCCGGCGACGAGACGGTCGACTTCCGCATGCCCGACATCGCCTACGCCCCGAAGTGGGACGCGTACGTCGACACCGCGGGGGAGCGTGCGAACACCGAGCCCATCGCGCCCGGTGAAGCCCTCACGCTGGAGCCGAAGTCGCTCATGGTGCTGCGTGAACACCACGTCCCCGAGCCGGAGGTGGACCACTCCGTGGCCGCCTCGCTCACCGCGCAGATCGCCATCACCGCCACCGACGACCTGCCGGGGCAGGCCCCCAAAACGGAGCTCTGATTCAGAATGCGGCATCCGCTTTCGACCTACCGCCTGCAGATCCGCGAATCCTTCCCCCTCGATGACGCCGCCGAGATCACGGGCTACCTCCGTGATCTCGGGGTGTCCTGGGCCTATCTCTCCCCGCTGCTCGAGGCGACGCCGGGCTCCGACCACGGGTACGACGTGGTCGACGTCACGCGCGTGGATCCCGCGCGCGGCGGCGCCGAGGGCCTTGAGCGCTTCGCGGTGAAGGCCCGCGCCGAGGGTCTCGGCATCCTGATCGACATCGTGCCCAACCACATGGGCGTCTCGGACCCGCGCGCCAACGCGTGGTGGTGGGACGTGCTGCGTCAGGGGCGTGCGTCCGCGCACGCCACCGCGTTCGACATCGACTGGGAGTTCGGAAACGGTCGAGTGCGCGTGCCGGTGCTCAGCGCCGACCTCGCCGAAGTGATCGGCGAGATCTCGTACGACCCGACGCCCGCCGCCGACGCCCCCGACGGGCTGATCCGCTACTACGACCACGCGTTCCCCGCGGCTCCGGGAACGGGCACGGATGCCGCGGTCGCAGGTTCGCGCGATGCGATCACCGCTCTGCTGGCGGCGCAGAACTTCGAACTGCGTTTCTGGCAGGACGAAGCCGCCGAGCTGAACTACCGCCGCTTCTTCGCCGTCACGACCCTCGCGGGCGTGCGGGTCGAGCGCCCCGAGGTCTTCGCGGCCACGCACGCCGAGATCCTGCGCTGGGTGCGCGAGGGGCTCGCCGACGGGCTCCGTGTGGACCACCCGGACGGTCTCGTCGACCCCGGTGGCTACCTCGACCGCCTCGGCGCGGCGCTCGCCGAGGCCGGCGCCCCCGAGGCCGGGTACGTGCTCGTGGAGAAGATCCTCGAGCACGGTGAGGCTCTGCCGTCGTGGTGGAAGACCGCCGGGACCACGGGGTACGACGCTCTCGCCGAGGTCGACCGCGTGCTCACCGACGCGGCCGGCGAGGCGGCGCTCGACGCGCTCGACGCGCGGCTGCGGGCCGACACCGGGCTCGAGACGCTGACCGGCTGGCACGACCTCATCCACGACACCAAGCGCCGCATCGCCGACACGATCCAGGTGTCGGAGATCCGCCGGATCGTCCGCGGGCTCCCGGAGGGCATCAGGAGCGAATTCGAACCGGCCGTGCTGCAGGACGCGCTCGCCGAGATCCTCGCGTGCTTCCCGGTGTACCGCTCCTACCTCCCCGCCGGACGTGACCGGTTCGACGCCGCGGTCGGCGAGGCCGAGATCCTTCGCCCCGAGCTCGGTGACGTGATCGAGGCGCTCGTTCCGGCGCTCACCGACACCTCGCTCGAGATCGCGTGGCGCTTCCAGCAGACCACGGGCCCGGTCATGGCCAAGGGCGTCGAAGACACCGCGTTCTACCGCTTCACACGCCTGGGCTCGCTCACCGAGGTGGGCGGGGACCCGGCGCAGTTCGCGCTCGACGTCGCCGGTTTCCACTCCGCGCAGGCGGGCCGTCAGGCCTCGTGGCCCACGGCCATGACGACGCTGTCGACCCACGACACCAAGCGCGGCGAAGACACCCGCGCCCGAATCGCCGTGCTGGCCGAGATCCCCGAGCGCTGGGACGAGGTGCTGACAGAGTTCCGCGGCATCGCCTCCACCGGACACGGCCCCTTCGACGCGCTGCTGTGGCAGGCGATCGTGGGCGCGTGGCCGGCGTCGGCCTCCACTCCCGCGGGCCTCGCGGACTACCGCGAGCGTCTGCACGCCTACGCCGAGAAGGCCGCGCGCGAGGCGTCCGAGGTCACCGGCTGGTGGGAGCAGGACGAGGCGTTCGAGCAGCGCATGCACGCCCTCGTGGATGCCGCGACCGGTCCCGCCGCGGAGCGCGTGCGCGCCTTCGTCGACGAGATCGCGGCCGACGGGTGGTCGAACGGCCTCGCGGCGAAGCTGCTGCAGATCGCCGGACCCGGCGTTCCCGACGTCTACCAGGGCTCGGAGCTGTGGGAGCAGTCGCTCGTCGACCCCGACAACCGTCGCCCCGTCGACTTCGCCGAGCGGGCCCGTCTGCTCGCCGAGATCGACGCCGAGGGGGCGTCGGTGCCGGCGGTGGATGCCACGGGCGCGGCGAAGCTGCTCGTCACTTCCCGCGCGCTGCGCGTGCGCCGCGACTGCCCCGAGCACTTCTCGCTGTACCGTCCGCTCGAGGCCGCGGGCGCGGCATCCGGTCATGTCGTCGCCTTCGACCGCGGCGGTGTCTCGGCGGTGGCGACGCGGCTGCCGCACGGACTGCGCGCCGCGGGCGGCTGGCGCGACACGGTGCTGCTGCGCCCCGACGTGCCCGCCGTCGACGTACTGACCGGTCGTCGGTACCCCGGCGGCCCGGTGCTGCTGTCGGAGCTGCTGCAGGATCTGCCCGTGGCGCTGCTGGTCGACGAACCGGCCTGCTCCTGATTCCCGGGCGCGCGAGGGGTCATTTTCTGTCGCCTCGCAGCCCCCTAAGCGACAGAAATTGACCCCTCACGCGTGAGGCAGAGGAGGAGGATGCCATGAGCATCGAGGTGTGGGCACCCAAGGCGGGCCGCGTGCGGCTGCGGCGGTTGGACGAGAGCGGCTCGAACGTCGTCGAGGACGTCGAGATGTCCGCGGCGGACGGCGGCTGGTGGGGCGCCGACGTGCGCCTCGCCGACGGGGAGCGCTACGGCTTCGTGCTCGGCGACGGCGACGACGTGCGCCCCGACCCGCGCTCGCGCCGGCAGCCCGCCGGTGTGCACGAGGCATCCGCGTGGTTCGACCCGTCGACCTTCTCCTGGACGGATGCCGCCTGGACCGGACGACAGCTCGCCGGCGGCCTCATCTACGAACTGCACCTCGGCACCTTCACGCCGGAAGGCACTCTGGATGCCGCGATCGGACGCCTCGACCATCTCGTCGACCTCGGGGTCACCCACGTCGAACTGCTGCCGGTCAACGGCTTCAACGGCACGTGGAACTGGGGGTACGACGGGGTGCTCTGGTACACCGTGCACGAGGCCTACGGTGGGCCCGCCGCGTACCAGCGGTTCGTCGACGCCGCCCACGCGGCCGGTCTCGCCGTCATCCAGGACGTGGTCTACAACCACCTCGGGCCGTCGGGCAACTACCTGCCCGAGTTCGGTCCGTACCTGCGCGAGGGCAGCCGCAACACGTGGGGCGACTCGGTCAACCTCGACGAGGATGCCGTGCGCTCCTACATCGTCGAGAACGCGCTGATGTGGATGCGCGACTACCGCGTCGACGGACTCCGATTGGATGCCGTGCACGCCCTGCTCGACCATCGCCCGGTGCACGTGCTGCAAGAGATCGCCGAGGGTACAGACTCGCTGTCGGCGCACCGCGGCATCCCGCTCACCACGATCGCCGAGTCCGACATGAACGATCCGAAGCTGATCCTGCCGCGCGAGGCGGGCGGGTATGGGCTCACGGCGCAGTGGTCGGACGATTGGCACCACACGGCGCACGTGGCGCTGAGCGGCGAGACGGTCGGCTACTACGAGGACTTCGCCGACCTCGACGCGTTCCGCAAGGTGTCGGAGAGCGGGTTCTTCCACGACGGCACCTACTCGTCGTTCCGCGGCGAGAAGCACGGGCATCCGATTCCCGACGCCGTGCCGAACTGGCGCCTGGTGACCTTTGCGCAGGACCACGACCAGATCGGCAACCGTGCCGCGGGCGACCGGCTCTCGCAGACGCTGTCGTTCGACCGGCTCGCCGCGGCCGCCGTGCTCACGCTCACGGCACCGGGGACTCCGATGCTGTTCATGGGCGAGGAGTGGGGCGCCACGACCCCGTGGCAGTTCTTCACCTCGCACCCCGAGCCCGAGCTCGGCGAAGCGACGGCGAAGGGCCGTGTGGCCGAGTTCGAGAAGATGGGCTGGGACGAGTCGGTCGTCCCCGACCCGCAGGATCCCGAGACCTTCCGGCGGTCGAAGCTCGACTGGGCCGAGCCGGGCCGTGAGGGTCACGCCGACCTGCTGGCGCTGTACCGGGAGCTCGCGAAGCTCCGGCGCGCGCGCCCCGAGTTCACCGACCCGTCACGTCACGGTCTGTCGGCGCGGGCTGTCGAGGCCGAGGGTGGCCGCGTGTACGAACTCCGTCGCGGTGCGCTCGTCGTGATCGTCAACCTGTCGGATGCCGAGGCCGCGGTGTCCGTGGCATCCGGTGCGGGGATCCTGCTGGCCACTGTCGAGGGCGCGGTGCTCGACGGCGATCGGCTGCGCGTTCCCGCCGGCGGCAGCGCGATCGCGGCACCTCCGCTCTGACCGATGCACGAACGCCCCGTCGCGACCTCGGGTCGTCGGCGGGGCGTTCGTGCGTTCCGGTGCGATGCTCGCGGCGGTATTCCGCCGCCCGTTCAGTCGACGCTGGGGCGGATGAGACGCAGTCCCGAGATGGCTGCGGGCGGCAGCAGGACGAGAAGAGCGACGACGATCGCCGCGATCGCGATGGGCGTGCTGGTCGGCGAGCCCGTCAGCCGCTCCACCGCGAGCCACGAGAGCCCCCAGGCCAGGGCGAGGGCCGGGGCGACGCGCCAGTCGCTGCGCCAGGCGATCGCGAGGCCGATCAGGGCGACCACGACGAGGACGGCCACGCCGATCGCGCTCGCCGCGTTCTCCCACGCCGGCGGGACGATGGTCGTCAGCCACGCCGCCGTGTTGGCCACGGTCGCCAGCGTTACCCAGCCGAGGTGGAGGCCGGTGACGCCGTCGATGAGCACCGAGTCCACCGCGCCGCCCCGCGGATCGCGGGTGAGCACCGCCGTGCGGAACGCCCAGCCGAGCGCGATGAGCAGGAGCACGATCACGACGACCGTGAGGAACAGGGTGCCGAAGCGCGCGGCGACGAGCCACAGCCCGTTGAGGATCATCGTCACGGCGATGGGCCACCCCATCCGGCGCTGACGTTCGGAGGCGCGCTGGCGGGGGAGGGCCTGCCAGACGGCGTAGGCGATGAGGCCGAGGTAGATGACCGACCAGATCGAGAACGCGGGCCCCGCCGGGGCGAGGTACGACCCGTCCGTGTCGAGCGCTCCGCCCTGCTGGTCCTCGACGGCGGTGTTGCCGAAAGCGCCCGCGCCGATGACGGCGGCGATGAGCATGAAGGACACCGCCGACAAGAGGACGATCTGCCGGGCGAGGTCCGACCCCCGCGTTGCCGTGGTTGCGTGGTCTCGTGCGTGCATGAGAAGAACACTAGATAAGCTAGCCAATTCACCTCGGCAGGCTTGACACGGCCCGACATGTCGGGGAGCCTCGCCGGTGGCATCCCGGGTCGGCGTGACGTGCGGCGAAAGCGGGGTTCTCAGGCGGCCAGGGCGTGGGCGGCGAACGTGCGCAACAGCAGCGTGGGCTGCTCCACCGACACCGTGCGCACGTGGGCGGCGACCTCGTCGAAGGCGTCGGCGTCGAAGTACCCCGCCGCGCGGTAGACGGCCATGCGGGCCACGAACGCGTCGGCGGTGGGCTCGGGGTGGAACTGCGTCGCCCACAGCGCGGTCCCCGCGCGGTAGGCCTGCACCGGGCACGCCGCGTTGCGCGCCAGCAGGGTCGCCCCCGGCGGAACCTGGGCCGTCCCCTCTTTGTGGGCGGTGAGCGCCTTGAACGTCGGATCCAGGATGCCGAAGAGCTCGTCGCGGGCGCCCTCGTCGGTGAGCGCGATCTCGGCGGGGCCCGTGCCCTCGGGGTGCTCCAGGGTCACGACGCCGCCGAGCAGACGCGTGACGACACCGATGCCGAAGCACGTGAACATCGCGCGCGTCCGGCCCTCGAGCGCGGCGGATGCCAGGACCTCGAGGTCGTGCTCGAGGCGGAGCTGCGCGTCCGTCTTGTCCGCGTCGGTGACGTTGAACGGGCTTCCGCCCACCACGACACCGGCGTAGCGATCGAGATCAGGCGGCAGCGGGTGGCGCACGAGGTCGTGATGGACCAAGTCGGCGTCGTCGACCCCGAGTCCGTCGCGGAACGACGCCCACTCCGCGGTCGCCGCTTCGCGCTGCGGGCGCGCGCAGACGTAGAGGAGGCGACCGGTCACCCAGGGATTCTATGCGGGTCGCCCCGGCGGCCCCTCCCCGTGTGACCTTTCGAGACAATGGGGCATGACCACCTCGACACTGCTCGTCACCGACGTCGAGAATCTCGCCGACGTCGTCGCCCTCCTCCGTGCCGCCGCCGCCGACCTCGACTGCGGGCTGAGTGTCCGCACGCTCGCCGGTGACGAGGTCGACGAGGCCGAGATGGCCGCCGCGGCTCGGCGCGACCGGGAGCGCAAGCGTCTCCCCACGCCGGTGCGCGTCGACCTGCACGCGACGACCGAGGGTGCCACGGTCGACGCCGAGGCGGTGCTGCGCGGCGCGCGGGCCCGTGGTCTCGTCCGCGGCGCGACGGTCGACGAGGTTCGGCGCACGAGCGGGCGCTGAGCGAGGTGCCGCGGGGTCGTCCGGTCCGGCGTCAGCGGGACGAACGTGCCGTGCGACCGCGCACGATACCGATGAAGGTCTCGACGTCCTCCGTCGTCGCCTCCCGTCGCCAGGCGAGCGCAACGGTGGAGACGGGGCCGTCGGCGAGCACCCGGTACTCCACGTCGCGGCGCTGATTCGCCCGGGCGAGCGACATCGGGACGATCACCACACCGACGCCGGCGGCGACCGTCGCGATCGCCTGGGCGGTGTCGACCGGGGGCGCGAACGTCGGGGAGACGGCATCCGGGATCTGCGCCGCGAGCACGTCGTCGGCGGGGACGATGACGACCTCGCCCGCGAGGTCCGCGGCCGAGATCTCGTCGTCGGCGGCGGTCAGGGCGGACTCCGTCGACATCACGACGACGGGGAGCTCGTCGTAGAGGGGGATGACGTGCAGGTCGTCGGGGTCGTCGACGGGGAGACGCACGAGCCCGGCGTGGACGTCATCGAGAGCCGCACGCTGGCCGGCGACGGTGATCGCCTGCAACTCCAGTGCGACGTGCGGCATCCGTTCGCGCCACACACCGATCCATTTGCCCGGTGTCGCACCGGGGACCACGCCGAGCGTGAACGTGCGCGGCTCTTCGGCACGGGCGCGCGGGGCGGGCTTCGTCGCCTTCTTCGGCGTGGGGCGGCGTTGCGGTGTCGCAGCGGCCCCCCGCCGGGACTTGCGCGGCGCGCCCCCGCGGTTCCCGCTACTGCCTGCCATGGCTCCAGGCTAACGTGAAGGCATGATCGGCATCCTGGCGCTCGTCTTCGCGGGGCTCGCCGCCCTGCTGCACGTCTACATCTTCGTGCTCGAGAGCGTGCGCTGGTCGCACCCGAACGTATGGCGGAGGTTCGGGGTCGCCTCGCAGGAAGCGGCCGACATCACCAAACCGATGGCGTACAACCAGGGCTTCTACAACCTGTTCCTCGCGATCGGCGCCGGCATCGGCGTCGTGCTGTGGGCCGTGAACGGCGTCGGCGACGTGGCCGGGCGCACACTCCTGCTGTTCTCGCTCGGCTCGATGCTGGGTGCCGCACTCGTGCTCACGACCTCGGGCCGGAAGTACCTGCGCCCGGCGGCTGCTCAGGGCACTCTGCCGCTCATCGGATTCGTTCTCGCGATCGTGGCGTGACCCGGCCGAGTACTTCGACGTCGAGATTCCCCCACGGAAGAACTTCGATATCGAGCGAATCCGAGACATCCGGATTGTTCGATGTCGAGCGGAATCCACGGTGATTCTTCTCGACGTCGAGCAATTCGATGGGACTCGCACAGGTCGACGCAAAGAAAAGACCCGCACGCTCCGAAGAGACGTGCGGGTATGGATGCCTCGGCGCGTGAGCCTCAGGCGGCCAGACGAAGACCTCGGCGATCGGTCGCGACGGCTTCGCCGTCGTTGATGACCTCGTCGTCGCCGATGAGCGAACCCACGGCGATACGAGCGTTGGATCCCACCTGAGTGCGGACGCCGATGTGAGCCCCGGCGCCGATGACGGCACCCGCGCAGATATGCGCGTGCGGCTCGATGTGCGCTTCGGGGCCGATCACAGCGTCCGACTCGATCCAGGCGCCTCGACCGACACGGACACCGGCCGCGATCTGCACTCCGGGTTCGACGTACGCGCCGTTCTCCACCAGTGCCGACGGGTGGACCTTCGCGCCGTGCGCGACGAGTCCACGACCGTTGACGTGCTTGCGGTAACGCAGCGTCTCGCCGTGGTCGTTCTCGATGTCGATGTAGTTCTTTCCCACGATCCCCTCCGATCGGCCTTCGGGTCGGCCGACTTGTGTGACAACCGATGCGGGTTCACTCTCATTCCCGTGCATGGTTGTTCGGCGCGGAGGCCCCGACGGATTCCCGCCGGACCACGGTATTTTCCGCTGCGCCGGTTTGCCTTCCACCGTTGTCGCACGCTTGGTCATCCGGGAACGGCGGGTTGACATCGGCTTCGAATCCACTCTCATTCCGGCTGGCAGGTGGGGCACCAGAACACGTTGCGCTCGCTCGTGGCCGAGGCTCCGAGCATCGTCGCCCGGATCGGGGTGCCGCACCGTCGACACGGTGCCCCTTCGCGGCCATAGACCCACATGCGGCGACCGGGGCGGCTGTCTCCGGTGAACGTGCGTTCGGGGCGGGAGAGGTTGGCCTGGATCATGCGTCGACCGAGCGCGATCGTGGCTTGCGCATCGATCTCGGTGGCGGGCGTGGTCGGGGCGATACCGCGGACGAAGAGGAGTTCGTTGGCGTACACGTTGCCGAAACCGGCGACGTGACGCTGGTCGAGCAGCGCCACGTGCGCGGGCCGCGTGTCGGCGGCGACGCGTCGTACCGCTTCGGCCTCGTTCCAGTCGGGGCCGAGCAGATCGGGACCGAGGTGGCCGACCACCCGGTCCTCGTCGGCCGTGGGGAGCACCTCGACCATCGCCAGATCGAAGCCGACGGTGTCGGCTCCGGTCACCCCGACGATCGCCCGGGCCTTGAACGCGGGGCGCCGCCAGCGCTCGCCGGGGCGGTAGACGTCCCACCGCCCCTCCATCTTGAGGTGCGAGTGCAGCGTGTAGGCGCCGATGCGTTCGAGCAGATGCTTGCCTCGCGCGACGACCTCGTGAACGGTTTCGCCGCGCAGATCGGCGGTCGCGCTGCCCGGGACGCGGATGTCGAATCGCGTGACGGTGCGGCCGGCGAGGGCGGCCGACAGCTTCGCCGCTGCGCGATGGACGGTGTCGCCCTCAGGCACGGGCGGCCTCGCGCAGGGTGTCGCCCGCGGTGAGGCGGCGCAGGGTGAGTCCACGGGGCGACTCGACGAAACCGGCCTCGCGCAGGGCCCTGCCCACCGCGGTGCCGTAGACGAACTCCCCGTTGACCTGTTCGACGGTGAGGGTGTCGAGGCGGCGCCGCCGCGAGGCGTCTGCCAGGTCACGGGCCGCGGCCTGCAGCCGCGCCTCGTCGTCGGTGAACGCCAGGGCGCTGCGTCCCCCGCGCTCGAGGTACAGCGTCAACTCGCCGTCGACCAGGACGACCAGGCCGCCCGCTTTCCGGCCGGGACGATGGGTCACGCCCTCCAGGGCCGGCCAGCCGAGGGCGGCGCCGTAGGCGTTTGCGGGGTCGGTGGCCGCGAGTGTCACCGCGCGCAACGGGGGCGGATCGGCGACCGCGGCGAACTCGCGCAGACGGTCGACCGTCGCCGAGGCCGCGAACTGGGCTGCCCCGAGCTTCTCGATCACGTAGCCGCGTCGGCAGTGCCCGGCCTCTTCGAAACCGGCGAGGATGCGGTACACCTGCGCGAAGCCGCCGGGGACGCCCTCCGACTGCACCGCCCCGCGCGTGACCACGCCGTACCGGTCGAGCAGCAGGCTCGCCGTGGCGGTCGCCCGAGCGGCGGCATCCGGTTCGCGCTCTGGAAGCAACGACCAGCGCCCGCCGAGCGAAGGCGGTCGCGGAGCTGCCGTCGGCCGGGGGAGCGTCGCCCCGCGATACATGCGGGCGCGGGGCGCACGCCGAGCGACACGGTGCGCCTGGCCTCCGCCGCCGAGCAACGACCGCACCGGGGCGAACGTGTCGTTCGTGACGCGACCCGCCCACGTGAGCGCCCACAGGGCGTCGTTGACAGACTGCTCGTTCTCGGCGCTCACGAGCTGCTTCAGCTGCGGCGCGAAGTACGCGCCCCCGCTCTCGAGCGCGGCCAGGAGGCGGGCCTCCAGCGAATTGGGCGCGGGATCGGCCGGATCGTCGGGATCTTGAAGAGTGAACGGCGCGGCTTCGGCGGGGTGCAGGGCGATCCACCCGTCGCGCCCGGGCAGAGTGCCATGACCAGACCACACCACTTCTCCCGTGGCCGTCAGTTCGTCGAGGAGGGCCGGGGTGTAGTCGGCCACGCGAGAGGGCAGGACGAGCGATTCCCACGCGCTCGCCGGGATGGGCACTCCCGCGAGCTGCTCGACGACGGCGAGGACCCCGTCGACTCCCTCCAGCGGCCGGGTGAGGTGCTGCCAGACCGGGAGGAATCGGGCGTATGCGGCGGGCGGCACCGGTTCGACGCTGCCGCGGATCGCGGCGAGCGAGCGCATCCGCAGTCGCCGCAGCACTTCGGTGTCGCACCATTCGGTGTCGTCGCCGCGCCCGCCGGTGGCCTCGGGCAGGAAGAAGCCGCTCGACAGTCGTCCCTGCGACTCGAGCCGCTGCAGCGTGAGGCGTGCGACGGCGACGCCCACGCCCAGGCGCTCGGCCACCGCATCGGTCGTGAACGGACCGTGGGTGCGGGCGAATCGGGCGACGAGATCGCCGAGCGGATCGGCGAGCGGCTCGAGGAAGGCGTTCGGGATGCCGACCGGCAGCGCCGCGCCGAGCGCATCGCGCAGACGCCCGGCGTCTTCGATGCCCGCCACGCGGGACACGCCCGCGATCGTGACGGGGATGGCCCGCCTCTCATCGACGAGGGTCTTCAGGTGCGCGGACGCCTCGGCGGCGGCATCCGTCTCGGCATCCAGGCGCACGGCGACCTCGGCCGCGTCGAGGGGACCGAGCAGTCGCAGCAGGTCGGCGACCCCCTCGACGCCGCGGGCGCGGCGTTCGGGATCGAGGCGCTGCGCCTCGCGCTCGAACTGCGCGATCACGTCGGGGTCGAGGAGCTCGCGCATCTCGACCTTGCCGAGCAGTTCGCTCAGCAGGGCCGGGTCGACCGACAGAGCCGCGGCTCGACGCTCGGCGAGGGGGGAGTCGCCTTCGTACATGAAGGCGCCGACGTAGCCGAAGAGCAGGTCGCGGGCGTAGGGGGAGGGCTGGCTCGTCGTCGTCTCGACGAGTCGGATGCGCCGTTCGCCGATCTGCCGGGCCACCCGCAGCAGCGCGGGGAGGTCGTAGACGTCCTGCAGCACCTCGCGCAGCGTCTCGAGGATGATCGGGAACGACGGATGCCGCCGCGCCACCTCGAGCAGCTGCGCCGAACGCTGGCGCTGCTGCCACAACGGCGAGCGGCGGTTGGGGTTCAGGCGCGGCAGGAGCAGGGCGCGGGCGGCGCACTCGCGGAAGCGCGAGGCGAACAACGCCGATCCGCCGACCTCGTCGGTGACGATCTGTTCGAGCTCGTCGGGTTCGAAGACGAAGAGGTCGGCGCCCGGCGGTTCGGCCGCGGCATCCGGGACCCGCGCGATGATGCCGTCGTCACTGGCGACCGCGGCCCCCTCGACGCCGAGACGTTCGCGGATACGCGCGTTCACGGCCAGCGCCCACGGGGAGTGCACCTGCATGCCGTACGGGGAATGCAGGATGATGCGCCAGTCGCCCACTTCGTCGCGGCTGCGCTCGACCGTCAGCGTGCGGTCGGTGGGGAGGGTGCCGGTGGCTTCGCGCTGCTCGGCCAGGTAGGCGAGCAGGTTGGTGATCGCGTTGTCGTCGAGACCCGACTCACGCAGTCGCTCCTCGGCCTTGCCGCGTTCGGCGCCGGCCAGATCGCGAGAGAACTTGCCCAGCGCCTCGCCGAGTTCGGCGGGCCGGCCGATGCCGTCGCCGTGCCAGAACGGCAGCTTTCCGGGCTGCCCGAAGGCCGGTACGACGTTGACGCGGTCGTGCGTGATCTCGACGATGCGCCAGCTCGTCGTGCCGAGGGTGAAGACGTCGTTGACGCGCGACTCGTAGACCATCTCTTCGTCGAGCTCGCCGACGCGGGCGTTCTGCGACTCGCCCGCGACGAACACCCCGAACAGTCCGCGGTCGGGGATCGTGCCGCCGCTGGTCACGGCGACCCGCTGCGCGCCCGGACGGCCGGTGAGCGTGCCCGCGTCGCGATCCCACACCAGGCGCGGGCGCAGCTCGGCGAACTCGTCGGACGGGTAGCGCCCGGCGAGCAGATCCAGCGTCGCTTCGTACGCCGAGCGGGGGAGCGAGCGGAACGGCGCACTGCGCTTGACCGTCTCGAACCACTCCTCGACGTCGATGGCTCCCAGCGCCGAGGCTGCGACGGTCTGCTGCGCGAGGATGTCGAGCGGGTTCTGCGGCACCGAGATGGCCTCGATGCGCCCCGACAGCATCCGCTCGGTGACGACGGCGGTGTGCAGGACATCGCTGCGGTGCTTCGGGAACAGGGCGGCGCGACTCACCTCGCCGACCTGGTGCCCCGCACGTCCGACGCGCTGGAGACCGGATGCCGCGCTCGGCGGCGCCTCGACCTGGATGACGAGATCGACCGAGCCCATGTCGATGCCGAGCTCGAGGCTGCTCGTGGCCACGACGCAGCGCAGGGCGCCGGACTTCAGCTCGTCTTCGACTTGCGCCCGCTGCTCTTTCGAGACCGAACCGTGGTGGGCCTTGGCCAGGATCGCGGCCACCCCCGCCGACGAGCCCGCCTGGGCCATCATGGCGGCCGGCACGGTCGGCTCGGGCACGTCGATGCCCTGTCTCTCGGCGTAGATCTCGTTGAGGCGGCCGGTGAGCCGTTCGGCCAGGCGCCGGGAGTTGGCGAACACGATCGTCGAACGGCGCTGGAGGATGCGGTCGACGATCGCCTCTTCGACGTGCGGCCAGACCGACCCCGACATCTCGGTGCTCTCGGGGCGCTCCGAGAACCACTCGCCGTCGACAACGTCGTCGGGGGCCGGAGCTCCGGGCGGGGGCGGCGGG
>NZ_VBUM01000099.1 GCF_005774735.1 Microbacterium sp. 5K110 | reverse complement strand
CGGATGCCGCGGCGTCGCGTATGATGGGGAGGTTGCTCGTGCATCGCGCGGGCGCGACCGCTGTCCGGAACGGCCGGACGTGCGGGAGAGAGGATGCCAGCCGGCATCCCCTCGAGGAGAGGAAGAGGATATGGCACCCAAGAAGAAGGTGACCGGCCTGATCAAGCTCCAGATCAACGCCGGCGCCGCCAACCCGGCGCCGCCGATCGGCCCCGCGCTCGGTCAGCACGGCGTCAACATCATGGAGTTCTGCAAGGCCTACAACGCCGCGACCGAGTCGCAGCGCGGCAACGTGATCCCCGTCGAGATCACGGTGTACGAGGACCGCAGCTTCACGTTCATCCTGAAGACGCCCCCGGCCGCCGAGCTCATCAAGAAGGCCGCCGGCCTGCAGAAGGGCTCCGCGACGCCCCACACGGTCAAGGTGGGCAAGCTCACCAAGGACCAGGTTCGCGAGATCGCCACCACGAAGCAGCCCGACCTGAACGCGAACGACATCGAGGCCGCGGCCAAGATCATCGCCGGCACCGCCCGTTCCATGGGCATCACGGTCGAGGACTGAGGGAGATAATCATGGCTACCAAGTCCAAGGCATACCGGGCCGCCGCCGAGAAGGTCGCGCCCGACACGTTCTACACCCCCACCGAGGCCGTCGCCCTGGCCAAGGAGACCGGCTCGAAGAAGTTCGACTCGACCGTCGAGGTCGCGCTGAAGCTCTCGGTCGACCCCCGCAAGGCCGACCAGATGGTCCGCGGCACGGTCATCCTGCCCCACGGCACGGGTAAGACCGCTCGTGTCATCGTCTTCGCCAACGGCCCCGCGGCCGAGGCGGCCCTGGCCGCAGGCGCCGACGAGGTCGGCGGCACCGAGCTCATCGAGAAGGTCGCCGCCGGCTACACGTCGTTCGACGCCGCCGTCGCCACGCCCGAGCTCATGGGCCAGGTCGGTCGTCTGGGTAAGGTGCTGGGCCCCCGTGGCCTCATGCCCAACCCCAAGACCGGCACCGTGACCCCCAACCCGGCCAAGGCCGTCGAGGAGATCAAGGGCGGAAAGATCGAGTTCCGCGTCGACAAGCACGCCAACGTGCACTTCGTCGTCGGCAAGGCCTCGTTCTCGGCCGAGCAGCTCGACGAGAACCTGAAGGCCGCGCTCGAGGAGATCGTCCGCCTCAAGCCGTCCAGCTCGAAGGGCCGTTACATCCAGAAGGGCGCCGTCTCGACCACCTTCGGTCCCGGCATCCCGCTGGACGTCAACTCCATCGCCTGACGTTCGTCGCCGAAAGCCCCGTCGCGCCCCGTGCCGGCGGGGCTTTCGCGTGGGCGGCCGCGCCGCTGCACGAACGTGCAACACAGCGTCATCCGGGAAGGATGCCGCCGACGGCCGTGTTCAGCTGGAGGGCGCGCATCGCGCCCCCGCCCCGGAACCATCCGCATCACACGCAAGGAACAGCTATGCCCCGTCGTCGTCTTCCCGTCCTCGCCGCCGCCCTCGGCGCCCTCGCTCTCACGCTCACCGCGTGCAGCGGCGGCTCCACGTCCGGTTCGGCCGAGCAGGGCGACGAGTTCGGTCTCGTCTCGGGCGGCACGCTGACCGTGGCCACCGAGGGCACGTACCGTCCCTTCTCGTTCCACGACGAGTCGGGTGCGCTCACCGGCTACGACGTCGAGATCGCCCAGGCCGTCGCCGACAAGCTGGGCCTGAAGGTCCGCTTCCAGGAGACGCAGTGGGATGCCATCTTCGCGGGCCTGGATGCCGGACGCTTCGACGTCATCGCGAACCAGGTGTCGATCAACCCCGAGCGCCAGGAGAAGTATCTCTTCAGCGCGCCGTACACCGTGTCGCGCGGTGTCGTGGTGACCACCGAGGGCGACTCCTCGATCTCGAGCTTCGCCGACCTGTCGGGTAAGACCACCGCGCAGTCGCTGACGAGCAACTGGTACGAGCTGGCGACGCAGAGCGGCGCGCAGGTCGAGGCCGTCGAGGGCTGGGCGCAGGCCGTCGCCCTGCTCCAGCAGGGCCGTGTCGACGCCACCGTCAACGACCAGCTGACGTACCTCGACTATGAGAAGACGAACAGCCCGACGGGCCTGAAGATCGCGGCGGAGACCGACGAGACGTCCGACAGTGCGTTCGCGACCACGAAGGACAAGCAGGCCCTGACGGATGCCATCGACGGCGCGCTCGATGAGCTCCGCGCCGACGGCACTCTCGCCGAGATCAGCCAGAAGTACTTCGGCGCCGACGTCACGAAGTAAACCCCCGTCGCGCGCCCGCGCCTCCCGCCTAGCGTGGGAGGGCGGGCGTGCCGCGTTCGCGACAGGAAGGAGGCCGAGTGAACGACATCTGGACGCTGCTGCTCGATTCGTTCTGGCCCATGGTGCTGGCAGGGCTGCGAGGCACGATCCCGCTGTCGCTGGCGTCGTTCGCCATCGGGCTCGTCATCGCGCTCGGCATGGCGTTGCTGCGGCTCTCGCGCAACGTGGTGCTGCGCGGCGTCGCGCGGTTCTACATCTCGGTCATTCGCGGGACGCCGCTGCTGGTGCAGCTGTTCGTGATCTTCTACGGGTTGCCGGCTGTGGGGGTCGTCATCGACCCGTTCCCCGCCGCGGTCATCGCCTTCTCGCTGAACGTCGGTGGCTACGCCGCGGAGGTCATCCGGGCCGCGATCCTCTCCGTCCCCCGCGGGCAGTGGGAGGCGGCGCACGTCGTGGGTCTCTCGCCCCGCAAGACGCTGACGCGCATCATCCTCCCGCAGGCCGCCCGCGTCTCGGTCCCGCCGCTGTCGAACACGTTCATCTCGCTCGTGAAGGACAGCTCTCTGGCATCCCTCATCCTCGTCACCGAGCTGTTCCGACAGGCGCAGAACATCGCCGCGTTCTCGTACGAGTTCATGGCGGTCTATCTCGAAGCGGCCCTGATCTACTGGTTGTTCTGCCTCGTCCTGTCGGCGGGGCAGGGTGTGCTCGAGAGGAGGCTCGATCGCCATGTCGCACACTGACGATCCCCTCACCCCGCCGCCGGGGTCGGTCTCGGCCCCCCTGCTGCGCGTGAGCGGGCTGCAGAAGAGCTTCGGCGCCAACCGGGTGCTGGACGGCGTCGACCTCGAGGTCGGCCGCGGCGAAGTGCTCGTCCTGATCGGTCCGTCGGGGTCGGGCAAGACGACGGTGCTGCGCTGCCTGAACGGCCTGGAGACCGCCGACGCGGGTCGCGTCGAGTTCGACGGCGGCCCGTCGATCGACCTCGCCGGGGGAGCGTCCAAGACCGAGCGGGCCGCGATGCGCGACCGGTCCGCGATGGTGTTCCAGCACCACAACCTCTTCCCGCATCTCACGGTGATCCAGAACGTGATCGAGGGACCGGTGCACGCGCACGGTGTCCCCAAGGCCGAGGCGATCGCCCGAGCCGAGGCGTTGCTGGAGCGCGTGGGGCTGGCTGAAAAGCGGGATGCCTATCCCTTCGAGCTCTCGGGCGGGCAGCAGCAGCGCGTGGGCATCGTGCGTGCCCTGGCCCTGCAGCCCGACCTGCTGCTCTTCGACGAGCCGACCAGCGCGCTGGATCCGGAGCTCGTGGGCGAGGTGCTCAAAGTGCTCCGCGGGCTCGCCGACGACGGGTGGACCATGGTCATCGTCACGCACGAACTGGCCTTCGCCCGCGAAGTCGCCGACGAGGTCCTGTTCTTCGACGAGGGTGTCATCGTCGAGCGCGGGGCGCCCGAGGCCCTGTTCACGAACCCCGAGAAGGAGCGCACACGGCGGTTCCTCGACCGTATCCTGCGGCCGCTGGACTGATCGTGGCGCGGCTCACCGACCTCCTGGGGATCGACGTTCCCCTCGTGCTCGGTCCCTTCGGCGGTCTGTCGTCCGTGGAACTGACCGCGGCGGTCAGCGCGGGCGGCGGACTCGGCTCGTTCGGCCTGTACGGCTACGCGCCGGACCGGATCGTCGAGACGATCGAGCGTCTGCGCGCCGCGACGGATCGCCCGGTGGCGGTGAACCTGTGGTGGCCGCGGGGCGATGAAGTGTCTCCGCCCGAGGTCGATCTCGCGCCGATCATGGATGCCATGGAGCCACTCTTCCGCGCGGCGGGGGCCCCGCGGCCCGACCCTCCCGCGGCGTTCCTGCCCCCGATCGCCGACCAGCTCGACGCGGTCTTCGCCGCGCGGCCGGACGCACTGAGCGTCGTCTACGGGATCCCGGATGCCGCGACCGTCGCGCGCGCGAGACGACACGGCATCCGTCTCATCGGCACCGCCACGTCGGTCGCCGAGGCCGTCGCGCTGGAGCAGGCCGGGGTGGATGCGGTGGTGGCGACCGGGATGGAGGCCGCCGGCCACCGCGTCTCCTTCCTGCGCGATGCCGCGGACTCGCTCGTGGGAACGTTCGCCCTCGTGCCGCAGGTCGCGGACGCCGTATCCGTGCCGGTGATCGCCGCGGGTGGCATCGCCGACCGGCGAGGCGTGGCCGCCGCTCTCGCGCTCGGCGCCGACGGCGTGCAGGTCGGTACCGCGTTCCTCCGCACGCGGCAGTCGGCCGCAACCGCGGCCCACCGAGCGGCACTGGCAGCGGCGGCGGACACCGACACCGTGCTGACGCGGGCCATGAGCGGACGGCTCGCGCGTGGCATCCCGAACCGTGCGGTGCGCGAGATCGAGGACGCCGACGCGATCGCGCCCTTCCCCGCGCAGAACTGGCTCACCGGGATCTTCCGGGCTGCGGCCGCCGCGGCCGGCGACGGGGAGCTGCTGTCGCTGTGGGCCGGGCAGGCGTCGGGCCTCGCCCGTCTCGACGACGCGACCGAGGTGCTCGCCGAGCTGCGGGCGGGGCTCCCGTCGCCTTCGGCCGGCGTATCGGCCTAGACCGTCTCGCGGATCTCGAAGCCGGTGGCCGCCTCCGCGCCGTCGACGTCGACCGTCTCGACGCGCTCGACACGCGCGAGCGGCGGACCGTGCTGCGCCCACGCGAGCATCTCGTCGATGCTCTCCGGCGTTCCGCTCACGCGGGCCTGGACGCCGCCATCGCGTCTGTTGCGGACCCAGCCGGTGACACCGCGCTGCGTGGCCTCGGCGCGCATCGCCCAGCGGAACCCGACACCCTGCACGTGCCCGTGGACGGTGATCTCGACGGTTCGCATGACCCCATTGTGCCCTCAGCCGGTGAACACGGGGAGGACGAGCGAGAAGGCCAGCGCCCACATCACCAGGGCGATCGCCGCGTCCAGCACGCGCCAGGCGCGGGGAGAGTCCAGCCACTGGCCCAGGTATCTCGAGCCGAAGCCGAGCGCGGCGAACCACACCACGCTCGCGGCGGCCGCGCCCACCCCGAACACGCCGCGCGCGTCGCCGTGCGTGGCGGCGACGGAGCCGAGCAGGAACACCGTGTCGAGGTAGACGTGCGGGTTGAGCCACGTCAGGGCGAGGCACGTGAGCACCGCCGCGGCCCGGGTCGTCGTCGCCGAGTGCGTCCGCACGGTCGTGGACACCGCGCCCGCCGCCGCCGGACCGGCCGTCTCCACCCGCAGCACCTCGCCCGACGGGCGCAGGGCGCGCCGCGCGGCGAGGACGCCGTACCCGACGAGGAACGCCGCTCCCGCCCAGCGCACGACGTCCAGAAGCCACGGCACCGCGGTCACGATCGCGCCGATACCCGAGACGCCGAGGGCGATGAGCACCGCGTCGGACACCGCGCAGACCGCGACCACCGCGAGCACGTGCTCGCGTCGCACCCCTTGGCGCAGGACGAAGAGGTTCTGGGCACCGATGGCGACGATGAGCGACAGACCCAGCCCGAAGCCGGCGGCGAGGGAGGAGAGCACGGTCCGACGCTAGGCCCCGACTGATATCACGTGTAGTTCAGAATTCTGCCGGAGCATTAGCATCGCTTCATGTCGATCCCGCTAGACCTCGCCCGGACCCTCGCGACGGTCGTCGACGAAGGCACTCTGGATGCCGCGGCCCGGCGCCTCCACATCACCCCGTCGGCCGTCAGCCAGCGGCTGCGTGCCCTCGAGGACCAGCTCGGTCGCGTCGTGCTCATCCGGTCCAAGCCCGTTCGCACCACTCCGGCGGGGGATGCCGTCGTGCGGCTGGCCCGTCAACTCGCCCTGCTCGAGCACGACGCCCTGACCGCGATCGGCGCGGAGGGCGGAGCTGTGGCATCCGTCCCGCTCGCCGTCAACGCCGATTCACTCGCAACCTGGTTCCTGCCGCCGCTGGCCCGCGTGGCGGCTCGACGCCCCGTGGTGTTCGACCTGCACCGCGACGACCAGGACTTCACGGCGGGCCTTCTGGAGACCGGCGCGGTGATGGCCGCCGTCACGTCGCGCGACGTGCCCGTGGCGGGATGCCGTGTGCGAGGGCTCGGCATCCTGCGGTACGAGGCGGTGGCCGCGGCCGGTTTCGCCGAGCGCTGGTTCGCCGACGGAGTGGACGCCGCGGCGCTGTCGGCGGCGCCGGTCGTGGACTTCGACCGCCGCGACGATCTGCAGAGCCGCTGGCTCAGCGGGCGGGGCGTTCCTACGGGCGAGCCGCCGCGGCACCGGGTCCCCGCGTCACAGGACTTCGCCACGGCGATCGAGCTGGGGCTCGGGTGGGGGCTGCTGCCCGGCTTCCCAGCCACGGAGGGGGTGCGGACGGGCGCGCTCGTCCAGCTCGGCGGCGACCCCGTGGACGTGCCGCTGTTCTGGCAGCAGTGGAATCTGACCTCGCCACTGCTGGACGAGGTCGCCGAGGAGGTCGTGGCCGAGGGGCGTCGGGTCCTCCGGGTGTGATCAGTCGTCACTGACGCGCAGGACGATCTTGCCGCGCGTGTGGCCCTTCTCCAGCTCGCGGTGGGCGGAAGCGGCCTCGTCGAGGTCGAAGACGCGGTCGACGAACACCCGCACGGCACCCGAGTCCAGCAGACGTCCGACCGTGGCCAGGGCGCCCCCGTCGGGGACGACCTTGTACGCGGTCGAGCGGATGCCGCGCGCTGACGCGGCCTCGCGGAACTCGGGCCACGCGCCGGTGGGCACTTCGATGAGCAGCCCGCCCGGGCGGAGGACGTCGAGCGAGCGCGTTCCGGTGTCGTCCGCGACGTTCCCGACGAGGTCGACGACCACGTCGACGGGCGCGACGACCTCCTCGAACCGCTCCGTCGTGTGGTCGACGACTTCGGCCGCGCCGAGTTCGCGCAGCCAGTCGAGGTTGCGCGGCGACCCCGTCGCGATGACGTGCGCGCCGAAGTAGGCGGCGAACTGCACGGCGAAGTGCCCCACGCCGCCGCTTCCGGCGTGGATGAGGATCCGCTGGCCCTCGTGGGCGAGCGCGGTCTCGACGACGACACCCCACGCGGTCAGCGCGGCCAAAGGCACGCCCGCGGCTTCGACGTGCGACAGCGACGTGGGCTTGCGCGCGATCGAGAGCGAGGGAACGACCGTGTACTCGGCGTACGTGCCCGGAGTGCGCGGGGTCGGCGTCATCCCGAACACCTCGGTGCCGGGAGGGAACGGGTGCGCTCCGTAGGGGGCGGCGACGACGATGCCGCTGAAGTCGTAGCCGAGGGTCGCGGGCCACCTGGTGATCGCCCCGGCAACCCCGCGGCCGGCGCGGGTCTTGGCGTCGATCGGGTTGATGCCGGCGGCGACGATGCGCACGAGCACCTCGCTCATGATCGGAGTCGGGACCGGGACGATGGCGCCGTGGAGGGCATCGGCGTCGCCGGGGGCATCGAGGACCACGGCGCGCATGGTCTCGGGAAGGGGTGGGGGCGGTGTGTGGACGGCCGCCTCGGGACGCGTCGATCGGAATCTCATCGGGCGTTCCTCCTCGGGGGTGACGTCGACGGCGGCTCCGCCTCGACCCCCTCAGTCAACAGCGCCATTGTCTCGACGGTGTTACACCTCGGTCACCGTGTCGCGTCACGGCGAACGAGGGCCGACGCGCTCAGCGGCGGCCGGGGATCTCGCCGACGGCGAGGGCGTGCAGCATCGTCGACAGGTGACCGATCTCGTCGACCGACCAGTCCGCGAGCGCCTCGTAGAGGCGGCCCTGGTGCGGTGCCCGCGCTTCGCTCAACCGCTCGTGCCCGAGATCGGTGACGGTGATGAGGCGGGAGCGTCGGTCGTTCGGGTCGGGGGTGCGGGCGACCAGCCCCATCTCCTCGAGTTCGCTGATGGCTCGGCTGAGGAATCCCTTGTCGGCGGCGAGCCGCTCGGCCAGGGCGGACAGCGTCATCGGGCCGAACCGGCTCACCACCGACAGGGCCTTGAACGTCGCGGGGAGCATCCCCGGGCTGACCCGTTCCGCCGCGTCGGCGACGAAGCGGCGGAACACGGTCATCAGCTCCGAGAACGACGATTCGAGGGCTTGCACGGCGGCCTGCCGCTCGGCGTCGTTTGCGGGAGTCACGTCACCCATCCTCTCCCATCGGGGCATCCGAACGCGCACGGCGGCGGGACGTGGCATCCACGGTCGTCACGGTTCCGGTGGTGGACAGGGTCGCCATGCCGGCCGGGACCGACACAGTGGCCAGGTCGGCTTCGCTCGCGGCGACGCGCTCGGCGGTCGTCATGCGGTTCAGCGGACGGTTGGGGAGGAACAGGATCGCGATGAGGCTCACGACCGCGACCGGGACCGCGATGAGGAACGCGTGGGCGATGGACTGCGCGTAGACGTCCTCGACGATCACCCGGACGGTGTCGGGCAGGCTCGACACCTGCGGGATCGTGCCCGACTGCAGGGCCTGGGCCACCGGGGCTCCGGCCGCGCCGAGACCGGCGAGGGCGGACTGCAGGTCGGCCGCGCGGTCGGTGAACAGGCCGGTGGCGGTGCTGGCGAGCACGGCGCCCATCACCGAGACGCCGATGGTGCCGCCGAGGCTCCGGAAGAACGTCACGCCGGAGCTGGCCGCACCCATCCGGGTCGGATCCGCCGTGTTCTGCACGATCAGCACGAGGTTCTGCATCGTCATGCCGACGCCGGCGCCGAGCAGGAACATGTAGAGCGAGACGAGGGCGAAGTTGGTGTCGTAGTGGATCGTCGACAGCAGGAACGTCCCCGCGATCAGCAGAACCCCGCCGGCGATGAGGAACGGCTTCCAGTGTCCGAAGCGCGTGATGAGCGCACCGACGATGACGGATGCCAGGAGGAGCCCCGCGATCATCGGGATCGTCATGACGCCCGCCTGGGTGGGCGTCGCACCGCGCGCCATCTGCATGTACTGGCTGAGGAACACCGACGTGCCGAACATGGCCAGTCCGGTGGCGATCGAGGCGATCGTGGCGAGGGTGAAAGTGGCATCCCGGAAGAGGGTGAGCGGGACGAGCGGCTCGGCGGAGCGCAACTCGACCACGATGAACAGGATCGTGGCGAGGACCGCGCCCCCGACCATCAGGAGGGTCTCGGTGCTGGCCCAGTCGAACGAGCGCCCGGCGTTGGTGACCCAGATCAGCAGCAGCGACACGGCGGTCGAGAGCAAGACGATGCCGAGGTAGTCGATCTTCACGGTGCGCTTGGCGCGCGGGGGCAGGTGCAGGGTGCGCTGCTGGATGAACAGGGCGGCGACCGCGAAGGGGAGAGCGACGAAGAAGTTGAAGCGCCAGCCGAAGGCATCGGTGATGACGCCGCCGAGCAGCGGGCCGCCGACGGTGGCGACGGCCATGACGGCACCGAACAGACCCATGTACCGGCCGCGTTCGCGCGGGCTGATGATGTCGGCCATGATCACCTGGCTGAGCGCGGCGAGGCCACCGGCGCCCAGGCCCTGCACGGCGCGGAAGGCGATGAGCGTGTCGGTGTTCTGCGAGAAGCCGGCGGCGGCCGTCGCGAGCACGAACAGGACGATCGCGATCTGGATCAGCAGTTTGCGGTTGAACAGGTCCGCGAGCTTGCCCCAGATGGGGGTGGAGATCGCGGTGGTCAGGAGGGTCGCGGTGATGACCCAGGTGTAGGCGTTCTGATCGCCGGACAGATCGTGGACGATGACGGGCAGCGACGTCGAGACGACGGTCGAGGCCAGCATCGACACGAACATGCCGAGCAGCAGCCCGATGAGGGCCGGGAGGACGCGCCGCGGTGCGGCGGTCTCGGGGAGGGAAGCGGTCATGCGGAGCTCTCCAGGGGAGGAAGAAGGATGCCGCGACGACATCGGCGCGTTAGTTGACGAAGATCAACTATACGCCGAATGTTTGATTTTGGTCAACTATCCCTCGAGGAGCGCCAGAGCCCGATACCTCTCCGTCGGCTCAGGGCGCGGAGCCGGTGCGCGTCCCGCGGTGGTGCGTCGATACAGCTCGTCGATGAGCGAGGTGGCCAGGCGCACGAGCGTCGCGATCTCTTTCTCGTCGCGGTCCACCCACTGGCACCGGGGCTCGTCGCCGACGGGGATGAAACCGTCGTGCTGCTCCCACGTCACGAGCGTCCGCTCGGCGCCGAGGACGTGCTGCTGCCACCACACCTGCCGCAAGTAGGTGCGGGGAATGGACCGCCACGCCTTGTTCGTCGTCTTGATCTCGGCCAGGACGATGCGCCCCTCCGCGTCGACCGCGACGCCGTCGGGGGTGGCGAGGTGCCGCTTCTCGACGACCGCGTGATACAGCGCCGACGAGGGCTGGATGCCGTGCGTCGCGGCGACCCACGCGGCGATCTCGGGCTCGCGCCGACGGCCGTGGGCCGTGTAGGCGTTGCCCGAGAAGTTCGAGCCGAGGAGCTTGGCATCCGCTGCCCGGGGGATCGCGTTCGCGCTGGTGAGCGTCGCGACGTCCGTCGCCGTGATTCCCCGCGAGCGCGCGCGGATCCACGCGACCCGGTCGCGGGAATCGGCGACGATCCGCGCCTCGAGGTCGGCGCTGCGCGACGCGACGAGCTCGGGGGACATGCGTTCGACCCTAACCCCGTCGCGCGGGGGTCCCGGTCGGGCCTCCCGGCGCGTCGGCATCCCGTCGCCGGGGTGGACGCGCGGGGGCCGCCAGATCACGTGATCTGGTCGAGGTTGCCCGTTATGGGCGGTCATTGCGGGTACGTTCCGCCAGATCACGTGATCTGGTCGAACAGGGACGGCTCCTCCACAGCGGGCGTCATCCACAGAAACGGTCGCGGCGGGAGAGGTGGGCGGGCTGCGGTGGGAAATCTGGGGGGATGCCACGTCATATCGGGATAGAAGATGCTCGGGCCCTCGTCCGCTCACGGGAACAGCTGCTGGATCTCGACGGGTCGGTGGCAGCCCTGCGTGCAGCCGTTCGTGACGGCTCCCTCGTCCGGCTGCACCGTGACGCGTACGTATATGCGGACGCGCTCGACGATCTGTGGCCCGATGGCCGGCACTTGGTCCGGGTTGTCGCAGCTCATCTCGGCATGACAGGTGGGGCGGCGGTGATGTCCCATCGCTCAGCGGCCGTCCTGCATGGACTGGCGCAGCCGTATCTGGCGGACGCCCCCGTCGAGACGACCACGATCGGAGACGTGCGGATGTCCGGCCGGGCAGGCCTCCGCCGTCACTCGGACCGGTTGCCGGATGACGACGTGGTCGAGGTGGGCGGTATCCGCTGCACTTCTGCGGACCGTACCGTCTTCGATGTCGCCCGCACATGTTCGGTCGACGTGGGGGTGAGCTGTGCCGATGCTGCAGCCCGCAGAGAGGCGCTCTGCGGTCGGGATTTCGACTCCGATGCCCAAGATCGATGGCGTGAGCGTCTGCTCGGGCGTGCGGTGGCGTCACCCGGGCGGCGAGGCGTCGTGCGTGCCCGACGGGTGCTGCGATTCGCCGATGGGCGCGCGCAACTTCCCGGCGAGAGTGTCAGTCGTGTCCAGCTCGCGCGCCTCGGATTTCGCGACTTCGAGCTTCAGGTTCGCGTCGACGGACCGGGCCGCCGCGAGTACTTCGTCGACATCGGCCTCCCCGAGAGTCGCACCTTCTGGGAGTTCGACGGCGAAGGGAAATACGCCGCGTCGACGGACGGGCGGACGCTCGAGGACGTTCTGCTCGATGAGAAGCGGCGGGAGGACTGGATCCGGGGGGTCACGCAGTGGCGTTTCACCCGTGGCGGCTGGCGCGATATCGCCACCCCCGTCGCACTTCGGGCGCGCCTCGAGGCCTTCGGTGTTCCGCTTCCGCGGTGACGAGGCTGCCGGAGGGCGTCCAGATCACGTGATCTTGTCGACTGCACGCGGGGTGGTGCGCAATTTCGGGTGCGTTCCGCCACATCACG
>NZ_VBUM01000098.1 GCF_005774735.1 Microbacterium sp. 5K110 | reverse complement strand
CTGCAGGAGTTGTGCCCGAGGTGGAGGCGGTGTCGCGGCGCGGGGTGTGGCATCCCGGCTGCATAACTCCGGCATCGGGGCCCCGAGATCCGGGGATGCCGCGGGCACGGTTGGTTCTGCAGGAGTTGTGCGGGTCGAAGCCGGGCGGGCGGCGCGCGGGTCGCGGGTCGAAGCCGGGCGGGCGGCCGCGCGCGTCGCGACCGGAGCCGCGGGTCAGGCCGGAGTGCGGGCCGCGGCGAAGCGGTTGATCCGGCGCAGCGTGAATCCCAGACGCTCGTAGGCGGCGATCGCGCCGACGTTGCTCGCCGCCGCGTGCATCATCGCCCGGTCGCCGCGCTGCTGGATGTGGAACGCGACGTCGAGGACGAGGCGCGAGGCCAGGCCCTGCCGGCGGTGGTCGGCGTCGACGGCGACGGCGCTGATCTCGGTCCAGCCGGTGGGGTGCAGCCGCTCGCCCGCCATCGCGACGAGCCGGCCCTCGCGACGGATGCCGATGTACCGGCCGAGTTCGTACGTGCGGGGCCGGAAGGGTCCGGGCTGATTCCGCTCGACGATCGCCATCATCTCGGCTGCATCGTCGGCGTCGAGTTCGATCGCCTCGTCATCCGGTCGCGTGCGCAGGGCGTCGGTTTCCACCAGCTGCACGCCCTCGCCCCCGCCGAGGAGCTCCCAGCCCGCGGGCAACTCGCCCTCGTAGCCCGACAGGCCCACCTCGGCGCCGGGGCCGACCAGCTCGCGCAACGCGTCCCACACGCCGGGGTCGTCCCACGTCCGGACGGCGACGAACGGTGCCACCTCTTCCGGGTACCGGCGCACGAGGTCGCCGCCGATGGCGAAGTCCGCGTGCGGACCCGCCAGCGAGTGCCACGCGGCGTTGTCGAGCACCGAGGCGTCCCGGTCGCGGGCATCGGTCGGGGCGAGGGGCGTCGAGGTCATGGCATCCGTTCGAGGTGGTCTACGCCGCTTTCAACGCCCACAGCGGTGTCGCATTCCCGCGGCGCTCGCCCCGTGGCGCGCGCGACCCGGTCCGAACTCCGGAGAAACCGTGGGAAGGGACTCCAGAACAGGTGGATGCCGGGCCTCGAGCGACATTTCTCAGGAGTTCGGTACGTCGGCGGCGCGGCCGGCGACCCGGTACCCCGGCGACCCGGCGCCCCGGTACCCCGCGTCAGTGCATGATCATGCCGCCGGTGACGTTGATCGCCTGGCCCGTGAGGTAGCCGCCGGCGTCCGAGGCGAGGAAGTGCGTCACCCCCGCGACGTCTTCCGGGATGCCGAGCCGACCCAGCGGCGATTTTGCGCTCCACGCGGCGACGTCTTCCGCGGAGCGGGTATCGGCGCCCATCTCGGTGAGCACGTACCCCGGGCACACGGCGTTGACGGTGACGCCGTGGCATCCCCACTCCTGCGCGCCCGCGCGCGTGAGCGCCACGACCGCGGCCTTCGACGCGGCGTAGTGCCCTTCGCCGCCGCCGCCGTGTTTGGCCGCCATGCTCGCGATGTTGACGATGGAGCCGCTGCGCGCCTCGAGCATGACCGGCGCGACCGCCTGCATCGTGACGAGGGTCGCCCGCGCATTGATGTCGAGCACGCGGTCCCAGTCGTCGACGGTGATGTCCAGCAGCGACACGTTCTGGAAGATCCCCGCGCAGTTCACGAGGACGTCGACGCCGCCGAGGGCCTCGATCGCCTCGCCGACCGCGCGGCGCGTGTCGAGCGGGTCGAGCAGATCGACCGGGAAGAAGGATGCCGATCCACCCGCGGGCGCGCGACGGTCGAGCACCGCGACGCGGGCGCCGTCGGCCGCGAAGCGCTCCACGATCGCGGCGCCGATGCCGCCGGATCCTCCGGTCACGATGACGCGCTGAGACATGGCACTCCTCCCCGAGCGTCGGGTGCGCCCGTTCGGCGTCACCGTACGCCCGGGCGCGAACGCCGCCGCGACGCCGGTGTTTCGGGGGCGTAACGCTCTCTCGTGCGGCGCCACGTCGTCGCCCCGGTGCCCCTACGCTCGGTCGCGGTCCCGGGCGGCGGCATCCGCGTGTCTTGGACACTCGACCACTCCACCCCGAGAGGAGCCCCGTGAGCGACGGCGTCCACCCCGCCATCACCGACCCCGACGTGCGCGCGCACCTCGCCCGGCTCGCCGCGCAGGCGGGCACGATCCCCTCGGGCGCGACGGATGCCGAGGGCGACGACGCCGCGCGGATTGCCGAGCTCCGCGCGAACCCGTCGTGGGTGCGGCTGCCCGACGACGAGGTCATCGAGTCGCTCGACACCGCGACCGGCGACCTGGCGCTGCGGATGTACCGGCCGCGCGCGGGACATCGCGGAACCCTCGTCTTCGCCCACGGCGGAGGGTGGGTCGCGGGCGACCTCGACAACAACGACGCCCTGTGCCGCGCACTCGCCGCCGCCACCGGCGCGCAGGTGCTGAGCGTCGGCTACCGGCTCGCGCCGGAGCATCCCTTCCCCGCCGGGCTCGACGACCTCGATCGCGCGCTGCGCTTCGCCGCCGACGGCGCGGGCGGTCTGGTCGAGGATCCCGCGGCTCTGGGCGTCGCCGGACACAGCGCGGGCGGCAACCTCGCCGCCGCGCTGGCGCTGCGCTCGCGCGAGGGCCGGGCTCCCGGCATCCGAGTCCAGGTGCTGCTGTGCCCCGTGCTCGACGCGCCCGACCCCGACCGCTCGAGCTACCGCGCCCACACCGAGAACCTGCCGCTGACCGCGAAGGGTATGCAGTGGTACTGGGGGCTGTACGTGCGGGATGCCGCCGCAGCGGGTGGGGTCGCACGGGAGCGTCGGTCCGATGCGCAGGTCGGGACCGCGGCGGTGCCCGTCGAAGCGGCGCCGCTGCGGGCCGCGGATCTCACCGGCTCCGCGCCGGCGGTGATCGTCGCGGCGGGCGTCGACCCGCTGTCCGATGAAGCGGAGGAGTACGCCGCGCGGTTGGCGGCATCCGGAACCCCCGTCGAGTTCGCGCGGCGGGAGGGCGTCCCGCACCTGTTCCTGGTGTTCCCGTCGACCCCGGCGCGCGACGCGGTGCTCGCGGGGATCGCGCCCGCGGTGCGGGCGGCGTTCGCCTGACCGCCCGGGGCGGCCGCGACGGGAGGAGATTTGGCGGCGGGAGGACGTTCGCGCGCGGAACGATCCTCCGCCGGCCGAAAATCCTCCCGCGCCCGCGTCGGTCCCTCTCCCGCCCCCGCAAACCACCCGCCGCACGCTCGGAACACCGCGGAAACACGCGATTGTTACCGTCATCAACATGTCGCTTCTGGTCACGAACGCACGTCTCATCACGGTCCCCGCGGGCACCGACGACCCCGGCTACATCGAGCGCGGATACATGCTCGTCCGCGACGGCCGCATCGCCGCGATCGGCGCCGGCGACCCCGATCCGGGGGTCACGGCCGACGAGATCCTCGACGTCGACGGCAAGTTCGTCGCCCCGGGCTTCGTCTCCTCCCACAGCCACCTGTTCACCAGCGGTTCCCGCGGTCTTGGCGTCGACCAAACGCTGTACGGCTGGTGCACGTCGATGTTCAGCGTCCTCAACAACGCCTCGCCCGACCAGATCTACTGGGCCACGCTGCACGGCTCGCTCGACTTCCTCGCCAACGGCGTGACCACCGCCTACAACTTCACCGACCCGCTGCTGCCGTGGGAGCCGATGGTCGACGGCAAGCGCTCCGACGGCGGGGGCGTTCTGCGCGATCACGCCTGGCACACCCGGCAGGCGGACGGATGCCTCGACGCGGGGCTCCGCTTCGTCGACTCCATCGCGCTCGATGCGACCGTCGGCACCGACGACGAGATCTTCGCCCGGTTCGAGGCATCCCTCGATCACATCCTCGCGATGGATCCGGACATCGCACTCGGCGCCTCGATCATGGGGCAGGTGCAGTGGTCGACGCGGCCGGATGCCGCCGAGATCGAGGTCGCGGTCATGGACCGCTTCGGCGTCACCAATCAGGCGCACTTCCTCGAGACGTATGAGGCGATCGAGCACCAGCAGACGAAGTTCCAGCTGTACAAGAACGCCGGGGCGCTCCGCCCCGGCATGATGTTCGGGCATTTCATCCAGACGACGCCCGAGATCATCCGGGATGCCGCCGAGGGCGGCGCCGCGATGTCGTGGCAGCCCGCGTCGAACGGGCGTCTGGCGTCGGGGATCGCGCACGTGCCCGAGATGCTGGACCTCGGCATGAAGGTCGGCATGGGCCTCGATGACCAGGCCTGCACCGACGTCGCCGACCCGTGGCAGAACATGCGCATGGGCATGTTCATGCAGCGCGCCCGCACCCACGACCCGCTGTCGATGATGCCCGAGCGCGTGCTGCGCCTGCACACCCTGGGCGGCGCCGAGATCATGGGCGTCGACGACCGCGTCGGCAGCCTCGAGGTGGGGAAGTTCGCCGACTTCGTGGTGGTCGACCCGCGGCTCCCCGACGTCGGCCCGCTGTGGAACCCCGTGCGCAGCTACGTTCTCGCGTGCGGCCTCCGCAACCTGAAGCAGGTCTACGTCGGCGGGAAGCTCGTGAACGAGAACGGTGTCTCGACCAACCCGCTCGCGGCCGAGGCTTCCGAGGCGCTGCACACGCAGCTGCCGGCGCTGGCGGACGAGTTCGGCATCATCCTGTAGGCCACTGGTCCCGCCCACCGCTCGAGAGCGTGCCGCCGGGCGGCGCGGCGCCGCAAATCGCCGAGACTGCATTCCACTGACAACTCCATTGCACGCTGCAGTGGGGATGTCAGGGAGATGCAGTCTCGCGGGCATACGGCGGCGGCCGGGCGTGCTCGCGCTCCGGGACGGAGCGTGCCAGCGTGGGCGCATGCGCACGACGATGGCCGGGCTCGACGTCCACACCTCCGCCGACGACCTCACGGGCCGCGAGGTCCTGCTGTGGCATCACGGCTCGCCGCAGACGCGGGCGATCCTGCCGCCTGTGAAGGCCGCCGCAGACGCCCACGGGCTCGCGGTCGTCTCGGTCGCCCGGCCCGCGTACGCCGGGTCGCCGCGGATCCCTGGCCGCAGCGTCGCCGACGTGGCCGAGGGGCTGCGCCCGGTCGTGGAGCGCTTGGGCGTGGCATCCGTCGTCTCGGTGGGTGCCTCGGGCGGTGGGCCGCACGCGATCGCGTGCGCCGCGGCGATGCCGGGGCTCGTCCGGCGCGTGGTGACGTTCGCCTCGCCGGCACCGTTCGACGGCAGTGACGCATGGTTCGCGGGAATGCAGGCCCCGCAGGCCCTGCGGGCGGCGACGCACGGCGAAGACGCGCGCCGCCGCTTCGCCGAGATCGACGAGTGGGACCCGGAGTCGTTCGTGGATGCCGACTACGCGGCGCTCGATGGAGACTGGGCGTCGCTCGGGGCAGACGTCGCGGCTTCCGCGCCGTACGGGATCGACGGGCTGATCGACGACGACCTCGCGTTCGCGCGACCGTGGGGGTTCGCGCTCGCCGAGGTCACGGCATCCGTTCTGCTCGTGCAGGGGGAGAGGGACCGCGTGATCCCGCCGCAGCACGCGCGGATGCTCGCCGCGGGGCTGCCGCACGCGACGCTCGACCTGCACCCCGACGACGGGCATGTCTCGGTGCTGCGGCACCTGGCGACGGCGCTCTGACGCGATCCCGGTTCGCGAGACCGCATCCGGCTGACATCCCCACTGCACGCTGCAATGGAGATGTCAGCCAGGTGCAGTCTCGAGACGCAGGCGCCGGCGCGGCGGCCGGGACCCGCCGCTCCCGGCCGCTCAGACGGGCGGCGGTGGCGCGAGCCGGTAGAGGATGCGCGGGCGGCCGCGGGCGCCGTACCGGTGCGCGAGGTCGATGACACCGGTGGCGACGAGGTGCTCGAGGTACCGCTGCGCGGTGGCGCGCGACAGCCCGCACGCGGCGGCGACGTCGGCCGCGGACACGAGGGTGACCGGGTCGAGCGCTGCCCGCACCCGCTCGAGGGTCACCGGGGCCAGACCCTTCGGCAGGGCGGACGCGGCGGGGCGGTCGGGAACGCGCACCGTGCCGGTCGTGAGGAGGCGGTCGATGTCGCCCTGGCTGAGCGACCGGTCCCGATCGGCCTCGGCTCGCGCACGCCGTTCCACACGGTAGGTCTCGAGGCGCTGGCGCAGCGTCTCTTCGGTGAACGGCTTCACGAGGTAGCCGATGACGTGGGCCGCGAGGGCTTGCCGCACCGTCACCTGATCCTGCGACGAGCTGATGACGAGCACGTCGAGACCTTCGGCGCCGAGGGTGCGGAGGCGATGCAGCACCTCGACGCCGCTGATGTCGGGCAGGCGCATGTCCAGCAGCACCAGGTCGACACCGCCGAGGGCCTGCGCCACGGCCGCCTCGCCACTGCCCGCCGACCCCACGACGGCGAACCCCGGAGCGCCCGCGACGTAGCGCCCGTGCAGGGCGCGAGCGGCGGCGTCGTCGTCGACGACGAGAACGCGGATCCGGTCGGTCATCGCGGCGCCGCCATCTCGAACTCGAAACGCGTCCCGCCCCACGCCGACCGCGTGACGAGGATCTCGCCGTCGCGTTCGGCGACCGCGCGGCGCACGACGGCGAGACCGATCCCGCGGCCCGTGCCGAGGGGATCGGGCTTCGACGTGTAGCCGCGGGTGAACGCGCGCTCGACGTCGCGCGGGTCCAGACCCGGCCCGTCGTCGTCCACGGCCCCGTGCAGCACGTCGCCGACGAGGTCGAGGGTGCACCGTACGCGCGCGGCGCCCGCTTCGGCGGCGTTCCGGCACAGGTTGGTGAGCACGAGCACGACGGTCTCGTCGATCGGGGTGTCGCGGTCGATCCGGACCTCCAGGCGCGCTCCCCGCGCCGACACCTCGCTGCGGAGGGCCTCGATGCTGGCGCTGACGACAGAGGCATCCAGGCGGGTCTCCGACGGCTCGCGGGGCGCGAGGCCGGGCATCGCGTCGGAGATGTAGGTCAGGGCGTCGCGGATGTCGCCGTGCGAGACGAGGCCGTGCAGCACGTGCAGGCGGGTGCCGAACTCGTGCGCCTGCTCGCGTAGCGCCACCATGGTGCGCGCGGTCTGCTCCTGCTCGGCGGCCAGCGCGTCCAGTCGCCGGAAGCGCCGCTCGATCGCCGCGGCCAGCAGCGACGACGCGAGCGTCCCGACGACGAGAGCCCCGAGCGCCCACGGCAGCAGATCGCCGAGTGCCTCGTCGCGGTCCGCCAGGATGCTCGACTCCAGCACGCCGACGGCGACCATGCCGACCACGGCGTCCCCATCACGGACGGGAACCTTCGCTCGCAGCGAGCTGCCCGAGGGTCCGGTCTCGGTGCCGAGGAACGGCGTTCCGGCCAGCACGCTGGCGTTCGTCGTCTCGACCTGGAGACCGCGCTGCCCGCTCTCGGGGTGGGTGATGCGCACGCCCTCGTCGTCGGTGATCACGACGTAGAACACTCCGGCGGTGCGCTGCACCAGATCGGCGAGCGGCTGCAGTGTCGACGTGGCCTCCGCGAGATCGCCGGCGTCGGCCAGACGCGCGCTGGTGCCGACGGACGAGACGGATGCCACGGTGCGGCGCACATCGTCGAGCTCGGCGAGGCTCGCCGCGACGTCGTAGACCCGCTCGGCGGTGTCGTCGCGGATGTGGCGTTCCTGCGCCGACGCGGCGATGAGGGTCGTGAGCCCCACGGCGGTCAGCACGATGAGGCTCGGGAGCACGACGAGCGCGCGGCGGACCACTCGGGCGGGGACCGAGGGGGTGACGTCGGGCATGGCAGGGACATTCTCTCGCGCGCACTATGAGCACAATGCGACCGGGGGGTGCGGTGCGGCCCCCTCCTTGAGAGCGTCGTCACATTCTGCGAGACGACGACGTTCGCAAGGAGGAGCTGTGATGACGGAGCCTACGCCTCCCTCTGCCCCCGACCATGCGCCCCCGGCCGCCCGGCGCCGATGGATCCCCCGCGCCATGGGCGGTGCGGTCGCCGTGACGGCGATCGCGGTCGCCGCGTACGGATCGATCACTTCGGCCGCCGCCGGCGACGACATCCACGCGTCGATGACGATCATCGCGCCCGCTGCGGCCGGCGGCGGGTGGGACGGTGTCGCGCGCGAGCTGCAGCAAGCGCAGAAGGCGAACGGCCTGGTCAACAACGTGCAGGTCGTGAACATGCCGGGCGCCGGCGGCACGATCGCGCTCGGCAACGTCTCGGTGCTGAACGGGCAGGCGAACAACCTCCTCGTCGGCGGGACGGGACTCCTCGCCGCCACGGTGCAGTTCAACTCGGCCGCGACACTCGACGACGTCACCCCCCTGGCCGTCATGGTCGAGGAGTACGACGTGATCGTCGTGCCGGCGAACTCGCCCTTCCAGACGCTCGACGATCTGGTGCAGGCGTGGAAGTCCGACCCGCGTGCGCTCCCCTGGACCGGGGGCGGCTCGTTCGATCAGCTCGTCGTGGCCGATCTGGCGCTCGCCGCCGGCATCCCGCCCTCCGAGATGACCTACATCTCGTCGGACGGCGGGGGCGAAGCCATCCAGGCCCTGCTGAACGGCACCGCCCAGGCGGCCGCGGGCGGCTACCCCGACAACATCGACCAGATCGAGTCGGGACGCCTGCGGGCCCTGGCGCTCGTCGCCGACGAGCCACTCGAGGGGGTCGACATCCCGACGGCGGCCGCGCAGGGGTACGACGTCACCCTCACCAACTGGCGCATGCTCGCCGCCCCGAGCGGTCTGAGTGACGAGCAGGTCGGCGACTTGACCGACCTCGTCCTCGAGTCGACCGCGACCCCCGAATGGGCCGACGCCCGCGCCCGCTACCACTGGACCGAGCGCCTGATCACGGGCGATGACCTCACGACGTTCCTCGCCGAGGAACGCACCCGGATCGAGCGACTGTACGAGGAGATGGGCCTGTGATGCCGTCGAACAACCCGACCTCCGTCTCGGCGGTCGTGGGCAACAGGCTGCGGTTCCGCCGGGGTCGCGGAGCGGTGGGAATCGCCAAGACGCTCGCGATGCCGGCGGTGCTCGCGGCGTTCGCGACGTACCTCGTGTACGGCATCGTCACGATGAAGGTGCCGCCGTCCGCGGCCTTCCCCGGGCCGCAGTTCTTCCCCGGCATCATCGCGGCGGGCCTCTACGTCTTCGCGGTCATCCTCGGGATCGGCGCGCTGCGCGCGCTCGGCGAGAGCCCGGCGGATGCCGCGGAGCCGGGCGAACGGTCGGTCGGCGTCGACTGGCGATCGTTCGCGTGGGTCGTGGGGTCGTTCCTCGTCTTCGCGTTCCTGCTCGGCATCCTGGGCTGGATCGTCGCCGCGGCAGTGCTGTTCGCGGGGATCGCGCGCGGCTTCGGCCACACCCGGTGGCTGTTCGCGCTGTTCGTCGGCCTGACGATCAGCTCGCTCACTTACATCGCATTCGACATGGGGCTGGGGCTCTCCCTGCCCTCCGGCATCCTGGGATGGGCCTTCTGACATGGACGTTCTCGCTCTGCTCGGCGAAGGATTCGCCGGCGCCCTGACCTGGCAGAACCTCATCTGGGTGCTCGTGGGCTGCGTGCTCGGCACCGCGGTCGGCGTCATGCCCGGCCTCGGCTCGTCGATGGCGGTCGCGTTGCTGCTTCCCGTCACCTTCTCGCTCGACCCGACCGCAGCGTTCATCATGTTTTCGGGCGTGTACTTCGGCGGCCTGTTCGGCGACTCGATCACCGGCATCCTGTTGAACACCCCCGGGCAAGCCTCGGCGATCGCCTCGACGTTCGAGGGCCACAAGATGGCGCTGAACGGCCGTGCGGCCCAGGCCCTCGCCACCGCCGCGATCGGCGCCTTCATCGGCGGCATCGTCGCGTGCGTGCTCCTGGTCTTCTTCGCCCCGCTGCTGGCGGATCTGTCGAGCAGCTTCGGACCGGCGGAGTTCTTCGCGCTCGCGATCTTCGCCTTCGCCGCGACGTCGTCGGTCGTCACCGACAACGCCGTGAAGGGGCTCGCCTCCCTCTTCCTGGGCCTCGGGATCGCGGTCATCGGCGTCGACGGCGTCTCGGGCGCACCCCGGTTCACGATGGACTCGCCGAACCTCTTCGACGGCATCTCGCTCGTGACCGTGACCGTCGGCATCCTGGCCCTCGGCGAGGTCATCTACGTCGCTTCCCTCGAGCGCCACATCTCGAACAAGACGCTCATCCGCCCCACGGGTCGCCCGTGGCTGTCGCGGAAAGAGCTCACGGAGGCCACCCCGGCGTGGCTGCGCGGCACGGCGATCGGACTGCCGTTCGGCGTGATCCCCGCCGGCGGAGCCGAGATCCCGACCTTCCTCGCGTACGGCATCGAGAAGCGCCTCGACGCGCGGCGGAAGAAGCCGGTGTTCGGCACCGGCGCGATCCGGGGCCTCGCCGCTCCCGAGGCGGCGGGCAACTCGACGACCGGCATGGCCATGGGGTCGCTCTTGGCCCTCGGCCTGCCGATCTCGGCGACCGCGGCCATCATGCTCGCGGCGTTCCGGCAGTACGGCCTGCAGCCCGGTCCGCTCCTGTTCGAGCGGGCACCCGACCTGGTGTGGGCGCTGATCGCGAGCTTCTTCCTCGCGATGGTGGTGCTGCTGATCCTGAACTTGCCGTTCGCGATGCTGTGGGCCAAGCTCCTCGTCATCCCGCGCCCGTACCTGTACGCCGCGATCGCGGTCTTCTGCGGGCTGGGCATCTACGCCACCTCGGGTGCGACGTTCGACCTGCTCCTGCTGCTGGGCGTCGGGCTGCTCGGTTTCCTGCTGCGCACCAACGACTACCCGCTCGCGCCGCTCATCATCGGCATGGTGCTGGGACCGCTCGCCGAGACGAGCCTGCGGGATGCCGCGATGAGCGCCAACGGCGACCTCACCACGCTCGTGCAGAGCCCGATCGCGCTGGCGATCTACGCCGTCCTGGCCGTGGTGCTGGTGTTCGCGATCCGCAACCGCGTGATGGCCCGACGGGCGCCTGCCCGCGAGCTCGTCGACGCGTCCTGACGGGCGGCCGGGTTGGGGCGGCGCGTGCGAGCCGCGTCCTGGCGGTCGGCCGGGCCGGGGCGGCGCGTGCGAGCCGCGAGACTGCATCCGACTGACAACTCCACTGCAGCGCGCACCCCGGATGTCAGTCGGATGCAGTCTCGGCGGAGGTCGCGCCCGCCGCGTCAGCGACGCGACACCCGGAGCAGCGCCTCACCGATCGCGGCGATCGCGGCGGCGGCCGCCAGGGCCACCGCGATCGTGATCAGCGCGGTCGCGGGGCCCGTCGCATCCAGAGCCGATCCGGCGATCACGCCGCCGATCGGGACACCCAGCGACATCGCCGCCGTCGGGTAGGCGAGGGTCTCGGTCACGCGGCCTTCGGGGGCGCGGGCCGAGGCCACGAGGATCCCCGACACCATCACGGGCGAGACGGCGAGACCGAGGACGAGAATCGCCGCGAACAACACGGGCGCGGATCCCTGCGCCACCGGCAGCGCCAGCGCGACTACCGCGGCGAGCGCCGCGAAGCCGATGTAGCGCGCGATCGGCGACAGCCGCCACGCGCGGGCTCCCGTGATCACCGATCCCACCGCGATCGCCACGGCAAGGGCGCTGAAGGCCGGACCGGCGAGCCACGGGCGACCACCCACCTCCGCCCAGCCGACGAGAGTCACGTCGAAGGCGCCGAACACGCCCCCCAGGGCGATGCACGCCAGCGCGACGGGCACGACGCCGGCGGGCGGCCACACGAAACGGGGGCGACCTGCGGTGTCGGTCCGGGCGGGTTCGGTCCCGCGCTGCGAGGCGAGCCACACCCCGCCGACGAGCCCGAGCACGAGCGAGCCCAGCATCGCCACGGCCGGATCGATCGCCGCCGCGACGGCCGTGATCGCCGGCGGACCCGCGATGAACACCATCTGATCGGCGATCGTCTCCAGCGCCAGCGCGGGGGTGCGCTGCGACTCCGGCGCCAGCACCGTCCACCGCGCGCGGACGGCCGAGGTGAGGTCGGGTGTCGACGCCCCCGTCGCGAACGCGGCGACGAGCCACGTCCAGAACGGCGCACCCGTCAGCACGAGGGCGAGCAGAGCGGATGCCGACAGCACGAGGCATCCGAGCGAGATCAGGATGACGCGGGCCTGGCCGTGCCGGTCCATCCGCGACGACCATAGGGGCGCCGCGATCGCCATGCCGACGACGAGCGGCGCTACCACGACACCGGCCGAGCCGAAGCTGCCGGTCGCGGCCGAGACGAGCAGGATGATCCCGAGCGACAGCGTCGCCCGGGGGAAGCGCGCGAGGATGCCGGCCGCGACGAAGGACCGCGCCCCGGGCAGGCGCAGTACTTGCCCGTAGGCGCGGATGCCGGTCGCTTCGGCCGCGACGCTCATGCGGTGCCTCCCTGCGCTCGTGCACAACTCCTGCGGGCGTCGAGTCGCAAGGGCCGTGGCGTGCCGTGGCGTGGGGTGTGCAGGAGTTGTGCAGGGGCAGGGGCGGGGGCGGTGCCGGTGCCAGCGGCGCGGGCG
>NZ_VBUM01000097.1 GCF_005774735.1 Microbacterium sp. 5K110 | reverse complement strand
GGCGGATCGTTGCGCTCTCGTGAGGCGCGGGAGCGGTAGCGGGTGCGCGGCGCTGGCAGGATGGATGCCATGGTGACACTGCTGCTCGATTCGACGCAGCTCGAGGTCGTGCTCTCGCCGACCGAGCGTGCCCTGTCGTTCCGCAAGCGCAACATCGTCGTGCCCCGCGCCACGATCGACCGCGTGCAGCTGACGGACGACGCGTGGACGTGGCTCCGCGGAGTCCCCAACCCCGGCACGAACCTGCCCGTCGCCGTCGCGATGGGCACATGGAAGTCGGCCGGCGGCAACGACTTCGTCGTCATCCGTCGTCGTAAGTCGAGCGTCGTCGTCGACCTCAGCGGCCACGACGAGTTCGAACGCCTCGTGCTCACCACCAAGCACGGCGTGGCGCTACTGAAGGCGCTGCGCCTGGACGTGGCATCCGAGCCCGAGGACGTCGCCGACCTGGTGTCCTGAGACGCCTCGGAGCCGAGACGCGTCAGTCGATGTCGCGGCGCCAGGTCGTGGCGAGGCCGATCGCGACGAGCACCACGGCGTAGCCGAGCAGTACGAGTCCGCCGAGCCACCATTCGAGCGGCTCGGCACCGCCCGCGCCGACGGCGCCGAAGATCGTCTGGCCCACGAGGGCGTCGCTCGCGGCACTTGGGAACCACCGCGCGACCTCGCCGAGTCCGTCGACGACGCCGGCGACGGTGCGGACGATCGGCTCGATGAACAGCGTCACGGCCAGCACGATCACGATCGCGGCCACCTGGTTGCGCACGACGGTGCCCACGCCGATCCCGACGACCGCCCACAGGGCGAAGGCCAGCAGCATCCGCCCCACGAGTACCCAGGTGTCGGACGAGCCGAGCTGCGTGTCGAGTCCGAACGCGGCGAAGACTCCGGCGCCCGCACCGATCGCGGCGATGGATCCGAGGATGCCGTAGAGCACGCCGACGACGATGCCGATCGCGAACTTTCCGACCAGCACGACACCGCGCCGGGGTGTCGCGAGGAACGTCGGGGTGAGGGTCTTGTGCCGGAACTCGGTCGTCACCATGAGCGTCCCCGCCAGCAGCGGGAAGACGTACCCCACGGCGCTCGCGGAGCTGTAGACGAGTCCGGCGAGGCCGTCGGCGGAGGGGGTGGGACCGGTGGCACCGGGGAGCTTGCCGGATGCCACGCCCCCGAACGCGAGGGCCAGGACGCCCGCCGTGAAGCCGACGTAGACCACGAGCACGATGCCGAGCACCCACCAGCCGGCGGTGCTGAACTGCTTGGTGTACTCGGAGCGAGCGGATGCCACGAGGCTCATCGCTGCACCTCCGTGTCTTCCGTGCGGGCTTCGACGGGCACGATGTCGATCACGCCCGTCGAGGCCACCGCGTACGAGGGGCGCGGGTCGGAGGGGTCGTCATCGGTCGGGGCCGAAGCGGGTCGTGGCGCCGGAAGGACGGCGACCAGATCGGTCGACGGGGCGGCCGGTTCGTCGGCCGACGCGGGTGCTGTGGCGGCGGCCGGCGCGGGTGCCGGAGCCGGGACAGGCGCCGGCGCGGGTGCTGTAGCCGCGCCCGGCGCGGGCACGGGAGCCGCGGTCGACGCGGGCACCGGGGCGGACTGCGGCGCGGGGGCCGCGGCATCCGGTTCTTCCGCCGACGAGGCCGGGGGTGCCTCCCCACCCGCCGCGCTCGCGTGCACGCGCTCGCCGCTGACGAGCTCGAGGAAGATGTCTTCGAGACTCGCGCCCTTGCTCTGCAGGTGCGACAGCACGATCCCGGCGCCCGCGGCGAGGGTACCGACCTGGATCGGTTCGACGTGCCGGATCGTGAAGCCGTTGCGCAGCAGCTGGAACGGGATGCCGTGCTCGTCGAGCACGCGGGACAGGGCTTCGCGGTCGGGGGAGTCGACCACCGTGGAGTACTCGTCGGGGTCGGCGAGATCCTCGGTGCCGCCCTGGAAGACCAAGCGGCCGCGCGAGATGATCAGCAGCGCGTCGACGGTCTGCTGCACCTCGGCGAGCAGGTGCGACGACACCAGCACCGTGCGTCCCTCCTCGGCGAGGTGGCGCAGCAGCGAGCGCATCCAGCGGATGCCTTCGGGGTCGAGGCCGTTCGAGGGCTCGTCGAGGACGAGGACGCCCGGGTCTCCGAGCAGGGCGGTGGCCAGGCCCAGGCGCTGGCGCATCCCGAGCGAGTATCCGCCGACGCGGCGTCCGGCGACGTCGGCGAGACCGACGAGCCCCAGCACCTCGTCCACGCGCGAGAGCGGCAGACGCGCCGCGCGGGCGTAGGCCTTGAGGTGGTTCGCCGCCGAGCGGCCCGGGTGGAAACTGGATGCCTCGAGCGCAGAGCCGACGCTCTGCAGCGGTCGCTCGATCTCGGCGTACCGGCGACCGCCGATCGTGGCGGACCCCGAGGTGGGTCGCACCAGACCGAGCAGCATGCGCAGCGACGTCGTCTTGCCCGCGCCGTTCGGGCCCAGGAATCCCGTCACCAGACCCGGCTCCACACGGGCCGTCAAACCGTCGACGGCCGACACCGCGCCGAAGCGCTTGGTCAGCCCGGAGAATTCCAGCACCTGTCCTTCGGGCATCGAGTACCTCTCGTTCGGCGGGCGTTCTCCCCATCTTCCCCGATCCGAGGCCGAAAACACATCTCGCGGCGTGTGTAACGTGGCAGCGTGAACGCACAGCGATCCGACGACGACGCGGTGATCGCGCGAGCCTGGCGCGGAGTGGGTCACGTGACCCTGAACCGTCCGCGCGCGATCAACGCCCTCGACCTCGGCATGATCCGCCGGCTCGCGGTCGCCCTCGACCGCTGGGAGAACGATTCCGACGTCGACCTCGTGCTTCTCGACGGTGCGGGGGATCGCGGCTTCTGCGCCGGAGGCGATGTCCGGGCGCTCTACGACTTCGTCGTGGCCGGGCAGGTCGACGAGGTGCACACGTTCTTCCGCGAGGAGTACGCCCTCAACCACCGCATCGCCACCTACCCCAAGCCGATCGTCGCGATCGCCGACGGAGTGACGATGGGCGGCGGGATCGGGCTCGCGGGCCACGCCCGCATCCGCATCGTGACCGAGCGGTCCCGGCTGGCGATGCCCGAGACGCGCATCGGCTTCTCCCCCGACGTGGGCGGCTCCTGGCTGCTCGGACGCGCTCCCGGCCGTCTGGGCGAATACCTCGGCCTGACCGGCGCGACGATGGATGCCGCCGACGCGCTGTACGCCGGGTTCGCCGACCACCTCGTCCCCGTCGCGCACCTGTCCGCCCTGCACGAGGCACTTCAGTACCGCGCCGATCCGTCCAGCCCGACCGAGCTCGTGCTCCTGTTCGACGAGAGCCCCGAGCGGTCGGACCTGGAGACCTGGCGTCCGTGGATCGACGACGCCTTCTCGGCCGACGACCTCGGCGGCATCCTGTATCGCCTGCGCCGGCGCTGGGAGCCCGAGGCCCACGCGACCGCCGATCTGCTCGAGTCCTCGGCGCCGACGGCGGTCGCCGTGACGCTCGAAGCCGTCCGCCGGGCGCGGACCCTGCCGTCCCTGCGCGCCGCCCTCGCGCAGGAGTACGGCCTCGTGATGTGGTTCGCCACGACGCAACCCGACCTCGCCGAGGGCATCCGGGCGCAGCTCGTCGACAAGGACCGCTCGCCGTCCTGGTCGCCGTCGGCTCACGCAAATCTTCCCGCGGGGCGCGTGGGCGAGGCCTTCGCTTTCGACCCCGATCCGGCTCTGTGGTGACCGTGCGATGACCAGAGCGGGGCGGAGGCGGTGGTCGATCGGGCGGTTGCTCGACGGGTTCTTCTTCGTCTTCGCGGGTCTCGCGGCCGTCTGGCTCGCCTACCTCAGTTTCACCCAGACCTTCACGTTGGGCTGGGGCGGCGTCGTCATGGCGGTGGTGTTCTGGGGCCTTCTCGCCTACCTCGTGCTCCCTCGGTTGCACCGCATCCTCACCGCGATCTACGTGCCCGACTACTTCATGGGCCGCACCCGCACGTCCGACGGCCTGCTCGGCGACCCGGTGAACCTCGCCTACCAGGGGGAGCGGACGCAGGTCGAGGCCGTGATGGCGGCGGCGGGGTGGATCCCGGCCGACCCCGTCGGTTTCGCGTCGTCGTGGCGCATCGTGGCATCCACCCTCACGCGACGCAGCTACCCGACCGCGCCGGTGAGCCCGCTGTTCCTCTTCGGCCGCATGCAGGATCTCGCCTACCAGCAGGAGGTCGCGGGGTCGCCGGCGCAGCGCCACCACGTGCGCTTGTGGCGGTGTCCGGACGGCTGGCTGCTCCCCGGCGGTCGCCGGGTCGATTGGCTGGCCGCGGGGACCTTCGACCGCGCCGTGGGCTTGTCGCTGTTCACCCTGCAGGTCACGCACCGCATCGACGCGGACACCGACATCGAGCGCGACCACATCGTCGACACCGTGCGGAATCTCCCGGGCGTGACGGTCGACGTCATCCGGGACTTCTCGACCGGCTACCACTCGCGCAACGGCGGCGGCGACAGCATCACCACCGATGGCGATCTGCCGATCCTCGACGTCCGGGGCGTCGAGTCCCGCACGGGCGGAGAGCGGACGGATGCCGGGCGGCGCGACGTCGAGGCGGAGGGACGGCCGTGAGGGAGAGGCATCCGGAGAAGAGGGCGGCATTCGAACCGCTCGCCGCGCCGGTCATGCGCGACCCGGCGATGCGTCGACCCGGCGCGACGGTCGCCGGAGGAGTGCTCGTGCTGCTCCGCGCACTGTCGGGGCTGCTGTGGGCGTTCACCGTCGCCTTCGACCTCCCGCCGTGGCTGCAGGTCCTCTCGGCGGCCGCCGGGGGCGACGCCGACGAGCCGACGGCGCTCACGCTGTCCGATTTCGACGTGGACGCCGGGCTGTTCCTCGGGATCATGGGCGCGGTCTTCCTGATCCAGACGGTGTTCGGCATCCTGCTGCTGCGGGGAAGCAACGTCGCCCGGGTCATCGGCATGCTGCTGTCGACGATCTCGATCGCCACGGCTTTCGTGGGCTGGTGGGAATTCGGGCAAGAGATCACGGTCGGCACGACGCTGGTGACGCTGAGCCTCGACATCCTCGTGCTGCTGGCGCTGTCCAGCCGCGACGCGGCCGCGTACGCCCGCCGCAACGAGCGGCGGTGACGCCCGGGTCCGGTCGCGGGCGACCGGTCTCGTCCGCACAACTCCTGCGGAGTGGTCGCTGAGGCGCCGACGGCGCGGGCAGCCGACAATTCTGCCGGAGTTGTGCAGCCGGCGGAGCGCGGCCGGGTGGAGGCCATGGGCGCACAACTCCTGCAGCATCCGTCCGTTGGCGCGGCGGCCGGGCGGACTGCCGGAAGCTGCAGGAGATGTGCAGCCGGCGGAGCGCGGCCCGGTGGGGGCCATGGGCGCACAACTCCTGCAGCATCCGTCCGTTGGCGCGGCGGCCGGGCGGACTGCCGGAAGTGCCGGAGTTGTGCAGCCGGCGGAGCGCGGCCGGGTGGGGGCCATGGGCGCACAACTCCTGCAGCATCCGTCCGTTGGCGCGGCGGCCGGGCGGACTGCCGGAAGCTGCAGGAGATGTGCAGCCGTCAGGGACTCCCCGGTCGGATGCCGGGCCGTGCCCAGACGGCGACGACTAGCCTGGAGGATGCCGCGCCCGAGCGGCAGAACGGATGACGGACGTGTTCGACAGTCCCATGTCGCTCTCGGCATATCAGGTGCTCCGCGTCGAGGCCGAGATCGACGACGACGGTCTGCGGCGCGCCTACCGCGTGCGGCTGCGTGAGACCCACCCCGACACCGGCGGCGACGCCGAACTGTTCGTCCAGGTGCAGCGCGCGTGGGAGCTCGTCGGCACGCCCGAGGCCCGCGCGGCCTATGACCGCGGTCGCGGGCACGCCGCCGCCGACTGGGCCGGCGGGAGCACGGCATCCCCTCCTCCCCGTCCGGACACGCGTCCGCGTGCTCGCGCCTACGGGCAGCCCGGCGGATGGCGGCGCGAGCGGTACCTGTCGCTGATCCGCGAATGGGTCGGACGCGGTGTCGACATCGCCGATCCCTACGACCCGGCGCTCGTGCGGTCGGCGCCGCCGGAGATCCGGCACATCCTCGCCGACGCGCTCGCCGAGGAGGAGACCGCGCGGCTGGTCGCCGAGCTCGGCATGGGGTACACGGTGTGGCACGACGTGTTCGCCGACCGCGACGGCCTCGACCCGGAGCAGAAGGTCGATCACCTCGTGCTCGGACCGAGCGGTCTGTACGCGATGCTCAGCGAGGACTTCGGTGGTCCCGTCGGCGTGCGGCGCGGCGAGGTCACGGGCCCGAACGTCATCGGGTCGCCCGTGACGCAGCTCGTCTCGCGTGCCCGCGTGATCGCCCGGGCGGCGGGCGTCCGATTCAGCGGGGCGATGGTGATCCTCCCCGACGACGCGATCCTCGACGCGGTCACCGACCTCGGCAAGGTGCGCGGCACCCCGGTCGTCCTGGTCGCCCGCAGCGCGCTCACGACGCTGTTGCGCCGCGGCATCCCGGGGGCACGCGAAGTCGGCGGGACGGAACTGTTCGACATCCGCACGCGGCTGCAGCAGCGTGTCCGCCACGTCTGAGCCGCGGACACGCCTGCCCGGCACCGGGCCGAACTCCTGTGATTCGGCCGGTTTTCCGCTGCTCGACGCGGCGAAGGGCGAGCACACGCCGGAACTCAGGAGTTCGGCACCGCGAAGGATCAGCGCGGGCTCGGGGCGTTCGGCCTGCGGCGGTTTGCCAGACCTGCCTAGGGTGGGGGCATGAGTACCGACGAGACCCCGGATGCCGCGGCATCCGACGACATGAAGCGAAAGTTCAAGGAAGCCCTGGCGAAGAAGAACGGGCAGCAGCGGTCGGGTCAGGCGCACCTGGACGGTCACTCGGCCGTTCAGGGCACGCACGGAGCCGTCACCAAGCGGGAGTTCCGCCGCAAGAGCGGCTGACCCGCCGGTCCGAACTCCTGAGAATTACGCCGGTCGAGGTCTCCTCGAGCGAGCCGGGGAGGCCCCGCCGCGAAAACTCAGGAGTTCGGCACGCCGCCGACTCACCCCCGCAGCGGCGCCTCGAAGAACGCCAGCTCCAGCCGCATCGACCGGACGTACGCCGCGGACATGGCGCCGCGGGCGGCGGGGGATGCCGATCGGGCGGCGGCATCCGCGATCCGGGACGCCTCGGCTGACGACGCGGCGAACGCCTCGTCGCCGTAGGCCGTGAGCCAGTCCGCGTAGGCGTGGTCGGGGTCGAACGTGCCTCGCCAGCGGGCGCCGATATCGGTGTAGAGCACGAAGCACGGCAGCACCGCCGCGACCAGCACCGCGTACGATCCGCCCGCCGACACGGCGTGCAGGTGGTCGGTGTACGCGACGGTGTCGGGTGCGGGCTCGAGGCCGGTGGCATCCACGTGCGACTCGTGCAGCGCCGCCTCTTCGGCCAGGCACGAGACCGACGCCGCGGCCCAGAACCGCTGCTCCTCGATGGTCGGGGCCAGCGCCGCGGCGCGCGCCAGCACGCGGGCGTACTCGCGCAGGTACAGCAGGTCCTGCCCGAGGTACCAGGCGAAGGCCGCGCGATCGAGGTCCCCGGATGCGAGTCCCCGCACGAACGCGCACCGATCGACGTCGGCGCGCACCGCCGCCGTGGCCGCCCACCGCTCGGCGCTCCAGGAGGCGCCCAGGTCGAGGTGCGGCCGCAGCTCGTGGAAGTGGTCGATCGGGCCGTTTCCGTGACCGACGTGGAGGGCCTCGGCGTTCTCGAGCGCCCCGGTGAGCCATCGCTTCGCGCGGGTCAGCGCGGCGGGCCAGTCCAGGCCGTGGGCCGCGAGGGTCGCGAGCGCCGATGACAGCGAGCAGCCCGTGCCGTGCGTGTGGCGGGTCGCGACGCGGCGGCCGGGGACGAGGTGCACGCCCGTGGCATCGACGACGGCGTCGGGGCTGTCGGGCCCGGCGAGGTGGCCGCCCTTCAGCAGCACGGCGGTGCCGGCGCGGGCGACGAGCGACCGGGCCTGCGCGACGGCGGTGTCCCAGTCGCCGGCGACCGGCTCCCCGACGAGCACCGCGAGCTCGGGCAGGTTCGGCGTCACGAGGTCCGCGCGGTGACACAGCGTGCGCACCGCGTCTTCGGCATCCGGGTCGAGCAGACGGTCGCCGCTCGTGGCGACCATGACCGGGTCGAGCACGACGATCGCGGGGTGCACCTCGTCGAGCCACGCGGATACGACCGCGACGACCTCGGCCGACCCCAGCATCCCGATCTTGACCGCGTCGATCTCGACGTCGTCGCTCACCGCCCGCAGCTGCGCGTCGAGGAACGCCACGGGCGGCACGTGGACCTCGCGCACCCCGCGGGTGTTCTGCGCCACGAGCGCGGTGACCACGGCCATGCCGTACCCGCCGAGCGCAGCGATCGACTTCAGATCCGCCTGGATGCCGGCACCCCCGGTGGGGTCGGTCCCGGCGATGCTCAGCACACGGGGGATCATGCCCACGCCTCGCGCAGTGCCCGCGTCGCCGCCGCGGGATCCGCGGCACCGCTCACGGCCGAGACCACCGCGACGCCCGCGGCACCGGCCCGCCGGAGAGCGGCGACATCGCCCACCTCGATCCCGCCGATCGCGATGCAGGGCAGGGGAGCGGATGCCACGAGCCCGGCGAAACCGTCGATCCCGAGGGGCTGCGGGTGGTCGGGCTTCGTGGCGGTCGCGCGGATGACCCCGACGCCGAGGTAGTCGACGGTTCCCGGGCGGAGGGCGGCGGCCGCGGTGAAGTGCTCCGGGGTGTTCGCGGTCCAGCCGATCAGCGCGTCCGGCCCGAGCAGGCGGCGCGCGGCGACGACGGGCAGGTCGCTCTGCCCCAGGTGCGCCCCGTCGACACGGGCGCCCGCGTCGCGGGCGGCGAGGACGACGTCCACCCGGTCGTCGACGACGAACGCGGCGCGGCCGGCGACGACGTCGGCGAGGGCGAGCACCCGGTCGAACAGATCGCGTCCGCTCCCGGTCTTGTCGCGGAACTGGATCACGCTCGCCCCCGAGCCCGCGGCGGCGTCGACGATCTCGGCGACGCGGGCGAACGGCATCCGGTGATCGGTGACCAGGTGGAGGGGGAGGTCGACCGCGCTCACGCCGCGACCCGCCCGTCGAGGTCGGCGGGGTCGATCGCCGCGAGGGCGTCGAGGAACGCCACCGCGAACGAGCCCGGCCCGGCCGCCACCGCGGCAGCCCGTTCGGAGGCGACCGCCCAGATCGCGCTCGCGGTCACCGCGGCGTCGAAGGGCGCGGCGCCGGGCAGGAGCGCTGCCATCGCGGCGCCGAGGGCGCACCCGCCGCCGGTGACCCGGGTCAGCAGGTCGCTGCCGCCGGGCACACGCGCCGTGCGGTCGGCATCCACGATCAGGTCGACCGCGCCCGAGACCGCGATCGTGCCGCCCGTGCGGACCGCGAGGGCGCGGGCGGCGTCGAGAGCGGCGTCGGGGGTGTCGGTCGAGTCGACGCCGCGGCCGCCGGCCCCGGCGCCGGCCAGGGCGAGGATCTCGGACGCGTTGCCGCGGACGATCGCCGGCCCGGCCTCGAGGAGCTCGTGCGCGAGCGCGGTGCGCACCGGCAGCGCACCGACGGCGACGGGGTCGAGCACCCACGGAGTGCCGACGGCGACGGCCTCGCGCGCGGCCTCGCGCTGCTCGGCGGTCGGGGTGCCCAGGTTCACCAGGACGCCCCCGGCGACACCGGCGAACATCCCGGCCTCACCGGGGATGTCGCACATCGCGGGCGAGGCGCCGAGGGCGAGCAGCGCGTTCGCGGTGAAGTTCGTCACCACCGCGTTGGTGATGCACTGCACGAGCGGTGGCGCGGACCGCAGAGCGGCGAGAGCTTCGGCGGGGCTGGACGGAGACGACGACGTGCGAACGACCATTCGCGACATCCCTTCGCTAGTACGAACTAGATCAGGTTCGACGGGTGTGTTCTCAGCCCCGAAGGGCACCCCGTGTCACTGCGGGCGACGTTAGCACGGTGCATCGCCCGACCGCGGCGCGAGGCCTCAGAAGGGTGCCGCGGGTTCATCCGGGTCGGGCGGAGGTGGATCGTCGGGGACGAAGCGCACGGCGGGAGAGTACGGGAGCGGCTCGTCGGTGTAGGTGCGACCGGTCGGGCTGGTCCAGCGGAGGACCCCACCGGGCAGTTGGGTCACGCTCCATCGGGTGAACTGCTTCTGCGTGTGGTGCCGCTGGCACAGGTGGGCGAGGTTCGTGACGTCGGTCACGCCGCCGAGCGCGTAGTCGTGGGTGTGGTCCACCTCGGCACGGTTCGCGGGAACGGTGCAACCGGGCCACCGGCAGTGGCGGTCTCGAGCGCGGAGATACCGGTCGATCGCGGTGCCGCTGTGATAGGTGTCGGTGTGCAGTACCGCGCCGGTGACGGGGTGGGTGACGACCCGATCCCAGGGGAGCGCGGTCGATTCGGCGAGAGCGCGTGCGGTGCCTGCGTCGAGGGGGCCGTGCCCCACGAGTTCGGCGGGATCGGCATTCTCACGCCCGGGGGCGAGCATCGTCAGGGCGGGGACGACCACGTGAACCCGGGCGCGGATGCTGCCGAGGATGCCGGGCCCGTCGTCGGTACGGGTGGGATCGGCGTCGGGGGCCGAGGTGAGCAGGAGGTCGGCGAGGATGTCGGCGCGAAGCTGCGCGGTGGTCCGATCATCCGAGTTCGACTCGGACGTCTCGTCTCGTGCGTCGATGACCGCGTGGGCCTGCTGACTGAGTCGGTCGAATATTCCGACCGCGAGCACGGTCGGCAACGTCGCGACGAGGTCGGACATGCCGTCGAGCCCGGGGACGATGCGGACACACCGCGCGTCACGGCCGCGCTGGTGACGTTCGGTCAGCGTGGTCGGATACAGGCGTTCGGCGAGCGCCGCGAGACGCGATCGCAACCGGCCGGGGCTGAGGCCCTCGCCGGTTGCGACGGCGAGCAGATCGAACTCTCCGCGCGCATCGGCGGGGAGAGGCGAGCCGACGTCGACGATCGCGTGGACGTGGGCGCGGGTGATCGCCCCGCCTTCCCACGCGGCGAGAGTCTGCGGGTAATCGTCGACCAGGGTCATGGCACGGTCGATCTGCGATTGCATCCCGCGGTCGGAGAGATTCTCGGCCGCAGCGAGCTCGGACGCGACCTCGCGCAACGCCATCTCGGAAGCTCGGACATGGGTGCGCCGATCGGCCATCACGTCGAGAGCGAGATGCCCCGCCGCCGCGAGGGCGCGAGTGCGGGCCACTTCGGCGGCGGCGAGTACGGCTCCCGCACGGAGCACGTCGTCGAGCACCGCGGACAGTCCTACGGGGTCGCCCGTCGGGCCCGTAAAGGGGGAGTCGGAGGGGCGGCGAGAAGACATGTGTGCATGCTAGCGACGACCTCCGACATCGAATGCCGCGCGTCCGCGATCGGGGGGAGAGAACGCGGTCGCGCCGGGTTGTGGAGGAGGGGTGTTACGCGGCGAGGAGCCGGCTCGTTCCTCAGTCGTTGAGCCCCAGGAGGTCGAGCGGATGGGTCAGCCGCCACCAGGGACTCGGCGGCTCGATGTCGGTCTCGAGGCGCACGTCGACGGTGTCGGCGTCGAGCGGACCGGTGGTCACGAGCGTGCCGACGGTCTCGCCCGCGTCGCGCGCGTCACCGAGGTCGAACGACGTGGCCGGCTGGGCGGCCGCGCCGTTCCAGAGCACGTTGCTCGCGTCCTCGGCGGTGACCATCGCGACGTCCTGGCCCCACAGTGTCGTGACACGGCCGACGGCGGTCCCGGCGGGCACGGAGGTGCGCACCTGGATCTCGTCGGCCAGACGCGCGTAGAGGTCGCGGCTGGCCTGATCGCGCGAGTCCGGCCCCGGCTGTCCGAGGACGGCGGCGTAGACGCGGACGGTGGTCGTGCCCACGATCAGGTCTTTCGCGGACAGCAGGTTCCAAGCATCCAGGGTCCCGGTCTTGATGCCGACGACACCGGGGTCGGCGAGCAACGGGTTGCCGTTGCGGAACGATCCGGCGCCCGGCAGCGACAGCTCGGGCGTGCGCACGATCTCGGCGATCACCGGGTTCTGCATCGCCTTCTCGGCGAGGGCGATGAGGGCGGCCGGGGTGGCGGTGTTGCCCGCTTCGATCCCGGTGGGGTTCACGATCGTGATGCCGGTGATGCCCCGCTGGGCCAGGTAGTTCGCTGCGGCGGCGACGAAGTCGTCGTTGGAGGGCCAGAGATCGGATGCCAAGCGCTGGGCGTAGTTGTTGGCCGAGGCGACGAGCATGCCCTGGAGCATCTGCAGCTCGGTGAGCGTCCCGTCGACGGGGACGTCGAGAGACGACTCGCCCCGCGCACGGTACTGCCAGTAGTCGGCGCTGTCGGCCTGGGTGAACGCGTACGTCGGACCCTGCTCGCCGGGCGCGAGCGGGAGACGCTCGAGCACGAGCAAGGCCGTGACGACCTTCGTGATGCTCGCGATCGACTCGGGGGCGTTCGCCGACGACAGCACGTCGGGCATGCCCTGCACCGCGACGGCGGCTTCGCCCTGGGCGGGCCAGGCCGGGGCGGCGG
>NZ_VBUM01000096.1 GCF_005774735.1 Microbacterium sp. 5K110 | reverse complement strand
GGTTGTCGGAGTTCGATGAGGTCGTTCTGACCAATGACACGTGGTTCGGTCCGGTGCGGCCGTACGGTCCGGTGTTCGAGCGGATGGACGCGCAGGACATCGACTTCTGGGGCATGACCGACCACGCCGCCGAGGAGTGGCATCCGTTCACCGGCTCCGCCGGCGTGCCGCATCACCTGCAGTCGTTCTGGATCGCGGTGCGCCGTTCGATGTTCACCTCGGAGCGTTGGGCGCGGTACTGGCGCGACCTCCCCGAGATGAGCGAATACCGCGATGCCGTGCTCACGCACGAGATCGTCTTCACTCCCGCGTTCCGCGAGGCCGGATTCGTCTGCAGCGTCGCCTTCGCTTCGGAGGTCTATGGGTCGGTCAACGCCTCGCTGCTCGCTCCCGAAGCGTTGATCGGCGACGGGTGCCCGACGCTCAAGCGCCGGGTGTTCTTCCACTCCCCGCCGTTCCTGGACCGCCACGCGGTGATCGGCCGGTGGGCGTTGGAGGCAGCGGCCGAGGGCGGCTATCCCACCCCGTTGGCATTGAGCAATCTCGCGCGCAATGTCGCTCCGAAGGTGCTCAACGCCGATGCCGGTCTGATGGACGTCATCGGTCCCGATCACTCACCGTACGATCCGGCCGCGCCGCTGCGTGTCGTCGTGATCGCCCATATCTTCTACGACGAGATGACGCCGGAGATCCTCGAGCGGGCCGACACGCTCCCGGTGCCCTACGACCTCGTGGTCACCACGCCCGACGCGGAGCGGGCCGAGCGGATCCGATCGCACATCGCCCGGCTTCCGGGACAACGGGGCGAGGTATCTGTACGCGTCGTGGAGTCCAACGACGGACGCGACCAGAGTGCCTTCCTCATCGGATGCCGCGACGTGTTGTCGCCCGGCCGCTACGACGTCGTCGTGAAGCTCCACAGCAAGAAGACACCGCAGGACGGTTACAACGTCGGAACGCATTTCCGCGAACAGCAGTTCCTCAACCTCCTGCACGACCGGGAGCACTCTTCGCGCGTGCTCGGTCTCTTCCAGCGCGAGGAGGGGCTCGGCCTGGCCTTCCCTCCGATGATTCACATCGGTTACCCGACGCTCGGTCGCGCGTGGTGGGCGAACAAACCCGGATTCGAGCGCCTCGCGGACGAGATGGGCATCCGCGTCCCGTTGGACGACGTCTCGCCGCTGGCTCCCTACGGCTCGATGTTCTTCGCCCGTCCTGCGGCTCTGCGCCTGCTGGTCGAGCGGGAGTGGCGCTATGCCGATTTCGGCGATAGGGAGGCGTACAAGGACGGCGGATTGGCGCATATCCTTGAACGCATGCCCTCCTACGCGGCGGGCGAGCTCGGATTCCATTCGCGAACGATCGTCGCACCCGACTACGCGGCGGTCAGCCACACGGCGTTGGATTTCAAGCTCGACGAGATGTCGGCGACGATTCCGGGCTATGCGCACGAGAAGATTGATCGCCTCCGTGACGCGGGATTCGTCGGTACCGGGTCAGGCGCCGACTTCCTGCGGATGTACATGCGGGTCAACCACATGGGCACGGTGCACCGCCTGCGCCGTCTGATGGATCCATCCCGGCGACCCGGGCGATGGATCCAGGCAGTGGTGCGGGTAGGACGACGTAAGAGGCGATGACGGGACGACAAGGATGACAGCGATGAGTGCAGAGACCGAGGCGAGGTTCGCCCGGATCTCCACCGAGCCGTACGCGGTCGTGGATCCGCGCGGTCGGCGTACGACGGGACGGTTCGGGAAGATCGGAGAGATCTACGCCCGCCGCGACCTGCTCAATCTGCTCGTGCGACGGGATCTGCAGGCGCGCTATCGCGACAGTTTCCTCGGATTCCTCTGGACGGTCATCCGTCCGCTGATCCAATTCCTGATGTACTTCATCGTCCTCGGGCAATTCCTCCGCGCTGCGGAGGGGATCGACAACTTCGCGGTCTACCTCTTCTCGGGACTGACCCTCTACGTGTTCTTTAACGACATGGTGTTCGGCGCCACGGGGTCCATCCTCCAAAACGGCGGCCTCGTCAAGAAGATCTACCTGCCGCGCGAGATCTTCCCGCTCGCCAGCATCGGCGGGGCCGGATTCATGTTCCTCGTGCAACTCGGGGTGCTGCTGGTGGCTGCGCTCATCTTCCGGGCTCTGCCGGAACCGGTCGAGATGCTGTGGTTCTTCCCCTCGGTGATCCTCATCACCATCTACGGTCTGGCCATCGGCCTCCTCCTGTCGGCGTTGAACGTCTACCTCCGAGACATCCAGTACCTCACCGAGGTCGTCCTCATGCTCGCGATGTGGGGCGCGCCGATCGTCTACTCCTGGAAGATGGTGCAGGACGTCATCACGCGGTTCTCCCTGCCGGAGTGGGTACTCGAGGTCTATGCCGCGAACCCGTTGACCATCGCGGTCCTGGGATTCCATCGTGCGTTCTGGGGCGCAGGAACCCCCGAGGACTATCCGGCCAACCTCGCCCTGCGCATGCTGATCGCCGGTGCGATCGGTCTCGTGCTGCTGGTGATCTCGCACCGCGTGTTCACGCGGATGCAGGGCAACTTCGCTCAGGAGCTGTGATGACGGATATCGCAACGACCGCCCCCGACATCGTGCGCCTGAACGCGGTGTCGAAGCACTTCCGGGTGCGCCAGGACAACAGCCTCAAAGACCGCGTGGTGCACCTCGGCCGACTCGGCAAGTCGTTCCGCCGCGACTTCGTCGCCGTGGACGACGTGTCCCTGACTATCGAGGCGGGCACCACGGTGGGCCTTCTCGGGGCGAACGGTTCGGGCAAGAGCACTCTGCTCAAGCTGATCGGCGGCATCCTCTCGCCCTCGGTCGGCACGGTCGAGACCCGAGGGCGCATGGCGGCTCTCCTCGAACTCGGGGCGGGATTCCACCCCGACCTGAGCGGTCGCGAGAACGTCTACCTGAACGCGTCGATCCTCGGCATGACCAAGGACGAGATCGACCGTGAATTCGACGCGATCGTCGAATTCAGCGGGATCGGCGACTTCATCGACACGGCGGTGAAGTTCTACTCCTCCGGCATGTACGTTCGGTTGGCCTTCGCCGTCGCCATCCACACCGACCCCGACGTCCTCCTGGTCGACGAGGTCTTGGCGGTGGGCGACGAGACGTTCCAACGCAAGTGCATGGATCGCATCGCCGAGTTCCGTGCACAGGGGCGGACGATCATCCTCGTGAGCCATTCCGCTCAGCAGGTCGCGGAGCTGTGCGACCGCGGAATCGTGCTCAAGGACGGTGCGGTGGTGTTCGACGGCGAGACCCGCGAGGCGATCGGCGCGCTGCGCGATGTGCTCGAGGGTCGCCGCGTCGGCGAGGCGCCCCCCGAGCAGACTGTCCACCCCATCCAGGTCAAGCGCGTCGAGCTCCTCGCGGACGACGGAAGCCGGACCAAAGTCGTCCAGGAGGGTGACCCCCTGACGATCCGTGTGCACGTGGATTCGATGAAGCCTATCGAGCAATGGGAGTTGGGCTTCAGCATCGATACGCCCCTCGGACACATGGTGCTGGCCTCCAACACCGAGCTGCTCGAGCACCGCCTCGACCCGATCAGCGGACCGGTCAGCATCGATCTCCGGGTCGCCCAGGTGCACCTCGGCGCCGGACAGTACTACGTCAATGCCAACGCGGCCGGTGTGAGCGAGCCAAGCAGCCACGGGCTCGCGCAGGCGGCGCTGTTCACCGTCCAGACACGTCAGGACGTGACCGTCGGCACAGTCGCCGCGATGGTCACGATCGCCGACAGGGGACGAGACTGATCCCCGCCCCGGGGCGTCTCGCTGGAGCGAGGGGCCTCGCTCATTAGAGTGGTTTCCCGTGCCGAATGATTTCTCACGCGCCGCGCCGTCGCGTCCCGCCCGCATAGATCCGTCTGCCGACGTCAGCGGAGCCCGTATCGGCGACGGCTCCTCGGTCTGGCATCTCGCGCAGGTGCGCGAAGGCGCAACCATCGGTCGCGACTGCGTGATCGGTCGCGGCGTCTACGTCGGCCCCGGCGTCGAGGTCGGCGACGGATCCAAGATCCAGAACTACGCCCTCGTCTATGAACCGGCCCGGTTGGAGACCGGTGTGTTCGTCGGCCCGGCGGTGGTCTTCACCAACGACACGTACCCGCGCGCGGTGAATCCCGATGGGTCGCCGAAGTCCGCCTCGGACTGGACGCCGGTGGGCGTGACCGTCCGTCAGGGTGCCTCGATCGGCGCACGCGCGACCTGTGTCGCCCCGGTCGAGATCGGCCGCTGGGCGACCGTGGCGGCCGGCGCGGTGGTGACGAAGGACGTGCCCGACTTCGCACTCGTCGCGGGCGTGCCCGCGCGTCGCATCGGGTGGGTGGGCCCGGCGGGTCTGCCCCTCGAACAGGACGGCGACGGGTGGATCTGCCCGCAGACGGGCTCCCGATTCATCGAGACCGACGGAGCACTCAAGGAGGACACCGGTGCCTGATCTCATTCCCGCGGCCAAACCGCTCATCGGAGATGACGAGCGAGCCGCTGTCGACCGGGTGCTGCGCAGCGGCATGATCGCCCAGGGCCCCGAAGTGGCCGCTTTCGAACGCGAGTTCGCCGACCACTTCGTCGACGGCCGTGAGACGGTCGCGGTCAACTCGGGGACGTCCGGTCTGCACCTGGGCCTTCTCGCTGCGGGCATCGGGCCCGGCGACGAAGTCATCGTCCCCTCGTTCACGTTCGCCGCGACGGGGAACTCTGTCGCGCTCACCGGTGCGACGCCCGTCTTCGCCGACATCGATCCGGCCACCTTCGCCCTGGATGCCGCGAGCGTCGAGGCCGCGGTGACGCCCCGGACGCGCGCGATCATGCCGGTCCACCTGTACGGTCATCCCGCGGACATGGCATCCCTTCAGGCCGTCGCCGACCGCCACGGGCTTCTGATCTTCGAGGACGCCGCCCAGGCGCACGGTGCGCGCCTGCACGATCGTCCGGTCGGCACGTTCGGCGCCTTCGCGATGTTCTCGCTCTACCCGACGAAGAACATGACCAGCGGTGAGGGCGGAATGGTCACCGCGGGGAGCCCCGAGGTCGCACGTGCTCTGCGCCTGCTGCGCAACCAGGGCATGGAGCGCCAGTACGAGAACGAGGTCGTCGGCTTCAACGCCCGGATGACCGACCTGCACGCCGCGATCGGCCGTGTCCAGCTGACGAAGGTCGACGCCTGGACTGCGCAGCGTCGTCGTAACGCCGCGTTCCTCGACGCCCACCTCACGGGCGTGGCCACCCCCGCCGTCGCCGAGGGCGCGCACCACGTGTACCACCAGTACACGATCCGCGTGGCGGATGACCGCGACGGCTTCGTCCGAGCGCTCCGCGAGGAGCACCAGGTCGGCAGCGGGGTGTATTACCCCATCCCCAACCATCGTCTTCCGTCGCTGGCGCACTTCGCTCCCGGCCTCGACCTGCCCGAGACCGAGCGTGCCGCGCGCGAAGTCCTCTCGCTGCCCGTGCATCCCTCGCTGAGTCCCGTTGACCTCGAGCGCATCATCACCGCCGTGGCCACCGTCGCGGGAGCAGGCGCATGACCGCGCCCCTGCGCGCCGGCCTGCTCGGCCTCGGCATGATGGGACGCCATCACGCCCGGCTTCTGCGCGAGATCGACGGCATCCAGCTCGTCGCCGTGGCCGATCCCGCGGGCGATACCCACGGGGTCGCGGCGGGGATGGACGTCCTGCCCGACGTCGACGCGCTCGCGGCAGCGGGACTGGATATCGCGGTCGTGGCCGTGCCGACGCGCTTCCATGCATCGGCGGCGTCGACGCTGGCATCCGCGGGCATCCACGTGCTCGTCGAGAAGCCCATCGCCGACAGTTCGGCAGAGGGGGAGGCACTCGCCGACCTCTTCGAGGCCCGCGGCCTGGTGGGCGCGGTCGGTCACGTCGAGCGCTTCAACCCCGCGCTGCAGCAGCTCCGCGCGCGGCTCGCGGAGGGCGAGATCGGCGATGTCTATCAGATCGCCACGCGGCGCCAGAGCACCTTCCCCGCGCGTATCGGCGACGTGGGTGTGGCCAAGGACCTCGCCACCCACGACATCGATCTCACCGCCTGGGTGGCGCAGTCCTCGTACGATGCGGTCTCGGCCCAGACCGCGTTCAAGAGCGGGCGCTCGCACGAGGACATGATCACGATCGCGGGTCGCCTGTCGGACGGAGCCGTGGTCAACCACCTCATCAACTGGTTGAGCCCCATGAAAGAGCGGGTCACCGTCATCACGGGCGAGCGCGGCACGTTCATCGCCGACACCGCTACGGCCGACCTGACGCTGCACCGAAACGGTACCGCGGCGTTGGAGTGGGAGTCGGTGTCGACCTTCCGCGGCGTCTCCGAGGGAGACGTCACGCGTTTCGCCTTCGCCAAGCGCGAGCCGCTGCGCGCCGAACTCGAGGCCTTCCGAGACGCGGTCAACGGGCTGCCGACGACGCTGTCCACGATGCGCGAGGCCGTCCATGTGCTGCGCGTCGTCGAGGCTTCGCTGGAGTCGGCGTCACAGGGCGGACGACTCGTCCGGACCGCCGTCCACGCCTGAGCACGACCCGCCGCGGGTCGGCCCCGCACACGCCGACGCCCGGTGGGCTCAGGATCCGTCGAACGGTGTGAACTCCGGCGTCGACGGGGTCGCCTGAATGTCGAGTTGCAGTGCGCTGATCAGCAATTGCGTCCCCAGCATGAGGGGGAGGGCCGCCAGCATGACGGTCGCGGCGGTGGCGATGGCTGAGCCGAGGATCTGGAAGAACAGCCAGATCGTCACGATCGCGCCGAAGCCGAGGAAGGCCAGGCCGAGGAAGAGCAGCAGTGCGATCGGCGAGAACGACCAGAGCACGTAGCGGTACCAGATCCGGTGCCAGAACCCCACGGTGAGGCGGTGCACGAGTTCGGGTACGACCTTGCTCAACCGGATGCTGGAGACCTCGTCGCCGTACACGGCGGGGATCGGCACGTCCACGGCGGAGATCTGCAGGATGTTGAGGTGGATCAGCAGGTCGTTCTCGAAGCTGTAACGCTTGGCGACGCGATCGAGGGGGACCCGTCGCAACGCGTCGGAACGAATGGCGGTGTACCCGTTCTGGGGATCGAACAGGTTCCAATACCCGGATGACAGCTTCGTGATGAACGACAGCGCGATGTTGCCGAACACCCGGTATCCCGGCATCCCGGTGAAGGACTCGGGCGAGTAGAACCGATTGGCCTTGGCGAAGCCGTATCCATCTTCGACCACGCGGTCCAGGAGTGCGGGCAGGTAGTCGGGATCCATCTGAGCATCGCCGGCCATGATGACATTCACATCGCTGCCCAGGTCGAGCGCGGCGCGGTGACCGGTGATGATGGCACCGCCGACCCCCTGGTTCACCTCGTGCCGGATGAGGGTGACGCGGGGGTCGCCGACGGCGCGGACGGCCGCACTGGTGTCGTCGGGGCTGTAGTCGTCGACGATCACGATGTGGTCGACGAAGGAAGGCATGGTTTCGATGACCTGCGCGATCATCTTCTCTTCCTTGTACGCGGGGACGACTGCCGCGATCGACGCGCCTTTATACATGCGAGGGGGTGCCTTTCGGTCGGGCGAAGACCCAGTAACGGTACGCGAAGTAATTGCCCACGGTGGTCACTGCCACGGCGATGACCTTGCCCACCATCCACGACCATCCGGCACCGTCGCTCAGAGCGACGATCCCCGTGGTCAGGAGGGTGTTGGCACCTACCAGAAGGGCGTAGCGGACGACACTGGGAGCTACCGCGTCGCTCGCGCGGAAGGCGAACAGGCGCTGCAGCGTGTAGGTGACCACGAAGCTCGCCAGGAACGCCGTCGGGGTCGCGATGCCCAGGGGGACGCCGGCGAGGTCGTGGAGGGCCCACAGCAATCCGAAATCGAACGCGAAGCTGAGCCCGCCCATGACGAGATAGCGGACGAGGCTGGACGACCAGAGGAGTCCGAGGCCGCGCGGACGCAGCGCGGGGGACTCGGAGGGCATGGATTCTATGATGCCAGTCCCCTCGCCGTCGCCCCGCCGCCTGGACCCCGTCCGCGCGCCGTCAGCGCCGCATCGAGGAGGGTCCGCGCGCGCGCGTCGAAAGAGTGGGCGGCGCGCACGCGCTCACCGATCCGCGCCAGCTGTTCGGCGGAGGGGAAGGTGGCGTCGAGGTCACCCGAAAGCATCGCGATCAGCTCGGGGATCTCGTCGTACGTGCGCACCGCACCCTCGAACAGTTCCGGGATGCCGTCGACGCGGTCGCTGATCGCGCGACCACCCGCGGCGACGACGTCGAACAGGCGGTTGCCGATGAATCCGCGCTCCTGCATCGCGGGCCAATGGTCGTTGAGGACCACGCCCGCGCGCTCGTACAGCCCCGGCAGTGCGTCGTTCCCGACGCCCGTCGCCGCGATGCGTTCGGCGGGGATCCACCCGCGCCAGTCGGGGCCGATCACGGTGACCGGGATCCCGGCGCGGATGGGCTCCACCACCGAGGGCCGGAGGATGCCGCGGGCGGTGCCGACGAACAGGATGTCATGCGTGCGCGGTGCACCGGAGGGGTGGAACCGCGTGGAGTCCGTGCACTGCAGCAGCGCCGAGATCGGCACGCCGAGTTCGGCCGTAGCTCGGCGCGCCCACGGTGCGGAAGCGGCGAAGACGGCATCGAAACCGGCGACGTCCGCGGGACCGATCTGATCTGGATGGCTGATGATCCACAGCAGTGAAACGCCGTACGGGGACGCTTCGAGGGGCTCCGGTCCGCGCAACGCCACGGTGACGTCGTCGAGGTGGCGGGTCGCGCGGTCGCGCGCCGCGTAGGCGTCGATGACGACCTCCTGGCCCAGGCGCCGTAGTGCGGCGGCCAGGGCTCGCGCGAAGTGGGTGTCGCCCCATCCCTCGGCTCGCGGACCCACGGGGGCGGCGGTGCGCAGGGCCCACCGCAGGACGGGCACGCGGGAGCCGTCCGCGAGGACCGTCTCGCGGACGGGCCGGCGGACACGAGGGGAGGGCCCGGAATCGATGCGATCCCACCCGGCGCGCTGCAGCAGGGCTCCGGCGTCTTCGGCGATCGGCGGCAATTGCGCGGCAGCGACCTGTGACCGCGTCCGAGTGAACAGATCGAGGGACACGCATGCGCGCCCCTCTGCCGACGCCAAGGTCGCGGCATCCGGGCCACGCAGATCCGCGCGGAGGTCGTTACGGCGCGCGGCGAACGTGGAGCCCGCGAGGGCGGGCACCTCGCACGTCGGGCCGGAGTCGAGGAGTGCCGCGAGATCCTCCGCCGGGTGACCCGCGAGAAGACGCCCCTCGGCGGTGGCTCCGACCGCGGCGATCGTGCCGTCGCCGTCGAGCCACACCGGCGCGAGGAACGTCCCGGGGGCATCGCGTTCCACCCGGTCGGCCAAGACCGCGGCGTCGGCGGCGGTGAGCGTCTGATTCGGTCCCCGAATGATCAGGACCGTCGCGAGAGAGGTGCGACGCAGCTCGTCCAGCGCCGCGGACGGGTCGTCGTGCCGTCGCCGACTCACCCGGATGCGATCCGTCGAAGCCGCAGCGATGCGCGCGAGCGTCCAGTCCTCCGCGCGGCCGTCCAGGACGGCGATCGCCGCTCCCTGCCCCGGGACCGCGGCGAAGGCGACGGCCTCGGCGATCGACTCGTCGAAGTCCCACTCTTCGGGGCCCAGCGCGATGAGGAGCTCGCGATCCAGAGGGACCGTGCCCGCCGGTGCGGGGACCTCGCCACCGACTCGTGCGCGGTGCGCGGCATCCGCGATGACGTCGTTCAAGACGTCCCAGGGAGCCGGGGACGGGGCCGCGTCAGGGCCGAATGGGAGAGAGTCGCGCCGGCGTTGGTGCCACGCGTGGGCCACGGGGCCACCGGGGACGTCCCACGCGTCAGGGTGCCGTTCGCCGTAGGCGACCGCGTCCCACAGGGGGCTCACCTGCAGCCCCCGTGGATCGGCGATGACGTACGCGTACAGGGCCGGGACGCGCCAAGCCTCGGGGAGGTGATCGCCCACCGCGGAGTCCACGAAGAGCGGGTTCAGTCGGAAGCCGTTTCGGTATCCGCCGCCGACGTAGCGTCGGATCGCCGCGCGCGCCGTGAGATCACGGCCGGTCTGCGCCCCCACATAGTCGAGATCGACGAGGTCGGCCCGCTCGATGGCGCGCGCCCACCACAGCCGGTCGAACCCGGCCACGAATGGGCGGAAAGCGCGCCGATCGCGCGCCGACCGCCACAGCGAACGCAGGGACTGCAGCATCAGGGGCCTCCGATGGGGCGCAACGGGTGCGCGGGCGGCACGCTCAGGCGGTGGCGAGAACTCCGCGGAAGTACTCGATCGTGCGCTCCAGGCCCGGGCGTAGCGCCACCGTCGGCTCCCACCCGAGCTCGCGGCGGGCGAGATCGATGTTGGGCTGGCGCTGCTTGGGGTCGTCCTGGGGGAGTGGGCGGTGCTCGATGGTGGACGAGCTGCCCGTGATCTCGAGGACGGCGTTGGCCAGCTCGAGCATCGTGAACTCGCCCGGGTTTCCGACGTTGATGGGGCCGGTCACCTCGTGGCCCGTGTTCATGAGACGCACCATGCCGTCGACGAGGTCGTCGACGAAGCAGAAGGAGCGTGTCTGGGATCCGTCACCGTAGATGGTGATCGGCTCGCCGCGGAGCGCCTGCACGATGAAGTTCGACACCACGCGTCCGTCGTTGGGGTGCATGCGCGGGCCGTACGTGTTGAAGATGCGGATGACCTTGATCGCCAGGTCGTGCTGACGGCGGTAGTCGAAGAACAGCGTCTCGGCGGCGCGCTTGCCCTCGTCGTAGCAGGACCGGGTGCCGATGGGGTTGACGTTGCCCCAGTAGTCCTCGGTCTGCGGGTGCACGGCGGGGTCGCCGTAGACCTCGGAGGTCGAGGCCTGCAGGATCGGCACGCGCAAGCGCTTGGCGAGCCCCAGCATGTTGATCGCGCCCATGACGCTCGTCTTGGTGGTCTGCACCGGGTCGTGCTGGTAGTGCACGGGGGAGGCGGGGCACGCGAGGTTGTAGATCTGATCGACCTCGACGTACAGCGGGAACGTCACGTCGTGGCGCATCAGCTCGAAGCGCGGGTTCGCGAAGAGGTGCTCGACGTTGCGGCGCGACCCGGTGAAGAAGTTGTCGACGCAGATGACCTCGTGGCCCTCGTCGAGCAGACGCTCGGAAAGATGGGACCCGATGAAGCCGGCACCGCCGGTGATCAGAACTCTCGAAGACACTTCCATAGCCTACCAGCGGCGCTTCGTCCGCCCCGCGGAGCCTCAGCGCGTCGTGGACACCATCCGTGCCTGACCGAGGGTGCGCCCGAGCGCGCCCTCCAGGCGGCCGAGGAACATCGGCCAGCCGTCGGCGAGGGTGATCGGCTTCGGGTTCCGCACGCCGTAGAGCAATCCCGCGCCGGTGAAGGCCGCACGCCACCACAGCGGGTAGCCGTGGACGGCGAACGCCCGGCCGGTCCCGCGCCCGTAGGCGCGCAGCTTCCGCCGGCGTTCGGCATCCGACAGTCCGAAGCCGGTGGAGATCCCGTCGACGTGGACATCGGCGGGGAGCCAGCGGAACTCCCGTAGCAGGCGCGGCTCGTGGGTCATCGCGCGCAGCAGCAGGTCGGTGCCCTCGGCGACCTGCCAGGGGGTCGCGGATCCGGGGCCGAGGTCTTCGTCGAAGCCGCCCACGGCGTCGAACAGCGAGCGGCGCATCAGGATGCCCATCTCGATGACGGCCCACACGTTGTACTTGTCGAGGGGTGTGCCGGGGGCGGGAAGCGTCGTCTTCGGACCGCGTTCGTCCCACGACGTGAACCCGCCGGCGAGGAACGCGGGGTCGTCGACGGCGGCGTGCAGGGCATCGACGGTGCCGGGCGGGTAGGTGGTGTTGTCGTTGGGGAACGTCACGACGGCGTCGCCCGCCGGGAGCGCGGCCACACCGGTGTTGCGGCCCAGAGAGGCCCCGCGACCCGACGTCGTGGCGGTCACCGGGACACCGCGCCCGGAGAACTCGGCCGCGAGGGCCGCGACGTCGTCCTGGGCGCCCTGCGCGACGAGGACGACGTGGTCGCCGCCGCGGAGCTGACCCTCGAGCGAGGTGAGGAGGGCGCGGAGGGGGTCGAGGCGCCCCAGGGTCGTCACGACGAAGCCGATGTTCACCCCTCGATTGTGCCCCGCCGACCCCGGCGGCGGGGAATCAGCCCACGCGGGCGTCGATCAGGGCGCTCCACCGCTCCGCGGCCCGGCGCCACGTGAAGTCCTCCGCGTTGGCGAGGCTCCGGCGCGACAGGTCGGCGCGCAGCGACGGGTCGCGGGCGATCTCGTTGAACAGGGCGGCGAGGGCCGCGGCATCCGTCGCCGGGAAGTACCGCGCGGAATCACCGAGGATCTCACGGTTGATCGGGATGTCGGATGCCAGGACCGGGGTACCGAGCCGCTGGGCTTCGAGGGGCGGGAGACCGAACCCCTCGTGCAGCGAGGGCCAGACGAAGGCCGCCGCGCGCGAGAACGCCTCCGCGAGCTCGGTATCGCTCACGCGGCCGAGCCAGTGGATGCGGCCGGGAGCGATCCCCTTCGCGGCGGCGTGGGGCTCGAGCGCGGGGTCGAGGTCGCCGACGTAGACCACCTCGATGCCGGAATCGGCGGGGAGGAGGGCGAGGGCGTCGATCGCGGCCCGGGCGTTCTTCGCGGCGCCGTGGCGACCGAACGTCACGAGCATCGTGCGGTCGGCCGGGGCGGGGG
>NZ_VBUM01000095.1 GCF_005774735.1 Microbacterium sp. 5K110 | reverse complement strand
GCCCGGCGCGCACCTCGGCCGCCGTTCGCTCCGAGCCGTCCTTCGCCCCGCAGCGCACCTCGTCCGAGCACCTGCCCTCCGCCGAGGTCTTCACCCGCAACGTCGTCCGCGGCGTGCTCGAGGTGTTCGCGGGGGTGCGCGAAGCGGAGCAGCTGGCGCGGTGGACGACCGAGGAGGTCTACCGCGCCATCGTGGTGCGCGCGGGGCTCGCGGCCCGCGCGCGCAGCGCGCGACGCATGCCGACCCCGCGCGACGTGCACCAGATCCGGTCGGTGCACCTCTTCTCGCCGTCCGACGGGGTCGTCGAAGCGACCGTCATCGCCTCCGCCCGCACCCGTACACGCGCGATCGCTCTGCGCGTGGAAGGCCTGGACGGACGCTGGCGCGTGACCGCGCTGGCGCTGCTCTGACCTCGGCTCAGGGCCGCCAAGAGGCCAAGAAGTTGCCCAGGCGCTCGATGGCATCCGAGATCACGCGTGCCTCAGGGAGCGTCACGATGCGCACGTGGTCGGTCGCGGGCCAGTTGAAGCCCGATCCCTGCACGAGCAGCACGTGCTCGGCGATCAGGAAGTCGTGGACGAACTTGGCGTCGTCGGGGATCTCGTACACGTCGGGATCGAACCGCGGGAAGGCGTACAGCGCACCGCGCGGCAGCACGCACGACACGCCCGGGATCGCTTCGAGGCCCTGCCACGCGGCATCCCGCTGCTCGTGCAGACGGCCGGCCGGTGCGATGAGTCCGTCGATCGACTGCACGCCGGACAGCGCCGCCTGGACGGCGAACTGCGCGGGCACGTTCGGGCACAGACGGGTGGATGCCAGCAGGTTGATGCCGTGCAGGAACCCCTCGGCGTGGTCCTGGGGACCGGTGATGACGAGCCAGCCCGAACGGTAGCCCGCGACGCGGTAGGTCTTGGACAGGCCGTTGAAGGTCAGGCACAGCAGGTCGGGCGCGACGGTGGCCATCGGGATGTGCACGGCGTCGTCGAACACGATGCGGTCGTAGATCTCGTCGGCGAGCACCAGCAGCGAGTGTTCGCGGGCGATCGCGGCGAGCCCCTCGAGAACCTCGCGCGAGTACACCGCGCCGGTGGGGTTGTTCGGGTTGATCACGACGATCGCCTTGGTGCGCGGGGTGACCTTCGAGCGGATGTCCTCGAGGTCGGGCTGCCACTCGCGGGTCTCGTCGCACAGGTAGTGCACGGGCGTGCCACCGCCGAGGCTCGTCATCGCCGTCCACAGCGGGTAGTCGGGGGCGGGGATCAGCACCTCGTCGCCTTCGTCGAGGAGCGCCTGCATCGTCATCGTGATCAGTTCGGACACGCCGTTGCCGAGGTACACGTGATCGGGATCGACGTGCGGGAAACCGGGCTCCTGCTCGTACCGCGAGACGACCGCACGGCGGGCGGACAGGATGCCGCGGCTGTCGCTGTAGCCGTGGGCGTGGGGCACCGAGGCGATCATGTCGCGCACGATCTGGTGCGGCGCCTCGAAACCGAAGATCGCCGGGTTGCCGGTGTTGAGCTTGAGGATCGAATGCCCTTCGGCCTCGAGCCGATCGGCCTCGACGAGGGCCTCCCCACGGATCTCGTAGAGGACGTCCTTCAGCTTCGACGACTGATCGAGGGGGCGCAGCGGGCTCATCGGTTCAGGATATCCCCGCGGCGATCCGGCCAATCGACCATCGGTGGCCTTCCCGGACGCACGGATGCCGTGCCCCCGCGAGACGGCGGGAGCACGGCATCCGCGTGCGGGTTACTTCTTCTTGCCGGCGGCGCGACGATCGGCGCGGTTGCCTGCGGCGGGCTCGGCGGCGTCGGTGCGCTGGCCGAAGGCTCCGCGCGGACCGGCGGGCGCGTCGGCGGCGGGGGCGGCGGCCTGACCGGCCTGACGCAGGCGGTTGGTCGCCGCCTGCTGCACCTGGCCGCGGTCGTTGCGGACCTCGACCTCGCCCGCGTCGTTCGCCGCGGAGTACTCCAGACGCTGGCCCTCGACGGGGGCGGGCGCGAGGCCCTTGGCCTCGACCTGCGTGACCTCTTCGCCGTCTCCCTTGCGGACCTCGACCTCGAGGTTGTAGAGGAATCCGGCGGATTCCTCCTTGATCTGCCCCATCATCGACTGGAACATCTGGTACCCCTCGCGCTGGTACTCGATGAGCGGGTCGCGCTGGGCCATCGCGCGCAGACCGATGCCGTCCTTGAGGTAGTCCATCTCGTAGAGGTGCTCGCGCCAGCGGCGGTCGAGCACCTGCAGGACGACGCGACGCTCGAGCTCGCGGAGCGCCGGGGCACCGAGGGTCTGCTCGCGGTTCTCGTACGCGATGCGCGCGTCCGAGATGATCTCGCGCTTGAGGCCCTCGGGGGTGATGCGACCCTTGTTGCCGCCGGCTTCGGCGACGACCTCGTCGATCGTGACGCTCACCGGATACATCGTCTTCAGCTCGGTCCACAGCGCGTCGAAGTCCCACGACTCGGTGTGGCCGCTGCCGGTGTGGTCGTCGATGATCGCCGTGATGGCATCCTCGATGAAGTGCTGCACGCGGTCGGCGATGTCGTCGCCCTGGAGCATGTGACGGCGGTCGGCGTAGATGGCCTCACGCTGGCGGTTGAGGACGTCGTCGTACTTCAGCACGTTCTTGCGCATCTCGGCGTTGCGGGCCTCGACCTGCGACTGGGCGCTCTTGATCGCGCGCGAGACGAGCCCGGACTCGATCGCGACGTCGTCGGGGAAGTTCGTGCGGGAGAGGATCGCCTCGGCGGCGCCCGACTGGAACAGGCGCATCAGGTCGTCGGTGAGCGAGAGGTAGAAGCGGCTCTCGCCGGGGTCGCCCTGACGGCCCGAGCGGCCGCGCAGCTGGTTGTCGATGCGACGCGACTCGTGGCGCTCGGTCCCGAGGACATACAGGCCGCCCGCCTCGGTGACCTTCGCGGCCTCCTCGGCGACGGTGTCGCGCATGGACTGGTAGACCGAATCCCACTCGGACTCGTACGCCTCGGGGGTCTCGACCGGGTCGAGTCCCTTCGCCTTCATCTCTTGCACGGCGAGGAACTCCGCGTTTCCACCGAGCATGATGTCGGTTCCGCGACCGGCCATGTTCGTGGCGACCGTGACCGCGCCCAGACGCCCGGCGCGGGCGACGATCTCGGCCTCGCGCGCGTGGTTCTTGGCGTTGAGGACCTCGTGACGCACGCCCTTCTTGGACAGCAGCCGCGAGAGGTACTCGCTCTTCTCGACGCTCGTCGTGCCGACGAGGACCGGCTGGCCCTTCGCGTGGCGCTCGACGATGTCCTCGACGACCTGGGCGAACTTCGCCGTCTCGTTCTTGTAGACGAGGTCGGCCTGATCCTTGCGGATCATGGGCTTGTTCGTCGGGATCGGGACCACGCCGAGCTTGTAGGTCGACATGAACTCCGCCGCCTCGGTCTCGGCGGTACCGGTCATGCCGGAGAGCTTGTCGTACAAGCGGAAGTAGTTCTGCAGCGTGACCGTGGCCAGTGTCTGGTTCTCGGCCTTGACCGGCACGCCTTCCTTCGCCTCGATGGCCTGGTGGATGCCTTCGTTGTAGCGGCGCCCGACGAGGATGCGCCCGGTGTGCTCGTCGACGATCATGACCTCGTCGTTCATCACGACGTAGTCGGTGTCGCGCTTGAACAGGGCGATCGCCTTGATCGAGTTGTTCAGGAACGAGATCAGCGGGGTGTTCGCCGATTCGTAGAGGTTGTCGATGCCGAGGTAGTCCTCGACCTTCTCGATCCCGGGCTCGAGCACGCCGATGGTGCGCTTCTTTTCGTCGACCTCGTAGTCGACGCCCGCTTCGAGGGTGCGCGCGAGCTTGGCGAATTCGGTGAACCAGCGGTTGGCCTCGCCGGAGGCCGGACCCGAGATGATCAGCGGGGTGCGCGCCTCGTCGATGAGGATCGAGTCCACCTCGTCGACGATGGCGTAGAAGTGACCGCGCTGCACCAGGTCCTCGCTGCGCCACGCCATGTTGTCGCGCAGGTAGTCGAAGCCGAACTCGTTGTTCGTGCCGTAGCTGATGTCGGCGGCGTACTGCTCACGACGGATCTCGGGGGTCTGACCCGACACGATGGTGCCGGTCGTCATGCCGAGGGCGCGGTACACGCGACCCATGAGCTCGGACTGGTAGCTCGCGAGGAAGTCGTTGACCGTGACGACGTGGACGCCCTTGCCCGCGATCGCGTTGAGGTAGGCCGGCAGGGCCGCGGTGAGCGTCTTTCCCTCACCGGTCTTCATCTCGGCGATGTTTCCGAGGTGCAGGGCCGCGCCGCCCATGATCTGGACGTCGTACGGACGCTGTCCGAGCGTGCGCTTGGCCGCCTCGCGGACCGCCGCGAAGGCCTCGGGCATGAGCTGGTCGAGCGTCTCGCCCGCCTCGTACCGCGCGCGCAGCTCGACGGTCTCGTTGCGCAGTTCTTCGTCGGTGAGCTGCTCGTAGTCCTCCTCGAGGGCACCGGTCGCCTTCACGACGCCCTGCAGTCGGCGGAGGATGCGCCCCTCTCCGGCGCGCAGCAGTTTCTCGAGCGGATTGGCCACGAAGCATCTCCATCTGTCGGGTGCGACGCCCCCCTGGACGTCGGCCTGCGCACAGGCATACACGCCCATGTTATCCGTGTTACCCGTTCGTGACCTGCGAGCCTGCTGGCTTTCACCCCGTCCTCGCGCCTCAAGCGAACACCCGGCTCCCGCACGGGTGCCCGGCCTAGGATCGACCCATGGCCGGTTTCTGGGGTAAGAGGAAGCGCGAAGAGCAGGATGCCGCGGATGCGGATCTGGCACGCCGCGCGGAGCTCGCCATCGTCGCCGCTGACGAACGCGTCCGCCTGACGTCCGACGAGCTGGATTTCGCCCGCGCCGAGCTGGGCGACAAGGCGACCGAAGACCTCGCGGCCGCGCTGCAGTCGGTCAAGGTGCACCTGGCCGAGGCGTTCCAGCTGCACCAGCTCAATCACGACGAGATCCCCGACACCAAGGACGAGCTGCGCACCCGCAACGGGCGCATCATCCAGCTGTCGCAGTGGGCGGAAGACCTCCTCGAAGAGCGCACCGCGGTGCTCCGGCCCAAGATCGACGCCGTGCGCCGCGCGCCCGAGACTCTCGCGCGCGTGCGCGCCGACCGCGACCGGCTGGCCGAACGCGTGCCGCACGCCCGCGAGGTGGTCGAGCGGCTCGCGCAGCGCTACAGCCACTCCGCCCTGCAGCAGGTCGCCGGCAATCCCGAAGAAGTCCAGCAGCTGCTCGACTTCGCCGTGCACACCGCAGGGGTCTCCGAGCGGCGCCGTGAGGCCGGTCAGCGCGAGCAGGCGTCGGTGGCGCTCGAGGCGTCGACCGAGGCGGTCCGGCGTGCCGAGTCCCTGCTGGATGCCGTCGACACCTTCGAGATCGAGGCGCTGCGCGCCGAGTCGACGCTCGCCGCCGTGATCGACGATTCTCGCGGCGACCTCGTCGAGGCGCGGCGCGGTCCGCAGACGCCCGTCGTCCTGCAGGCGATGGCGACCCTCGAGCGCGAGCTCGCGGCCCTCCCCGCCGCCGGAGCGCGCACCGACCCGTTCGCCGCACTCTCTTCGCTGCGTCAGGCGAACGCCGACCTCGATCTCGCGCGCGAGCGTGCCGCGCGGCCGGTCCCCTCGCAAGAGCAGGTCGAGCACGCGATCGACGACGCCGACCGTCAGCTCGCCGTGGCCCGCGGCCTCATCACCGGCCACCGCGGCTGGATCGGTGCGGATGCCCGCACGCGATTCGTCGAGGCCGAGCGGCTGCGCGCGGGACTGCCCCTCGGCCCGATCCCCGAGGAGCAGCGCGAGACGGTGCTGGCCACCGCGCGACGGACCGGAGGGCTGGCATCCGAGTCCCTCCAGCTCGCGCAGCGCGACATCGAGCAGTCCCGGCCCGACGACTGGGGCGGCAACGGGTACGGTGGCGGCGGATCCGGCCGCGGCGGCGGCATGGGCGGCGGCAACATGGTCGGCGGCATGCTCGGCGGCCTCGTCATCGGTTCCCTGCTGGGCGACATCTTCGACGGCTGAGCCGTCGCCGATACGCGAAAGCGGGGCCCCGTCCGATGGACGGGGCCCCGCTTCGTGCGTTCGTGATCAGGACGCGACGCGCTCCTCGGGCGACGCCTGCGTCCCCAAGGCGATGACGCCGTAGTCCCAGCCCTTGCGGCGATAGACCACGCTGGGGTGGTCGGAGCGGGCGTCGATGAACAAGAAGAAGTCGTGGCCGACGAGCTCCATGCGGTCGACGGCGTCTTCGACCGTCATCCACTCGGCGTCGAACTGCTTCTGCCGGATGACGACGGGCGAGTAGTCCTCTTCCGACTCCGCACCGGAGAGCACGGGGACCTCACCCGTGGCGACGGCGTGCAGCACGTCGACCGAGGCGGGCTGGACGTCGATGCCCGAGAGCTCTCCCGTTCCCTTCTCGAACTTCGCTCCGCGCGGGTGGTTCCGCGCATCGACGCGCTTCTGCTTCGCCCGACGGACCTGCTCCGAGATCTTGTCGACGGCCAGATCGAGAGCGGCGAACTTGTCGGTGTCGGTCGCCTCGGCCCGCACGACGGGGCCCTTCCCGTCGAGGGTGAGTTCGACCGTGTCATCCTCCATGCGCCCGTTGCGATAGGAGCGGTGGGTGACCTTCACTTCGAGCGACGTCGCGCGGGGCGCGAGGTGCTCGATCCGGCTGACCTTCTCTTCGACCACCGTGCGGAATCGATCGGTGATACCGACTCCCACGCCGACGATGCTGGTGTCCATCCGTGACCTCCTTGTTCCGGGTTCCGCCCGGTCTAAGGGCGGAACAGCCGTCGCCTTCAGTCATCCCCACGGTAGTGGCGCGACACTGACCTGTCACGTACCAATCACCTCCGATTCATGTGAGGATCCGCTGCGTCTCGGCGTGTCTGCGAGCGTGACGGCGAGAACCTCGTCCGCTCCCGCGGCCCGCAGCGCCTGGACCGCCTCGGTCAAGGTCGCCCCCGTGGTCACGACGTCGTCCACGATCACGACCGGACCCGGAGGAGGACGGCGCGCGACGAAGGCACCGGAGACATTCACCTGCCGAGCGCGACGGTCGAGTCCGCGCTGATCGGCCGCGGTGCGCCGCATCCGCAGGAGCGGGACGGGGCGTACCCCCGCGCGGCGCACGAGAAGGTCGACCGGGCGGTATCCGCGTCGCCGATCGGCCGCGCGCGAGGCGGGCACCGTCGTCACGGTCGCGCCGGCGGGCGCGACGGCGAGCGCCGCGGCGAGGGCGGGGCCGAGCGCACGCGCCAGTCCCGTCCGCCCGTCCGTCTTGAGGGCGCGGATCATCCGGGCGGCCGGACCGTCGAATCGCACCGCGCTCACCACCTCGACATCCACGGTGAGCAGACGCCGCCGCACGCGGGGCGCGAGCGACGCGCGGCATTCGTCGCACACCTCGACGTCGAGCACGCCGCAGCCCGCGCACGCCACCGGGAACCAGAACGCGAGGGCGTCGAACGCCGCCGCACGCCATCCGTGCGACCACAACGTCGGGAGTGGAGCGGTCACGACGTCAGGATGCCGGGTCTCCCGGGCTCCGTGGGGGCGCGGTCGCACGATCCGTGGACAGCCGGCCGAAGACGGCGCCTCGGCAGGAGCGGTCAGGACGTCGTGCCCTGCTGCACCGCGAGCACGCGGATGTCGCTGGCCACGAGCGTCCACGAGCTGCCGCGGCGGCTGAACAGGCGCCCGGAATCATCGAGGATGCGCACACTCGCGCTCCCGCCCGCGATCGCCCGGGCGTTCTCGGGGACCGGTCCGACCGTGCCGCGCCCGCCGACGCTGAGCTCGTCCAGACGAGCGGCACCCTCGACGGAGGTCAACACGCCCACCGTGGTGTCGTCGAGCCACGCGAGGTCGAACGCACCCGGTTCCGAGAACGAGAGCACGTGCGGCGGTCCGAGGTTGACCGTCGTCCCCTCGCGGACGATGCCGGCCAGCCACACCTCACGCACGCCCGCGACGGTCACGACCGCGGCGATCCGCGTGCCGTCGCGGGAGATCTGGAACGCCACGACCTCCGACGCGTCCGGCCAGGCGTTCCCGATGTCGCGGGGCACGCCCTGGGGAGTGTAGGCGCGCAGCTGGGAGGGAGCGGTGCGCGGGACGCTCCAGATCGCTCCCTCGGCGTCGATCGACGGCGGGAGCAGGCCCGGCCGATCGTCGAGCAGGTAGGTCGCCCCGTCCGCGAGGGCGCTGGCGACGGTGCCCTGCTGCGTCAGGACGGCCGCGAGGCTGCGATCGGCCTCCAGCTCGATGCTGGTCGGGGCGAGCGACTCCACCGCGTCCGACAGGGCGGGAATGGTCTCGACGGCCTCGCCGCTGAGGACCCCGAAGCTGCCGTCGGCCGTCAGCACCGCGGGCGACGGGTCGACGCGCGTCACCTTCACCGGCAGCTCGCTGGCGGCGATGGGAGTCCCGTCCACCGTCATCTGGACTTCGCTGATTCCGGCCGTGACGAGGCTGCGCGCCAGCTGGGTCTGCATGCGGTCCAGGGTCGTCCGATCCAGGCTCAGCGCCGCCCGGGGCAACTGCACCTGGGCGACGCCGCGAGAGGACAGGGTCACCGAGCGCCCCACCAGCGACAGCTCGTCGGGGAATGCGCTGCGCACGGCACCCGCGAGCCACCCGCTGGGCTGCCCGTCGACGAGCGCCGTGGTCACACGACTGGCCACGAGCGGGCGCGGGAACCACCGCACGTCGGGCACGATGAAGCTCCACGTCGGATCGAAGTACGCCACGGATGCCGCCTGGTAGACGGTCGGGAAAACCTCTTCGTAGAGAACGACGCCGTCGGGCGCGGACGTGATGCGCCACTGGTCGTCGACGCGCGCGAGGCTGAACGACAGGGTCTGAGTGGCACCGTTCACCGCCGGGGAGTAGGCCCCGTTGGCATCCACACCGGCGACGGTGGACAGTTGCACCCCCACCGACGAGCCGTCGGGCACGGCGGTCGCGCGACGGTCGGCGAGGCGGTCGATCGTCACGCGGGTGCGCGGGTCCCACTGCGTCCCCGGGGCGAGGAAGAGCTTCGCCGTCGCCCAGTCGTCGGCCGGGCCGGACCCGGCCCGCAGGAACCCCTCGACGATCTCGGCGGGAGAGGCGTCGTCCTGCGGTCCGTCGGGGACGAAGGCGAAGGCCTGGGAGTCGTCGCCCTGCGGCCCGCGGCCGGGGTTGACGTAGCCGGTCGTGGGAAGACCGGTGCAGGCGGTGAGGGCCAGCACCAGCAGGAGTCCGAGGCCGGCGAGTGCGCGCTTCACGAGGGGGTCCTCCCCGTCCGTCCGAGGGAGATCGGCTGGGTGAGGCCGAGCGCCTCGAGCGCGCCGCCCTGTTCGTCCTCGGGCACGAGCGGCAGCGGCGACCCGCCGAGCGGGCGGCCGTCGCGCGGGAGGGTGAGCAGGAAGTTCGATCCGCGACCGAGCTCGGACCACACCGACAGCGTGCCCCCGTGCAGGCGGGCATCTCCCAGGGCGATCGAGAGCCCGAGGCCCGTCCCCCCGATCGTACGGACGCGGGACGGGTCGGCCCGCCAGAACCGGTCGAACACGCGCTCGACGTCTTCGGCGCGCATGCCCAGACCGAAGTCGCGCACGCTGAGGGCCACGGCATCCCGGTCGCTGTCGACCGAGACGACGATGGGACGGCCCTCGCCGTGCTCGATGGCGTTGCCGAGCAGGTTGCGCACGACGCGACGGACGCGCCGGGCGTCCATGTCGATGGGCGTGTAGCCGCCGGGCGCGACCAGCCGCACGTCACTGCCGTGCTGCTGGGCGAGCTGCTCCATCGACGCGATGACGTCTTCGGCGAGGTGCGCCATGCTGGTGGGCTCGAGCTCGAGTTGAACGGATCCGGCGTCGTACCGGCTGATCTCGAGCAGATCGCCCAGGAGCACCTCGAAGCGCTGCACCTGCGCGTGCAGCAGCTCGGCGGCGCGCGCCGTGGCCGGCTCGAACTCCCCGCGCTGGTCGTTGATCATGTCGGCGGCGAGGCGGATCGTGGTCAGCGGTGTGCGCAGCTCGTGCGAGACGTCGGACACGAACCTCTGCTGCACGAGCGAGAGATCGGCGAGCTCCTTGATCTGCGACTCGATGCTGTCGGCCATCGCGTTGAACGACCGGTTCAACGTCGCCAGTTCGTCCTCGCCGCGCACCGGCAGCCGGACGCCCAGGTCGCCCGCGGCGAGCTTGGCGCTGGTCTCGGCGGCATCCGCGATCGGAGTCGTGACCGACCGCAGCACGACCCACGCGATCGCGCCGATCAGCACCACGAGCACCAGCCCCACCACCCACAGCAGGACCTGGACGAACGCGAGGGTCTGCGACGCGCTGGCGAGGTCGTAGCCCATGTACAGCTCGTAGTAGTCGACGCCGTCCTCGGCGGGGAACCGGAGCTGATGACCGACCAGGATGCCGGGCACGATGCGGCCGTCGTCCGAGGGCAGCGCCACCGACTGCCACCACTGCAGATCGGGGTTGGACTGCACCTGGGTGCGCAGCGCCTGGGTGACGATCGAGGAGTCGAAAGCCGGAGAGATGAAGGGCTGCGGGGCCAGCGGCGACGGCGGCCCGATGCGGTAGAGGGCGATGAGGTCGCTGGAGGACTGCTGCGACAGGCGCGTGGCGATGCCGTTCATCAGCGTCTGCGCCGCGGCGGGATCCGTGGAGTCCACCGCGGCGTCGAGCGTGGCCTGGGCCGCGGCCGTCGCGCGCTGCGCCTCGAGGAGCACCTGGTCCTTGCGGGCGGTGAACAGCTCGTTCTGGATGACCAGGGCCATCGCCACGCACGTGACGAGGATCGTCGCGGCGGTCAGCGCGACCGTGATGACGATCGTGCGGAACCGCAGCGACCGCCGCCACAGGGTCGCGAGGCGGTCACGGATGTCGCGCCAATCGATCGGCCGCCTGATCCGCGAGACCGGAACTGCGCGCACCGCGCCCGTCATGCGGGCCTCAAGCCACCGCGCCGGCGCGATAGCCGACCCCGCGCACGGTGGTCACGATGCGCGGGTTGTCGGGGTCGGCCTCGATCTTGGCCCGCAGGCGCTGCACGTGCACGTTCACCAAGCGGGTGTCGGCCTTGTAGTGGTAGCCCCACACCTGCTCGAGGAGCATCTCGCGCGAGAAGACCTGCTGCGGCTTCTCGGCGAGCGCGACGAGGAGTTCGAACTCCAACGGCGTGAGCGCGATCGGCGTGTCGCCGCGGCGGACCTCGTGCGCCGCGACGTCGACGACGAGGTCGCCGATGCGCAGCGTCTCGTCGACCGCGGCCTGGGTGGGGCGCAGCCGCGTACGGATGCGGGCGACGAGTTCTTTCGGATTGAACGGCTTGACGATGTAGTCGTCGGCGCCGGACTCGAGACCCTTGACGACGTCGGCGGTGTCGGTGCGCGCCGTGAGCATGATGATCGGGATGCCGGACTCCGCCCGCACGCGGGTGCAGATCTCGATGCCGTCGACGCCCGGGAGCATGAGGTCGAGGAGGATGAGGTCGGGACGCTCGGTGCGCCAGGCCTCGACCGCGTGCGCACCGTCGGCGCAGAACACCGTCTCGAATCCCTCGGTGCGCAGCACGATGCCGATCATCTCGGCCAGCGCGGTGTCATCGTCGACCACCAGGATCCGTGAAGTCATCGGGTGTACGTCTTCCGTCTCGGACCCGTTCGAGAACGGGCAAGGCGCCGCGGGTGGGGGCGCATCACCCCGAGCGTAGTCGACGTGTCCGCGATGCGGCCGAGCGTGCGGGGGGTGTGTGACACGATGAAGGACACAGCCGACCGCCGAGGAGGCGCCATCGTGACCGCGTACCCCGCCTGGACGCCGGCCTCGCGCGCCGGCATCGTGCCGCTCCACCCCTACGGCTTCGGCACCATCCTCGGTCGGTCCTTCGTGGCCCTCCGGCACAACCCGCGGGTCCTCCTCGGGTTCGCCCTTCTCGTGCAGACGCTCGCCTACGTCATCGTCAGCGTCGCGGTCGCCGCGGTCGCCATCGCGACCTTCGCGCGGCTCGACACGCTGGTCGAGGGCACCGAGGAGTTCGACACCGTCCTGGTCGGGTCGATCGCCCTCACCGGCCTCGCTGCTCTCGTCCTGGGCGCCCTCGCCGGCGGTCTCAGCGTTCTCGTGCAGGCCGTCGTCGTCTCCGAGGTCGCCTCGGCCGTGGTCGCCGAGAAGCCGACGCTCCGCGACGCATGGCGTCGCGTGCGGCCGGTGTTCCTCCGACTCATCGGCTACTCGCTCCTCATCTTGCTGGCCATGGCCGTCGTCCTGGCACTGCTCGGCGGGATCGCCGTCCTCCTCGGTCTCGTGCTGCTTCCGCTCGGCATCGTGGCCGGCATCCTCTTCGCGCTCGGGCTCATCCCGCTGTACCTGTGGCTGGCGACGAAGCTCTTCCTCGTCCCGTCCGCGATGATCCTCGAGGGCGTCGGTATCCGCCGGGCCATCGCCCGGTCCTGGGTGCTGACGCGGCGCCGGTTCTGGCCGACGTTCGGCGTGATCGTCATCATCTCCCTCGCGTTCGGGGTCGTGGGACAGGTCATCTCGATCCCACTGGGCCTCCTCTCCGGGGGGATCTCCACGATCGTCGCCCCCACCGGTGCCTCCGACCCCAGTGCCCTCATCGCGTTCGTCGTCATCCAGCTGGTCGGGCAGGTCGGCATCCTGCTCGTGCAGTGCATCGCGGTCGTGGTGCAGTCGACGTCGGCCGTGCTGGTCTACGTCGACGCCCGCATGCGCGTGGAGGGTCTCGACCACGACCTCTTCGCCTACGTCGACGCGCGAGACTCGGGCGCACAGGATCTCCCCGACCCGTACCGCGTGGGTGCGGGCCGCACCTGGTCCCCGGCGCCTGCCTGGGGCCCGCCGGCCGGAGCGCCCGGAACGCCGTCGGGCGCTGCCGCATGGCCCGCGCCGCCGTCCCCGGCCGGGGCC
>NZ_VBUM01000094.1 GCF_005774735.1 Microbacterium sp. 5K110 | reverse complement strand
CCATTCCCACGGCGCTGTGCGGCCGTCGGGCCCCTGCATAACTCCGGCGGAACGCTGTCCCGGCGGCGGCCCGAGGGCCGCGGCGGTTCGCGATGCAGGAGTTGTGCAGGGGCGCTCCGCCTCGCCGGGCTAGTGGCGACGGCTACTCCGACGCCGTGTCGACGTCCGCGGCTGCGGCCCAGTTGCTGCATAGCTCCGGCGGAACGCTGTCCCGACGGCGGTCCGAGGGCCGCGGCGGCGCGCGATGCAGGAGTTGTGCAGGGGCGCTCCGCGTCGCGGGGCCTGTGGCGACGGCTTCTCCGACGCCGTGTCGACGTCCGCGGCTGCGGCCCGGCTGCGGCACAACTCCGGCACAACTCCGGCACGAGCCGGCGGTCGCACGTGCGGCGCGGGGCAGCGCCCGCACGCTGCAGGAGTTGTGCACCGGGTGCCTGCGCGGCGCGGAACGAAGAAGGGGCCGGATGCCGTGGCATCCGACCCCTGTCCGCGGGTGGGGCTCAGTAGTGGACCGAGACCTCGGTGCCGCGGTAGGCCCAGTCGTAGAGCTCCTTGGCCTGCGGGATCGTCATGTTGATGCAGCCGTGGCTCATCGGCGTCCCGAAGTTGTTGTGCCAGTAGGTGCCGTGGAAGCCCTCGTCGCCGTTGAAGTAGGCGACCCAGGGGACGTCCTTCGTGCAGTAGTCGTAGCCGGGGACGCAGCCCATGTCCTGCATGCTGGTCTTCCAGCCGATGCGGAAGTTGCCGGTGTGCGTGGCGTGGTCGCCGGCGCCCGACGAGATCGTGTAGGTGCGGTACACCTGACCGTTCTGCCACAGCGTCGTGGTCTGCGTGCTGAGGTTGACGTCGATCCGGCGCTCGGTCTTGGTGGTCTCGAAGGGCGTCTCGGCGACGGTGAGGGCGTACTTGCCGTTGCCGTCGGCCAGCTGAGCGGCGAACGCCGCGGCGATGCCGGCGGTGTCGCCGAGCGCGCGGCCGGTCTGCCCCTCGGTGATCGTGTGGATCACTTCGCCGCCCGAGTCCACGATGACGTCGGCGTTGACGGCGCCGCGATCGACCTGGCCCGGCAGGCCGTCCACGGCCTTCTGGATCTCGGCCTCATCGGCGGCGATGGTGAAAGCGCCGTGGCCGTCGGAGGTGACGGTGAGCCACGAAGCGGCGGCCGCGCGGTCGACGGGAACGGTGCGCTCGTCGCCGACGTAGAAGCCGGCCGAATCCAGGATGCCGTTGAGCGTGGCGACGGCGGCGTCGGCTTCTTGCGTGCTGACGGGCGCGTCGACCGGAACGAATCCGGCCTGCACCGTGGTGCGGACGGTGCCGGCGTCGAAGGCGGACTGCAGCGCCGCGGTCACGGCGGAGACGTCGATGCCCTCGCCGGCCTCGGCGGGCGTGGTGACGTACGACTGCGAGCCGGCGTCGAACGCGACGGTGGCGTCGACCGGGGCGCGATACGTGCCGGGGGCGCGTTCGCGCAGGACCGCCGCCGCTTCGGCGGGATCGACGTGGATCTGCACGCCCGTGCCGGCGGGGAACCAGGACGCGGGCTTCCACATCGGGTTCTCGGCGAAGGCCTTCTCGGCGATGGCGGTGGCGTCGACCGTCGCACCGAGCTCGGCGCCGGTGACGGTCACCTCGCCCGCGGGGCTCTCGATCGTGACCTCGGTCGTTGCCAGGTGCGCGGAGATCGCCTGTGCGGCGCCGCCGGCGGTGAGCCCGCCGATCTGCACGCCGGCCACCGAGGCGCCGGGAGCGATGAGGACCAGTGAGGCCGCGATGAGGGCGACCGCGGTCGCGCCCGCGGGGATGCCGATCCACAGGCCCGAGCGGTTCTTCCGCTTGGCGGGCTCGGGCGGAGCCCAGGCGTAGGTGACGCCGTCGGTGCCGTTCGCGCCGTCGGTCATGTGAGAACCCCCCGAAAAGTCAGTCTTTCCATGGTATGTGGGCACTCTGGGCCTCGGCGGTGAGGTTTGTCACGTTCTGGTCACGCTGCCGCGGCTCGGATCACGGCGCGAAGACCTTGCCCGGATTCAGGATGCCGAGCGGGTCGAAGACCCGCGCGATGTCGCGCTGCAACCGCCATTGGTCGTCGCCGAGCTCATCGGCGAGCCACTGGCGCTTGAGCACGCCGATGCCGTGCTCGCCGGTGAGCGTGCCGCCCAGGGCGAGCGCGGCGCGGAACAGCTCTTCGGCGGCATCCCAGACCACGGGGGGAACGTCGGCCCCCTCGAACACGAAGTTCGGGTGCAGGTTCCCGTCACCCGCGTGCGCGACGGTGGGGATCACGAGACCGAACTCCCGCTCGATGCGCCCGATCTCGTCGAACATCGCCGGGAGGGCGCTGCGCGGGACGGACACGTCTTCGATGAGCGTCGTCCCGAGCGTCTCCATGGCGGGGTGCAGGGCCCGCCGCACCGCCAGGAGCTTCTCGCCCTCGGCGTCGTCCGCGGCGACGGCGACACGGCCGCCGGCCGCCTGGAGCACCGCGGCGATCGCTCGCGCTTCGTCGGCGGCGACGGGTCCATCGGTCTGGATGGTCAGCTGCGACGACCCGGCCGGCGCCGCGGGCAGTGACAGCAGTCGGTGGACGGCCGCGAGGCTCGTGGCATCCATCAGCTCCATGATGGCGGGCTGGATGCCGGATGCGGTGACCGTGGCCGAGGCCACCGCGGCCGCGCGCACGTCGTCGAACAGGGCGGTCAGCGTCACCCGCTCCCCGGCGACGAGCCGACGGAGCTTGAGGGTCGCGCCGACGACGACGCCGAGGATCCCTTCGGATCCGATGACGAGCGAGGTGAGGTCGAGGCCCGTCACTCCCTTCACGCTGCGGTGGCCGAGGTGCATCAGGCGGCCGTCCGCGAGGACGAGGTCGACGCCGAGCACCGCGTCGCGCACGACGCCGTACTTCGCGCACAGCAGCCCGCCCGCACCGGTGGCGATGTTGCCGCCCACCGTCGAGATCGCGCGACTGGCCGGGTCCGGCGCCCACCACACCCCGTGCGGTTCGAGTCGGGCGTTGAGATCGGCATTCAGGATGCCGGGCTCGACCACCGCGAGCAGGTCGTCGGGCCGCACCTCGAGCACGCGGTCCATTCCGCGCAGCGACAGCGCGATCTCACCGCCGCCGGCGTTCGCCCCGCCCGCCAGGCCCGTGCCCGCTCCGCGCGGGACGACCGCGGTGCGCGTGGCCGTCGCGATCCGCAGGACGGCCTGGACGTCGGCGACCGACGCCGCGTGGACGACCGCGACCGGCAGCCCGTCGGAGGCGTGACCGGACTTGTCGGCGCGCACGGCGTCGAGCGCCGCGGGGGAGACGTCGACCCGGTCGCCGAGCTCGGCCCGGAGCCGCGCGAGGACGTCGTCGGTCATGCCAGGCGTCGCCGGCCGTTGAGAGCGCCGAAGGTCACGGCGACGATCGCGAAGATCAGCCCGATCCACGCCTGCCCCATGCTCCACCAGGCGATGGTGGCGGCGGCGTAGACGAAGAGCTCGACGATCGCGCGGACGAACGGGTGCACGGGGAGCACGGCCCGGGGCGAGACGAACAGCGCCCACACCACGATCGCCAGGGCCGGAGCGCCGAGGCCCGCGACGATGTTCCAGGGCAGCGGCCACGCGGTGAAGCCCCAGATCGCGAGAGTGACGAAGGCGGCGACGCCGCACAGGACGCTGCCGATCTCGACCGCCGTCGGACGCGGGCGCATGCCGGGGGCCAGGGGCGCCTGCGCGCGGACGTTGGGGGTATCGGTCACCCCGCCATTTTACGCGGGCGGCGGGCCGCGGCATCCGGAATACCTCGCGGACGAGCCACTCGCCCGGGCGCGTCGCGCGCGAACCCGGTAGTGTGATCGTCGTCGCGACTGGCGTTGAGGTGGGACACCACCGGGGAGCGACCGCTTGACGGTATTCGACCGCACGCCTGGGTCGATGCGGTATCTCCGCGGACTCGCCCGAGCCCGCGGCATCCGAAGCCATCGTCAAGGAGATCGCATGACCGATCCGTACTTCAACGCCCCCCTCTCGGAGGTCGACCCCGAGATCGCCCAGGTTCTCGAGCGCGAGCTCGACCGCCAGCGCGGCTATCTCGAGATGATCGCGTCCGAGAACTTCGTGCCCGTCTCGGTGCTGCAGTCGCAGGGTTCCGTCCTGACCAACAAGTACGCCGAGGGCTACCCGGGTCGCCGGTACTACGGCGGCTGCGAAGAGGTCGACGTCGCCGAAGAGCTCGCGATCGAGCGGGCGAAGGCGCTGTTCGGCGCCGGGTTCGCGAACGTGCAGCCGCACTCCGGTGCCACCGCGAACGCCGCGGTGCTGCACGCGATCGCCCGCCCCGGCGACACCCTGCTCGGCCTGTCGCTCGACCAGGGCGGCCACCTCACGCACGGCATGAAGATCAACTTCTCGGGCCGTCTGTACGACATCGTCGCTTACGGTGTCGACCCCGAGACCTCGCTCATCGACATGGACGAGGTGCGCCGTCTCGCCCTCGAGCACAAGCCGAAGGTCATCATCGCCGGCTGGTCGGCGTACCCCCGTCAGCTCGACTTCGCCGCGTTCCGCGCGATCGCCGACGAGGTGGGCGCGTACCTGTGGGTCGACATGGCGCACTTCGCCGGTCTCGTCGCGGCGGGCGTGCACCCGTCGCCGATCCCGCACGCGCACGTCGTCTCGACCACCGTGCACAAGACGATCGGCGGCCCCCGCTCGGGCCTCATCCTCACCAACGACGCCGACCTGGCCAAGAAGATCAACACCGCGGTCTTCCCGGGCCAGCAGGGCGGTCCGCTCATGCACGTGATCGCCGCCAAGGCGACGGCGTTCAAGCTCGCGATGACGCCGGAGTTCACGGAACGTCAGGAGCGCACGCTGCGCGGCGCGTCGATCATCGCCGATCGCCTCACGCAGGACGACGTCAAGAGCGCCGGCATCGCCGTGCGCTCGGGCGGCACGGACGTGCACCTCGTGCTCGTCGACCTGCGGGATGCCGAGATCGACGGCAAGCAGGCCGAAGACCTGCTGCACGAGATCCACATCACGGTCAACCGCAACGCCGTCCCCAACGACCCGCGTCCGCCGATGGTGACCTCGGGCCTGCGCATCGGCACGCCGGCGCTCGCGACCCGCGGCTTCGGTGACGCCGAGTTCACCGAGGTGGCCGACATCATCGCGCTCGCCCTGCAGCCCGGTGCCGACCTCGAGGCGCTCCGAGCCCGCGTGGCCGTGCTCACCGCGGCCTTCCCGCTGTACCCCGGCCTGCACCAGTAAGCCCCGGCCGGGGCGGGCGTCGCACGCATGCGGCGGTCCGCCCCGGCATCCGGTGCTCGAGGACCCGCGATAAACGCTGCCGCGAGTGAGACACGGCGTGGGGCGGCGTGTTTCGCTCGTCGGAGCGTTCATCGGGCCCACGGGCCACCCGGTCACCTACCGATCACACAGAACGAGGGATGCCATGACGGCGACGAGACTCGACGGCAAGGCCGCAGCTGCGGCGATCAAGACCGAGCTGGCCGAGCGGGTCGCGGCACTGCGTGCGCGCGGCGTCGTCCCGGGCATCGCGACGGTGTTGGTGGGGGCCGACCCGGCATCGCAGCTGTACGTCGGCATGAAGCACCGCGAGTCCGAGGCCATCGGCATGAACTCGATCCAGATCGAGCTCCCCGCCGAGTCCACGCAAGAGGAGGTCGAGGCGGTCATCGACGGGCTCAACGCCGACCCCGCGTGCCACGGGTACATCGTCCAGCTGCCGCTGCCGAAGCACATCGACACCGACGCGATCCTCGAGCGCATCGATCCGGCGAAGGATGCCGACGGCCTGCACCCCACCAACCTCGGGCGTCTCGTGCTCAACGTCAACGCGCCGATCACCACGCCCCTGCCGTGCACCCCGCGCGGGGTCATCGAACTCCTCGTGCGCAACGGCTACGACCTGAAGGGCAAAGAGGTCGTCGTCGTCGGTCGCGGCGTGACGATCGGCCGCTCGATCGGGCTGCTGCTCACCCGCCGCGAGATCAACGCGACCGTGACGCTCACCCACACCGGTACCGCGGACCTCGCGAAGCATTTGCGCGAGGCCGACGTGATCGTCGCCGCGGCCGGAGTGAAGCACATCGTGCGCGCCGAGGACGTCAAGCCCGGCGCCGCCGTCCTCGATGTCGGCGTCACCCGCGAGACCGACCCCGAGACCGGCAAGAGCCGCGTGTTCGGCGACGTGCACCCCGACGTCGCCGAGGTCGCCGGCTTCCTCTCGCCCAACCCCGGCGGGGTGGGGCCGATGACGGTCGCCCTCCTCATGACGAACGTCGTCGAGGCCGCGGAGCGCGCGACCGGGATCTGACCCGCCCCGCGCCCGCTCGGCGGCCGCCGAGCCGCGCGGCGAGTGAACCGCGCGCGCACGCGGCCTGAACGCCCGGGGACCCGACACGCCGACGGATGCGCCGCGCCCCGGGACGTGACATCGTCTTCTCATGACTGCATCCGTCCTGAACGACCTCCTCCGCCGCGTCACCGACAGCGGCTTGCTCGACGAGCCGACGATCGATGACGACACCGTCGTGGGTCTCGCGCACCTGGATGCCGCCGGTGTCGAGGTCGAGGTCGACCTCGACCCCGAGATCGAGGACGTCGACGACCCCGACATCGACGCGATCATGACGTCGCTGTCGGACATCCTGGCCATCAGCGAGGACCGGTGGCGCGCGATCGTCGACGAGGTCGTCAGCGATATCGAGGACGCCCTGGGCGACGAGGAGATCGGCTCCGACGTCGACCTGCGCACCGACCTCGAGGCCGTGGGCGTCGGTGTCTTCGCGGACGCGGTCATCGTGGTCTTCGCGGGCGCGACGTCGTTCCCCGACGCCCTCGTGCACGTGCAGCTGACCCCCGAGCTCGAGGTCGAGGACATCGAGATCGTCGGCGACGACGACGAGGACGAAGACGGCGACGACGAGGACTGATCGGACGCCACCGCGCGACACGAACGGCCGGGACGCACGCTCGAGTGCCCCGGCTGTTCGTCGTCGTCGGTAGCTCTCGCGCTCCCGCTCTCCGCCGCGACGTGCGCGGCTGGTCCCTCGACGCCGGTGTCTGGTGCGTGGGTGTGACGGTGGGGCGGGAGGATTCTGCATCCGTGCCCGAGGACCTACCGTCGGTGGCACACGGCGCGCAGAGAAGCGCTCCGTGAGAGAGCATCCACAGGAGGACGCATGACGAACATCGGCGTCGTCGGCGCCGGAACGGCGGGCCTGCATCTGGGCCTTCTGCTGCGGCAGCACGACATCCCCGTCACCATCTACACCGACCGCACCGCCGATCAGGTGGCCGAGGGGCGACTGCCCAACAGCGTCGCCCACCACGCGGTCACGATCGAACGCGAACGCGAATTGGGCGTCGACCACTGGCCGGTGGAGGAGTTCGGCTACTTCTGCCACCACCACTGGGTGGGCGGCGCCGAGCTGTTCTTCCGCGGCAACTTCCAGAGTCCCTCGCGCGCGGTGGACTACCGGATCTACCAGCCGACGCTCATGGGCGACTTCGAGGACCGCGGAGGGCGGATCGAGATCCGCTCCGTCGAGGCCGAGGATCTCGACGCGCTGAGCGAGAAGCACGACGCCCTCGTGGTGGCCTCGGGCAAGAAGTCCCTCGGCGACTTCTTCGGCATCAACGAGGCCAAGACCCCGTATGCCGGGCCCCAGCGCCGCCTGATGGTCGGGCTCTGGCACGGCGTCGCGAACGAGGACACCAAGAGCGTGACGCTCAGCATCGCGCCCGGGCACGGGGAGCTGCTCGACATCCCCCTTTACAGCTTCGCCGGGCACACCCACGCCCTGCTGTTCGAGAACGTCATCGGCGGAGACACCGAGGTGCTCGCCGACGCGCGCTACGACGACGACCCCGAGGCGTTCCGCCGCCTCGTCCTCGAGAAGATGCGGCAGTATCACCCGACGGTCGCCGCGCGGATCGACGAATCCACCTTCACGCTCGCCCGACCGCAGGACCTCCTGCAGGGCGCGGTGCGCCCCGTGCTGCGCAACGACTACCGCGTCCTCGACAACGGCACCGTGGTCATCGCGGCCGGCGACGTGCACTCCGTGCTCGACCCCGTCATCGGGCAGGGCGGGAACTCGGCCTCGTACTCGGGGTACACCGTCGGCCAGGAGATCCTCGAGGATCTCGGGTTCGGTGCCGACCTCGGCCGCCGCGCGGCGGAGCGGCGTCGCGAACGCGTCGAGAAGGTCAGCGACTGGACGAACCTCATGGTCCAGGTGCCCCCGGCACCGCACATGATCGACCTGCTGGGGGCGATGAGCCAGTCACCGACCCTGGCGGATGAGTTCACGCAGAACTTCAACGATCCGATCGCCCAGTGGGACGACGTCCTCGGGTCGCCCGAGACGGCCGCCGCGGCGATCGCTCGCACGGCGACCCGCGACGCGAGCGAGGAGCCCGCCCATGCATAAGCTGCTCGTGCTCTACCCCGAGCCGGTGGACCGGGTCGCTTTCGAAGAGCATTACCGCGCGGTGCATCTGCCGCTGTGCGAGAAGCTCCCCGGTGTGCGGGAAATCTCCTTCACGCTGGCGGTCGATCCGGGGCCCGCTCCCTCGCCGTACTTCGCGGTGTTCGAGGCCGCCTTCGACTCCGCGGAGGACCTCGGTGCCGCTCTCGCCTCCCCCGAGGGGGAGGCGGTCCAGGCCGATGTGCCGAACTACGCCACCAATGGCGCGGTCGTGATGACCTTCGCCGCGGAGCAACTCGTCCGAGTGTGAGTGCGCGCGCCGGGGCGGGGACGACTGTCCCGCCCCGGCGCGTTGCTGTTCGCACGGCACGGCGCGTTGCTGTGCGCACGGCGCGTCGCTGCCCGCCCGGGCGTCGCTCGCGGGCGCCGCGGCCTCTCGGCGCGCGTGTCGCATCGGCTCAGCCGACCAGGGCGACCCGGTACTCGCTCGGCGAGACGCCCACCTGGGCGCGGAACAGCTTGCTGAAGTGCGACGGGTCGGTGAAGCCCCACGCCGCCGCCACCGCCGCCACCCCCTCGCGGGCGTGCCGCGGGTCGCGGAGATCGCGGCGCACGTGGTCGAGCCGGCGGTCGCGCACCCAGTGCGACACCGTCGTCCCCCGTCGCTGGAACAGCGTGTGCAGGTGGCGCGTCGAGATGTACGCGGCCGCGGCGATCCGCTCCGGGCCCAGATCCGGCTCGTGCAGGTGCGCGTTGATGAACGTGTCGATGCGGAACATCAGCTCCGCGTGGGGGTCCGACCACGGGGCGTCGCGCAACTCCTGCCCGACCATCGTGGCGATCAGGTCCATCGTGTTGTGCGTCACCTGCACGCCCGTGGCCTCGTCGAGCGTCGGCAGCGCGCTGGCCAGACCCGCGAGGAAGTGCCCGACTGCGCGAGCGAACCCCTGGTCGCCGGGGATCCGCACCGCGGTGAGGCCCCGCAGGATCGTCGCGTCGATGTTGATCATGCGGTGCGGGAACATCACGACCACGGCCGCGAGGTCGTCGGCGAAGGCGAGGGTGTATGGGCGGCTGGTGTCGTAGAGCACGATGTCGCCGGGAGAGAGCAGCGCCGTCCGATCGTCCTGTGTCAGGACGCCGGTGCCGCTGAGCTGCAGCGTCAGTTTGACGTACGACTCCGCGGACGCGTCGACGAGGTCCTGCGAACGGGTCACCGAGTGCCCGCTCGCGCGGACGGTGGAGAACAGGATGCCGTCGCTGACCCGCCCCTCCATATGGGCACTGAACGGCGTCCCCCGGGGGGAATCCACCGTCAGGGGAACGAACGAGCGCGAGGCGATCGCCTGCCACTGCTCCTTGCCCAGGGCGTGCTCGCGGATCAAGCCGGGCGCGACCGGGGACGGCGTCGGGGATTGCATCGCCACTCACCTCACATCGATGTGATCGAGCGAGCCTCCATCGGCTCGGACATCCACAGCGTACGTCGCCCCGGGCATCGCGCGCCCGGCGGCGGCGATGATCGCGGCGCTGAGGGCCAAGCCCCGCACGCGGATTCACCAGACGATGACGCCGCGTGCGGCGCACGATGGACCCAGCCGGTCAGAGAGGACCCCGCCCATGATGATGAGTTCCCTCGGGACGTTTCCGCCCGAGTCGACACTGTTCCGCCCGACCGCGCACTTCTTCCGCGGCGGGCTCGGTCGGTTCGCGACGGGTGTGGCCGTGGTCACCTTCGACACGGTGGATGCCGCGGGAGACCCGCTTCGGCACGGCATCACCGTCAACTCCTTCACGTCGGTGTCGATGGACCCGCCGCTCGTGCTCGTCTCGATCCAGCGCACGGTGCGCACGCACGAGATGCTGCACGACACCCTCTTCACGATCAACATCCTCGGCGCCGAGCAGCAGGGTCTGGCGCTGACCTTCGCGGGTCGACCGCAGGTCGAGCCGGTGTGGGAGGACGGGCACCGGGCTCCGCGGCTCGCGGGCGTGCTGAGCTGGTTCGAGTGCGAGCCGTGGGCGGAGTACGACGGCGGCGACCACACGCTCTTCGTCGGGAAGGTCGCCGATTTCGGCTACCGCGCCGGCGATGCCCTGGGCTTCGTCAACGGCCAGTTCACGACCGTGCACGAGGCTCCCCGGGGCCACGAGCTGCTGTTCTGATCCGGCTGCGCTGCTTCTCCCCGCTTCCCGGCTTCGCCGTTCGAAAGGTCACCCCATGCCCGCACGCCCCGGTTCCGACTACCTCGCCCGCCTGAACGCCCGGCACCTCGAGGTCCACGTCGACGGCGAGGTGGTCACGTCGCGCGTCGCCGAGCACCCGGCGTTCGCGCCGGTCGCGCGCGCCTACGCCCGTCTCGCGGATCTGTCGCACGACCCGGCTCACCGGGAGGAGGTCACCTTCGTGGGAGACGGCGGCGAGGTCGAGCCGGTCGCCCACCTGGTGCCGCGCTCCGCCGACGACCTGGCCCGCCGGCGCCGGGGGATGCAGGTGTGGGCGGGGGAGAGCGCGGGATTCCTCGGGCGCACGGGCGACTACCTGTCGTCGGCGCTCGCCGCCTTCGCGGGGTCGTCCGCGTTCTTCGCGCGGGCCGGGGACGCCTACGCCGCGCGCGTCGCGGCGTATGCCGAACGCGTGCGGAGCGAGGATCTCGTGCTCTCGCACACGCTCCTCCCGCCGCAGGTCAACCGCGCGGTGCCCGCCGTCCGCCAGGGCGATGGAGCCCTCGCGGCGCGCGTGGTCGAGGAGCGCGCCGACGGGATCGTCGTGCGCGGCGCGCGGATGCTCGCGACCTCGGCACCGGTCGCCGACGAACTGCTCGTGCTCCCCTCGACCGTGCTGCGCAACGCGCCCGAGGACGCCGCCTACAGCTTCGCCTTCGCGATCCCCACCGACGCCCCCGGCCTGCGGTTGCACTGCCGCACGCCCCTGCACCGCGGCGGTCCCGCCTTCGATGAGCCGCTCGCGGCCCGGTTCGACGAGATGGATGCCGTCGCCGTCTTCGACGACGTCTTCGTCCCGGCCGAGCGCGTGTTCGTGCTGGGGCGCCCCGATCTGTGCAACGCGCTGTACACCGAGACCGGCGCCGGCGCTCTCATGACGCACCAGGTCGTCACGCGCACGCTGGTCAAGACCGAGTTCTTCCTGGGCCTCGCCTCGTCGATGGCGGAGGCGATCGGCATCCAGGGGTTCCCCCACATCCAGCAGCAGCTGGCGGAGCTCATCACCTACGTCGAGATCGAGCGGGCCATGCTCCGGGCGGCCGAGGTCGACGGCGAGGCGAACGAGTTCGGCGTCTTCCTTCCCCGCTGGGCGACGTTGAATGCGGCGCGCAACTGGTACCCCACCCACGTCTCGCCACGGCTGACGGAGATCATCCGCACCCTGGGGGCGTCGGGACTCATGGCGACCCCGAGCGCCGCGGACTTCCCGCTCGACGCCCACGGCGACCTCGAGCAGTACCTGCAATCGGCCACGCTCGGCGCGCGCGAGCGCACGGCGCTGTTCCGTCTCGCGGCCGACGCCGCCGTGTCCGGGTTCGCGGGTCGGCAGTCGCTGTACGAGTACTTCTTCTTCGGCGACCCGGTGCGCATGGCCTCCGCGCTCGTCGGGTCGTACGACTTCACCGACGCGCGGGCGCGGGTGCGTGGCATCCTGGATCGCTCGGAGTGATCCGGTCCCCGTTCGTGCTCATGCGCGGATCGTGAAGTCCTCGAGCGGCGTGCCCGCCTCGTAGGGCCCGAAGAACAGGTCGGCGCCGTCGGCGGTGAGCGCGACCCCCGTGCCGGTCGAGCCGTCGAACGCGGCGACCGTGGCGAAGGGCAGTCGCGCCGCGCCGTCGTCGGGGTCGGCGATCTCCAGCATCCAGGTGTCTCCTCGGGTCACGAGTGCCGGGTCGGCCAGGATGACGCGCATCATGCCGCCGTGCCCGGTCAGGGTCACGCTGCCGGAGAAGACGCGCCCGTCGCCCGGGAAGACGAAGCCGGCGTCCCCCTCGTGTACGCCCCCGGCCGTTGCCACCGTGCCGTCGCTCATGCCGCGCACGTATCCCAGGAGCGAGCGCTTCACGGCCCACACCAGCGCGCTCACGCCGACGTCCAACTGATCGAGCGGGCGAACGAGATGAGGGCCCGCACACGATCGGGGGGATCGATCGTGGCCGACCAGATCACGTCGATGCCGACGGGGTCCACGGGCGGCGAGATCTCTTTCATGGCGACAGGGTAGCCCTCGTAGCTCGCCGGGTTCGCGGGCCGCTGCACGAGGATGCCGTAGCCCAGCCCTCTCCCGACGAGTGTGCGCACCGCCTCGTAGCTGGCGGTGCGGTGACGGATGCGCGGAGTGAGCCCGCGCGCTTCGAACAACGACAGCGTGTGGGCCGAGGACGGAGGAGCGTCGAGCAGGATGAGGTCGCGCGGGGCGACGTCTTCGAGGCGCACGGTCTCGGCTTGCGCGAGCGGGTCGTCGGCGGCCAGCAGCACGTGCGCGGGCAGCGCGAAGAGGCGCTCGCGGCGGGGGTGACCGGGAACGAGGGTGTCGTAGACGAACGCGACGTCGACCTCGCCCGATTCGATCCGCCCCTCGAGCTGGTCGTGCGTCGCCTCGCGGATGTGCAGGTCGACCCGGGGG
>NZ_VBUM01000093.1 GCF_005774735.1 Microbacterium sp. 5K110 | reverse complement strand
GCCGACGGCCGCGGAGCAGATCGCCGCGGGCGACGCCTTCGACGACGAGCGCCTCCCGACGGCGCAACTGGAACGGGCCGCCTTCGGCGAGCACGTCCTGCCGTGGAGCCCGCCGGTGCCGACCGCCCCGCCCTCGGTCGCGCCGTGGGCCTTGGCGCTCGCCGTCGCGGCGCTGGTCGCCTCGCTGTTCGCGGGGGTGCTGCTGCCGCTCGGCGTCGTCGCGATCGTCTCCTCGATCATCTCGCTGCGCCGCGCGCACGACAGCCGCCGGGTGGCGGTGTGGGCTCTCGTGCTCGCCGTCGTGTCGGTGGTCTTCAGCGCCGGGTGGCTGTTCTGGGCGCTGCCGCAGCTCTCGACGATCTAGACCCGCAGCGCGGACAGCATGTCGGCGACGATGTCCCGGATGCCGGGGTGCTCGCCGGTGCGTCCGACCCGGAGACCGGTCGCGGGGCCGGGCACGGTGTGGCCGCCGCCGTGGACGACGTGCAGCGTGACGGGCGGTCGACCCTCCTGGCGGTAGCGGATCGTCTCGATCGGGGTGCTCCCGGGTCCGGCGCCGTGGCTCTCGGGGGTCTCGGTGATTCCGTTGCGCTGCGCGAAGTACTCGGCGGTCGCCGTCGCCGAGAGCGTCGTCCCGTCGATCGCGAAGAGCTTCCGTGCCCACCACGGCATCCGTCCGCCGTCGAACGGCACGATCGGGTCGGAGGTGCCCGCCACGATCGTCACGGGTACGGGGTGGGCGGTGGACGTCGAGAACCCGGCGAGGAAATTCTCCCGCTCCGGCATGGTGGCCGCGACGACGACGCCACCCGCGAGTAGTCCCTCCGCTTCGTGCAGCAATCGGAGGATCATCTGGCCGCCGTTGGAGAAGCCGACGCCGACGACCGCCGAGGTGTCGATGCCGTGGGTCGCGGCGAGGGAGCGGACGACCTCTCGGGCGAAGGCGATGTCGTCGATCCCGTGCCGCCTGGCGGGGAAGGTGCTCTGCGCGCGGGCGTCGTTCCAATTGCCCCGATATCCGTCGAGGTACGCGATCACCGCGCGTCCCTCGTCGGTGAGCCCGTCCAGGGCGCGGCCGGTGAACCGGCGGTGGCCCTCGCCGTCTTGCCTCGATCCGTGGAAGACCAGCACGAGCGGTCGGTTCGGTGGTCCCTCCGGCGCGCCCGCCACGACGAAGGTCCGGGTGCGCCTCGCCGCCGGGATGTGCTCGCTCATGGTTCCCTCCTGCCGTAGCGCACCGTGGGCCGCGGCGTCAGCGAGCGTATAGATTGACATCGTGTCAAGGTCAAGGGGGAAGCGATGAGGATCGGCGAGGTCAGCGCCCGCAGCGGCGTGAGTGCGCGTTCCCTGCGGTACTACGAGCAGCTGGGCCTGATCGGGTCGGAGCGCGAGCCCAATGGCTACCGTCGCTACGACGACTCCGTCGTCGACCGGGCGATCGTCATCCAGATGCTCTTCGGGATGGATTTTCCCCGCGAGGTCGTGACGTCGGTGCTCGCCTGCACCGGGGAGGCCCCGGCCGCCGCGCACGACGCGCTCGTGGTGCAGCTCGCGCGGGTGCGGGACGACCTGTCGGAGCGCATCCGGACACTGACGGCGACGAGAGACCGGGTCGACGACTTCCTCGCGACCCGCGGAGACGCCGCGGCCCCGGCCTGATCGCGGCCTCGGCGAGCGGGCTCAGTCCACGCGGTCGGCGAGGAGCGCGCGTCTCCGACCCGCGATGCGCGTCAACAGGAGCGTCGCGGAGTCCTCCCCGCGCAGCGCCAGGCGCGTCCGCAGGGTCGCGGGATCGACGTCGACCCCGCGCTTCTTGATCTCCAGTGTTCCGATGCCGCGCTCGCGCAACGCCCGGGCCAGCTTCTTCGTGTCGGTCGGCAGTTCCTCGCGCACGCGGAACGACGACACGAACGGGCTCGTGAGGGCCGCGTCCGAGGTCAGGTACGCGATGCCGGGGGCCAGCATTCCCGCCTCGAGCGAGCGAGCCACCTCGCCGATCAGCCGCGCCCGGATGACGGCACCGTCGGGCTCGTGCACGAAGGCGCCGAGTTCGCGGGGTTCGGCGTCGGGGGCGTCGGTCGGGGCGGTGAGCTCCCACGCGTCGTCGCCGCGGACGACCAGAGCGGCGCGGCGCACGCCCTCGCGGGCGAGGCTCCCCGACCACAGGACCAGCTCGATCGTGGACCCGTCCGCACTGATCCACTGCGCCTCGACGTCGTCCGGGATCAACTCCCGGTCGAACGCCGGTCCGAGCTTCACCCCGCCGGGCCACCGCCGCAGCAGCGAGAACACCCAGTCCAGCGACGGCGACCACTGGTCGGCCGACACGCGCCGCGTTTCGCCGTGCCCCGCCGTGCGCCGCGCGGGGTCGAGCCACACGGCATCCACTCCGTCGAGGTCGGCGTCCTCCGCGCGCCCGTGAGCCACGGTGACGGCGTCGCCGAAGGGCGCGAGGTTGTACGCGGCGATCGCGGCCGTGACCTCGTCGGCGTCGACGGCGTGCACCCGGATGCCGAGCCCGGCGAGGCCCAGAGCATCGCCGCCGATCCCGCAGCCGAGGTCGGCCACCGACGTGACGCCCGCGGCACGGAAGCGTCCCGCGTGCCGCGCGGCGATGGACAGTCGCGTGGCCTGCTCGAGCCCCGCGCGGGTGAACAGCATCCGGTCGGCGAACGGGCCGAACTTCGCCGCCGCGCGCACGCGCAGTCGTGCCTGGCCGACGACGGCGGCGACGAGTTCGGGGGAGTGCCCGGCCGCCCGCAGGCGCGAAACGGCGCGGGCGGCATCGTCGGTGGTGGCGATCGGTCCGACCTCATCGAGCAGAGTCAGGCCACCGGGCGTGAGCAGCGCGGTCAGCTCGGCGATCTCCACCCGGCCAGCCTAAGCGCGGAATGTGTTGGCACTCGCGTTGCATGAGTGCCAGTGCTTCTCTACACTCGAATTAGCACTCTCCCCGCGTGAGTGCTGACAAGTCTTCTGTAACGAGAAAGAAGAGGTAGACCGTGTCGGTTTCCATCAAGCCGCTCGAGGACCGCATCGTCATCAAGCAGGTCGAGGCTGAGCAGACCACGGCGAGTGGTCTCGTCATCCCCGACACCGCCAAGGAGAAGCCGCAGGAGGGCGAAGTCGTCGCCGTCGGCCCCGGCCGCATCGACGACAACGGCAACCGTGTCCCCCTCGACGTCGCCGTCGGCGACCGTGTGCTCTACAGCAAGTACGGCGGCACCGAGGTCAAGTTCGGCGCCGACGAGTACCTCGTGCTCTCGGCTCGCGACGTCCTCGCGGTGGTCGTGCGCTGATCTTTCGCGATCCTCACGGGAACCCCGGATGCCTCGGCATCCGGGGTTCCCGTCTTTGGCAGGGAATGCGCGATGACCGGCGGACCCGCGGCGGGGCGCGGGCTTAGTCTGAGGAAGTGACCCCCGCTTCGCCGCCCGCCTCGGGAGCCGTGCGTGGCGGCCTCTTCGCCCTCGCCGCCTATCTCCTGTGGGGCGTGCTGCCCCTGTACTTCCTCCAGTTGGAGCCGACCGGCCCGTGGGAAGTCGTCGCCTGGCGCATCGCGCTGTCGTTCGTGTTCTGCCTGATCCTGCTCACGGTGCTGCGCGCGTGGCGGCCGTTCCTGGCGATCGTCCGGCAGCCCCGGCTCCTGGCGCTGACGGCGGTGGCCGGTGTGCTCATCTACGTCAACTGGCAGACGTACCTCATCGGTGCGCTGACCGGTCACGTCATCGAGACGAGTCTGGGGTACTTCATCAACCCCATCGTGACCGTGCTCCTCGGCGTGACGGTGTTGCGCGAACGCCTTCGTCTCGTGCCGTGGATCGCGATCGGACTCTCGGTGGTCGCGGTCCTCGTCATCGTGGTCGGGTACGGCAGCTTCCCGTGGATCGCCCTCACCCTGGCTTTCTCCTTCGGTCTCTACGGACTCGTGAAGAAGCAGATCGGACCCTCGGTGGATGCCGTCAGCGGACTGACTCTCGAGTCCTTCTGGCTCCTCCCGGTCGCTGCCGTGCAGCTGGTCGTCGTCGCGGCGACGACGGGTCTGACGATGGGGGCCAACGGTCCGCTGCACACGAGCCTGCTCGCCGCGGCCGGAGTGATCACCGCGATCCCGCTGCTGCTCTTCGCCGCCGGGGCGCGCCGTGCTCCCCTCACCGTCATGGGGCTCATCCAGTTCGTCGCGCCGATCATCCAGTTCGTCATCGGCGTGTCCGTCTTGCACGAGCCGATGACGGTCGAGCGGTGGATCGGGTTCTCGCTCGTCTGGCTCGCGCTGATCATGCTGAGCGTCGATTCGCTCGTCGCCGCGCGGCGTCGCCGTCCGCTTGTATCGGATGTCGCCGAGCCCGTCTAGAGGGCGTTATGACGCCGTGACCTCGGCGACGCACATCGTTAACGAACGGCAACACGACGAAAACGTGGAGGCGATTAGGTTTAGGACACCAGACGGCACCCCTGTGTCGTCGAACGTTCATCCATAGCAAGGAGCACTATGAGCGTCTTCACGCGTACGCGTGCCGGCAAGGCCCTGGGCGGTCTCGCCCTGGTCGGTGCCAGCGCGCTCGTCCTCGCCGGTTGCGCCGGTGGTGGCGGCGACGCCGCCGCGCCCAGCGCATCATCCGGCGGAGGCGCCGTGTCCACCGCTGACGGGGTCTTCCACGTCGGCACCATCCTGCCCGCCACCGGAAACCTCGCCTTCCTCGGCCCGCCCGAGGTCGCCGGTGTCAAGCTCGCGATCCAGGACATCGAGGCCACGGGCGACGCGTTCCCGTTCACGACGGAACTCACCGAGCGCGACTCGGGTGACACCACGACCGACATCGCCACCCAGTCGGCGACCGAGCTCGTCGACGCCGGTGCCGACGTCGTCATCGGTGCGGCGTCGTCCGGTGTGTCGTTCACCTTCATCGACCAGCTGGTCAACGCGGGCATCGTCCAGATCTCGCCGGCCAACACGTCGCCCGACTTCACCACCTACGCCGACGACGGGTACTACTGGCGTACCGCTCCCTCGGACGTCCTGCAGGGGCGCGTGCTCGGTAACCTCATGACCGGCGACGGCGCCGCCAACGTGGGGATCATCTACATCAACGACCCCTACGGCATCGGCCTGAAGGACAACGCGACCAAGGCCGTCGAGGCCGCCGGTGGCGAGGTCTCGGTCGCCGTCCCGTACAACCCGGGCGACACCGTCTTCACGTCGCAGGTCGACCAGCTCCTGGCATCCAAGCCGGACGCGATCGCCGTGATCGCGTTCGAGGAGACCTCGTCGATCATCCCGCAGCTGGTCAACACCCAGGGCTACCCGGGATCGAAGGTGTATTTCGTCGACGGCAACCTGTCCAACTCGTACGAGTTCCAGGCGGGCACGCTCCAGGGAGCCAAGGGCACCCTGCCCGGCAACCCGGCCGACACCGAGTTCCAGAGCCGACTCCTCACGGTCGACCCCGCGCTCACCGACTTCAGCTACGCGCCGGAGTCCTACGACGCGGTCATCGTCGCGGCCCTCGCCGCGGCGCAGGCCAAGGACGACTCGGGCACGGCGATCCGCGACAACCTGAAGTCGGTCACCGAGGGTGGCGAGAAGTGCACCACCTTCGCCGACTGCCTCGCGCTGATCAACGAGGGCAAGGACGTCGACTACGACGGTGTCTCGGGCCCGATCACGTTCGACGACAACGGTGACCCGACCGAGGCGTACATCGGCATCTACCAGTACGGTGCCGACAACAAGTACACCCTGCTGAACACGGAGTTCGGTTCGCTCAACGAGTGATCTGACCCGATCGGGAAGGGTCCGGATGCCGCGGCATCCGGGCCCTTCTTCCTGCATCCGCCGCGTGAGGGGTCAAGATCTGTCGCCTGGGATCATCCGAAGCGACAAATTTTGACCCCTCACGCGGACGCACACGGCCGCACGCGGCGGCGGTGAACGCCAGCAGCGCGTCGGCGACCGGTTGCGGACGCGCCAGCGACAGGGTGACGTCCCTCCCGTCGAGGCGGGCGACGAGGTCGAACAGCGTGCCGACCTTGTCTTCCGCGATCGCGTGCGGGTCGCACCGACGTGGTGTCACGGCGACGCTCAGCGTCGACGGCGCGTCCCCCGACCTCACCGCTGCGCCGAGCGGCGCTTCGTCCCCGGCGGCGAAGCGCAGAAGCGGAGTGCCGCGCAGGGCCACGAGATCGAGCGCCGATGTCGAGCCGCCGTCGGCCGGAGTGATCGAGATCGTGAGGTCGGCGGTGCCGTCGCCGTGCGGAGCGACCGCCGTCGCCTCGACGTGGGCCACGGCGTCGACCGCATCCTGATCGCACTGCGTGGCGCTGAGGCGCTCCAGGACGTGCAGGGGGTCGTCGGCGGTGATGTCTACGCTTCGGGTGCCGCCGTCAGCCGCGACCTCGAGCATCACGCGGGGGCCGTCGTCTCCGGTGGTGCAGGCCACCGGGGGAAGCGGCAGGGGCAGGTCGACGACGCGGCCGGGGGCGAGCGACGTGGCGCGGCGCGCTGACCAGGCGGCGGGCTCCGACAGTGCGGCGGACGTGAGTGTGGCCGCGACCACGGTGATCGGCTGGTCCGACCCGTTGGCGAGGCGCAGCTGTGCTCGTCCCGGTGCGATGTCTCCGCGCTGCTGGATGACCGAGACGGTCAGCCCGTCCGGAACGAGGGGAGGAGGGTTCGAGGAGCACCCCGCGAGGGCGACACCCACCAGGGTGAGCGTCGCCCCCACGGGACGCGCGCGGATCAGGCCTCGGTCTCCCGTGCGTCGCGCTTGGCGTCCTCGTCGGCGGCCAGGGTTCCGAGGTACAGCTCGATGACGCGGGGGTCGGTGAGCAACTCGCGGCCGGTGCCGGTGTAGGCGTCCTTGCCCTGATCGAGCACGTAGGCCCGGTGGCAGATCTGCAGGCAGCGGCGCGCGTTCTGCTCGACCATGATGATCGTCACGCCCGCGCGATTGATCTCGGCGACCCGGAGGAACGTCTCGTCCTGGCGCACCGGCGAGAGGCCGGCGGAGGGCTCGTCGAGAAGCAGGACCGACGGGTCCATCATGAGCGCGCGACCCATCGCGACCATCTGGCGCTCGCCGCCCGAGAGCGAGCCGGCGCGTTGGCGGCGACGCTTGGCGAGTTCGGGGAACAGGCCGGTCACGAACTCGAAGCGCTCCGAGAAGACCTTGGGGCGTTGGAACAGCCCCATCTGCAGGTTCTCTTCGATCGACAGGCTCGGGAACACGTTGTTGTTCTGGGGGACCATTCCCACGCCCTTGCCGACGAGCTTGTCGGCCTTGAGAGAGGTGATGTCCTCGCCGTTGAGCAGCACGGCTCCACCGCGGATCTTGACTTGACCGAAGATGGCCTTCAGCAGCGTGGACTTTCCCGCGCCGTTGGGGCCGATGATGCCGATGAGGTCGCCCTGGTAGGCGTCGACCGAGCAGCCGTTGAGGATATTCACCCCGGGCAGGTAGCCGGCGACGAGGTCGTCGGTGCGCAGCACCGCAGTGCGGGTGGCGGTGGCGGTCATCGGAGCTTTCCGTCCTTCTCGTCGGCGGCGATCTCGGCATCTGCCTCGGCCGCGGCCTCGGCCTCGATCGTCGCGAGCTGCGAGGTGGTCATGTCGCCGAGGTCGGTGTCGTGGTGGGCGCCGAGGTAGGCGTCGATGACGGCCTGATCGCTCATCACGGTCTCGGGCGGTCCCTCGGCGACCACCCGGCCTTCGGCCATGACGACCACCCAGTCCGAGATGTGGCGGACCATGTGCATGTCGTGCTCGACGAACAGCACGGTCATGCCTTCGCTCTTGAGATCGAGGATGTGACCCAGCAGGCTCTGGGTGAGGGCGGGGTTCACGCCGGCCATCGGCTCGTCGAGCATGACGAGCTTCGGGTCGCTCATGAGGGCGCGAGCCATCTCGAGGAGCTTGCGCTGACCGCCCGAGAGCGACGCGGCGAAGTCTTCGCGCTTGGCATCCAGCTTGAACCGGCGCAGCAGATCGTCGGCGCGTTCGGTGTTCACCCTCTCCTGCGAGCGCCAGATCGAGGGGATCATGGCGCGGAAGATGTTCTCGCCCTTCTGCCCGCGCGCCCCGAGCAGCATGTTCTGCAGCACCGACAGGCGACCGAGCGACTTCGTCAGCTGGAAGGTGCGGACCATTCCCTTGCGGGACACCTTGAAGGCGGGGACGCCGGCGAGGTTGGACCCCTCGAATCTCCAGCGACCGGTGTTGGGCTTGTCGAAGCCGGTGAGCAGGTTGAACAGCGTCGTCTTGCCGGCGCCGTTCGGGCCGATCAGGGCCGTGATCTGTCCGCGGGGGATCTCGAGGTGCTCGACATCGACGGCCTTGAGGCCGCCGAACTGCCGCGTGACACCGTCGGCGACGACGATCGGGTCGACCTTCGCGCAGCCGGGGCCGACCTCGCCCTTCACCAGGGGGTGGGTGACGGTCGTGTCAGACATTGAACGACAGCTCCTTCTTGTTGCCGAAGATGCCCTGCGGCCGGAAGATGACCAGGAGCATCAGCCCGATCCCGACGATGATGAAGCGCACCTGCCCGGCCTGGGTGGTGCTCATGAAGCCCAGGATGCCGACGTCCCGCAGTCCCACGATGATGCCGTTCGACAGCGACAGCAGCACCCAGAACAGTGCGGCGCCCACGATGGGTCCGAGCAGCGTCGCGGCGCCGCCCAGCAGCAGTGCGGTCCAGATGAAGAACGTCAGCGCCGTGCCGTAGTTCCCGGGCTGGACGGCCCGGGGGAGGATGAACACGACGCCGGCGAGCCCGCCCATGACGCCACCGAGCACGAGCGCCTGCATCTTGTAGGAGTACACGTTCTTGCCGAGGCTGCGCACCGCGTCCTCGTCCTCGCGGATGCCCTTCACCACGCGACCCCAGGGGCTACGCATGAGGATCCAGACGAGAAGCGTGGCGAGGATCACGAGACCCCAGCCGAACACGCGCACCCACCAGTCGTTGGCGGAATAGGTCCAGGGGCCGATTCCGTAGGTGCCCTCGGGCAGGGGGTTCAGACCCTGGAAATCGCGGTTGTAGCCGTTGAGGCCCTGCGAGCCGCCGGTGATGCTGGTCAGGCCCACCGTCGAGACGACGTAGCGCACGATCTCCGCCGCGGCGATGGTGACGATCGCGAGGTAGTCGGCGCGCAGACGCAGGGTGGGGATGCCGAGGATGAACGCGAACACCACCGAGGCGGCGATCGCGATGAGGATCGCCAGCCACACCGGGGTGCCCAGCGACAGGGTCGAGATGGCGAAGGCGTAAGCGCCGACGGCCATGAAGCCCGCTTGACCGAAGTTGAGCAGACCCGCGTAGCCGAAGTGGACGCTGAGTCCGATCGCGGCGAGGGCGTAGGCCGCGGTGGTCGGGCTGATGAGCTCGCCCGCGGCGTTGTTGAGAATCGAAAGCCAGTCCATGTCGTTCTTCCTCAGCCGATTCGCTCTTTACGACCGAGCACACCTTGCGGCCGGAACAGCAGCACGCCGATGAGCACGATCAAGGCCACCGCGTACCGGAGGTCCGGGGGGATGACGATGGTGGACAGTTCCGTGATGATGCCGATGATGAGCGATCCGACCAGGGCGCCGAATGCGCTGCCCAGACCACCCAGGGTCACTGCCGCGAACAGCAGGAGCAGGATCGCGAAGCCCATGTCCCACGTGACGCCGCGGTACAGCCCGTAGAGCACGCCCGACAAGCCGGTCAGCGCGCCCGCCAGGACCCAGACGATGCGGATCACGCGATCGACGTTGATGCCGGATGCCGCCGCGAGCGACGCGTTGTCGCTGACGGCGCGCGTGGCCTTGCCGATGCGCGTGCGGGTCAGGAAGTAGGCCACGGCGGCGAGCATGACGACGCTGACGCCCATGCTGATGAGCGAGGTGAGCGTGATCGTCACCGGCCCGATCGTGACGTTTTCGGTGATGCCGGTGTCGATGTTGCGCGTCCCCCCGTCGAAGAAATAGAGGTAGAGGTACCGCAGCACGATCGAGAGGCCGATCGTGACGATCAGTACTTGGACGAGCCCGACGCCGCGTTTGCGGAGAGGCTTGAAGAGCACGGCATCCTGGGTCCACCCGAGCGCGGCGGACAGCGCCACGGTGAGCAGGACCGCCAACAGGAGGTTCCATCCCATCGACGTGAACACGTAGAAGATGATCGCGCCGAAGGTGAGCATCTCACCGTGGGCGAAGTTGTTCACGCCCGTCGTGCCGAAGATCAGCGAGATGCCGATCGCGGCGAGGGCGAGCAGCAGACCGAAATTCAAGCCGTAGATGAACCTCGAGAACAACGTGTCCCAGATCGAGCCGGTCACGGTCGTGCCCTCGCCGGTCGGGAAGAGCACGTTCACCGTGTTGGTGGTGCCTACCGTCACGTCGCGGCTGACGTTGTCGGGGTCGCGCGGAGCGACGCCGTCGGGCAACGTGTCGACCTGCAGGGTCGCCGTGTACGAGCCGGGCCCGGGGACGGACACCGACCATCGGCCGTCGGAGCGGGTGGTGCCGATCTCCGAGAAACCGGAGCCCTCGACGGCGATCTCGACGCCCTCCACCGGCTCGCCGTCGGCCTGGATGATGCCGCCGATGGTGAATTGCGTCGAGATGTCGCCGGTGCCCGGGGTGGCCGCGGGGGTCGGTGTCGTCTGTGCGCTGGCCGGGGCGGCCAGCAGAAGACTCAGGACAGCGACGGCGCTGGCCAGGAGCGAGACGAGGAGGGCTAGACGGGGAAGGGATCGCGATCGTGTCGCGGTGGGGGAGGAATGACCCACGGAGTCTCCAGTTCGGCAACGCTGACGATGTCGTCGTCAGCTTCGACGATCGACGGTACGAGCGTAATGTGTCGTTCGTGTTTCGGCTCGTCGCCGTTAGCGAACCGTGTCATCGCGGTTGCGTTTGCCGGACAGGCGCGGGGAATGAAACAACCGCCCCCGACGCTTAGAATTCAGAGCGGAGCGCCGTGCGCGCACCGGCCGACGTCGTCCCTTTTCGAACAGGCGCCGCGTGCGCAGGAGGATCCATGGAGCAGCACGACCCCTTCGGTTTCATCGGACTGACGTATGACGACGTCCTCCTTCTCCCAGGGCACACGGACGTCATCCCCAGCGAAGCCGACACGTCGTCGAGACTCACCCGGCGCATCACCGTGGCAACCCCCCTCCTCTCGTCCGCGATGGACACGGTGACCGAGGCGCGCATGGCGATCGCGATCGCCCGTCAGGGAGGGATCGGCATCGTCCACCGCAACCTCTCGATCGAGGACCAGGCCGGCATCGTCGACCAGGTCAAGCGCAGCGAGTCGGGCATGGTCTCGAACCCCATCACCACGACTCCGGATGCCACCGTCGCCGAGGTGGACGCGATGTGCGCGCAGTACCGCATCTCGGGTCTGCCGGTCATCGACCCCGACGGCGTGCTCGTCGGCATCATCACGAACCGCGACATGCGCTTCGTCTCGGGATTCGAGCGTCAGACCACGCTGGTGAAGGACGTCATGACGAAGGACGGTCTCATCACCGGGCCCGTCGGCATCCACGCCAACGACGTCATCGCCACTTTCGCGAAGCACCGCGTCGAGAAGCTCCCCCTCGTCGACGAAGACGGCAAGCTCGCCGGACTCATCACCATCAAGGACTTCGACAAGAGCGAGAAGTACCCCCTCGCCACCAAGGACGAGCAGGGTCGTCTGCGGGTCGGTGCGGCGATCGGTTTCTTCGGTGACGCGTGGCAGCGCGCCGAGGCGCTGCGCGATGCAGGCGTGGACGTGCTCGTCGTCGACACCGCCAACGGTCAGTCGGCGGGCGTCATCGACATCGTCCGCCGTCTCAAGGCCGACGAGTCCTTCGCCCACGTCGACGTCATCGGCGGCAACGTCGCCACGCGCGAGGGTGCTCAGGCGCTCATCGACGCGGGTGTGGATGCCGTGAAGGTCGGCGTCGGCCCGGGCTCGATCTGCACCACCCGCGTGGTCGCGGGCGTCGGCGTGCCCCAGGTCACCGCGATCTACGAGGCCGCGCAGGCCGCGATCCCCGCCGGTGTCCCGGTCATCGCCGACGGTGGCTTGCAGTACTCGGGCGACATCGCCAAGGCCCTCGTCGCCGGAGCCGACACCGTGATGCTCGGTTCGCTCCTGGCGGGCACCGACGAGTCGCCGGGCGAGATCGTCTTCCAGGGCGGCAAGCAGTTCAAGCAGTACCGCGGCATGGGGTCGCTGGGCGCGCTGCAGACCCGGGGCAAGAAGACCTCGTACTCGAAGGACCGCTACTTCCAGGCCGACGTCCCCAGCGACGACAAGCTCATCCCCGAGGGCATCGAGGGTCAGGTCCCTTACCGCGGCCCCGTGGCGGCTGTCGCGTACCAGCTCATCGGTGGCCTCCGCCAGTCCATGTTCTACGTCGGTGCGCGCACCGTCGAAGAGCTGAAGTCCAAGGGCAAGTTCGTGCGCATCACTTCGGCGGGCCTGAAGGAGTCGCACCCGCACGACGTGCAGATCGTCGTCGAGGCACCGAACTACAAGAAGTAGGTCACGTGCGAGGGGCCGGGCAGGCGACTGTCCGGCCCCTCGACGTTCCGCGGGGCGACGCTACGCTGTCCGCATGATCCGGCGCACTCGGCATCCTGAGGCCACCGTCTCGGCGCGACGGGCCGAGGCGTACACGGACGGCGTCTTCGCGATCGCGGCCACGCTGCTCGTGCTCGGACTCACCTCGCAGTCGCTGGGCACCGTGAACTCGGATGCCGATCTCGCCGCGGCGATCGGGGCGCTCCTGCATCCGGTGTTCTCGTTCGTCATCAGCTTCCTCATCCTGTGCATCATGTGGATGACGCACGTGCGGCAGTTCGAGTGGATCGTCCGCATCGACCAGGCCGGACTGTGGATCAACAACATCCGTCTGCTGCTCGTCGTCCTGGTGCCCTTCACCTCCTCGCTCGACACCGATTACTCCGAGTTCCTGCTCGGACGGGTGCTGCTGCCGGTGAACTTCTTCCTCGCGATCCTCCTGGGATGGGTGCAGTGGGCCTGGGCGGTGCGGTCGGGAGCGATCCCCGATCTGTCGCGGGAGGACGCGCGCCGCTTGGGGCGGGCGGGGTTGAGCGCGGTGCTCATCAGCGGCGTCGCGGTCCTGCTCAGCCCGCTCGTGGGCTCGGTCGCCTTCGCGCTGTTCATCTTCGACGGGCTCCTC
>NZ_VBUM01000092.1 GCF_005774735.1 Microbacterium sp. 5K110 | reverse complement strand
CGACTGACGCCCGCCCCGGCCCCTCAGCCCAGCTGCTCCCGCAACCACCGCACGCCGCGCACCGACGCCCCGAGTTCCTCGACCCGCGCCGCGAGCCCGCGGTCGCTGGTCACGACGATGACGGGGTTCCGCGGACCCACGAGCGAGCGAGCGACGTCGACGATCTCGTCGTCGCCCGATCCCGGGGCGCGGGACACCCGGACCTGCTCGGCATCCACGTCGGCGGAACGCGCCTCGCCCTCGAGCACCGCCGCAACGAACGGGAACCAGCGCGTGGCCGCGAGGCCGAGGTGCTCGGCATCCATTCCCTCGACGGCCAGCCGCGAGAGCTGTCCGACCAGGCGTTCGGCCGCGCCGGCGCGGTCTTTCCACCACCCGTCGGGTGTCGAGCCCATCACGTTCGCGACGTCGACGATCACGGCGGGCCGCACCGACAGCGCGTCGCGCAGCGCCGGCCACGCCGAGGCGAATCCGGGATGCAACGGACGGGATGCCACCTCGTCGATCGGCACCCACTCCAGCGCCACACTCTCGGGGTCGCTGATCACCGGCTCGAACGGCGTCGTCACGTCGGCGACGAGCGTCGAATAGCTCCAGATGCCGAGGTCGAGCACGCTCTCGAAGCGGGGCTGCACGGCATCCACCGGCACGCCCGCCTCTTCCGCCGACTCGCGCAGGGCCCCGTCGCGGGCGGATTCGCCCTCGTGCCGGGCGCCGCCGGGCAGGGCCCAGGTGTCGCCGAAGTGGCTCCACGAGACCCGGTGCTGCAGCAGCACACCGCGCTGCGCGTCGAGCGCCAGCAGACCCGCGGCGCCGAATCGGCCCCAGTACTTCTCGCCCGTGGGCGCGACGACCCACGCGTCACCGGGATCGCGGGGCCCGTGCGGACGCCGCGGTTCGCCCGGGGCAGGAGGCTGGATCGTCATCTCCCCCAGCCTGGCACACCCCGCAGCGCCCGGCGCGCCTTGCGTCACATGCCGCCGCCGAAACGACGACGCGCCCCGAACCGGCTGGTCGGGGCGCGTCGAGGACGGGGTCACGCGTCGAAGCGTGCGCCCTCCGGCTTGGAGTCCAGAAGCATGAAGACGAACAGGATGATCCCACCGACGAACGGCACGAAGGCGATGAAGATCCAGAAACCGCTGCGATTCGTGTCGTGCAGGCGACGAACGGTGAGGGCGAGGTGCGGGATGATCGTCGCCAGCGCCCACAGCAGGTAGACGATGAAGAACACCAGGCCCAGACCGGTTGGGGCCATCGGGTTGCCGAACTCGTCGACGGTCCGGCCGCTCGTTGCCACGGCCAGCAACGTCAACGCGAACGAGACGACGGCCTGCACCAGGGCCCACCACCAGTACTCGCTGCGGCTGGCGCGCCCGGTGAAGGTGGCGTACTTCTTGAAGAAGCGCTGCACGGCGGCACCGATCGGCGCTCCGTAGTAGGGCAGATTCAGCGCCGGAACGGCCTGCGGATTGGTCATGGTGATCCCCCGTCACGGCATCGAAGGGATGCCACTCCGACGGCCCGGAATGGTCCGCCGCTGTGGACTCTATCGACTCTCAGGTGTCTTTCAGAAACAGTGACACGCCGAGCCGCGACTCTCGAGAGTGCAACTGACTGACATCTCCACTGCACGCCGCGCGCAAGATGTCAGCAGGATGAAGTCTCGAGGCGCCGAGCCCCGAGCCGCCGACAGCCGGGCCGCCGGGCCGCCGAGCGCCACGCCACGCCACGAACGACGAACGCCCCGGCCGAAGCCGGGGCGTTCGCACAGCACTCAGCGCTGGCGCTTCTCGCGAATGCGCATGTTCAGCACGATCGGCGTGCCCTCGAAGCCGTAGATCTCGCGCAGGCGCCGCTGGATGAACCGGCGGTACCCCGGGTCGAGGAACCCGGTCGTGAAGAGCACGAAGGTCGGCGGGCGCGTCGACGCCTGCGTGCCGAACAGGATGCGCGGCTGCTTGCCTCCGCGCAGCGGGTGCGGGTGCTCGGCGACGAGCTCGGCGAGGAACGCGTTGAACTTGCCGGTCGGGATGCGCTGATCCCACGACTCCAGGGCCGTCTCGAGCGCCGGCACGAGCTTGTCGAGGTGACGGCCGGTGCGCGCCGAGATGTTCACGCGCGGCGCCCAGGTCACGTGCGCGAGGTCCTGCTCGATCTCGCGCTCGAGGTAGCGGCGACGGTCGGCGTTCTCCATGTCGTCGTCGTTCAGACGGTCCCACTTGTTGAACGCCAGCACGAGCGCGCGCCCCGACTCGAGCACGAGGTCGATGATGTTGAGGTCCTGCACGCTGATCGACTGCGACACGTCGAGAACGACGACGGCGACCTCGGACTTCTCCAGGGCGGTCGAGGTGCGCAGCGACGCGTAGAAGTCGGCGCCCTGCTGCAGGTGCACGCGACGACGGATGCCGGCGGTGTCGACGAGCGTCCACAGTTTGCCGCCGAGCTCGACGACCTCGTCCACCGGGTCGCGGGTGGTGCCCGCGAGCTCGTTGACGACAACGCGCTCCTCGCCGGCGGCCTTGTTCAGCAGCGACGACTTGCCGACGTTGGGGCGACCGAGGATCGCGACGCGGCGCGGGCCGCCGATCTCGTACTTCGCCACCGCCGAGATCTGCGGCAGCACCTTCATGAGCTCGTCGAGCAGGTCGGCCACGCCACGGCCGTGGATGGCCGAGACGGGGTGCGGCTCACCGAGTCCGAGGTTCCACAGCGCGGCGGCCTCGGGCTCCTGGCGGGCGTCGTCGACCTTGTTCGCGACGAGGAACACCGGCTTCTTGGTCTTGCGCAGCAACCGCACGACGTGCTCGTCGGTCGCGGTCGCGCCCACCGTGGCATCCACGACGAAGAGAACGACGTCGGCGAGGTCGATCGCGACCTCGGCCTGCGCGGCCACCGAGCGGTCGATGCCGCGCGCGTCCGGTTCCCAGCCGCCGGTGTCGACGAGCGAGAAGCGGCGGTCGAGCCACTCGGCCTTGTACGTGACGCGGTCGCGAGTGACACCGGGGGTGTCCTCGACGACGGCCTCGCGACGCCCGAGGATGCGGTTCACCAGCGCCGACTTGCCCACGTTCGGGCGGCCGACGATCGCGACCACCGGCAGCGCGGGGAGGAACTCGATGCCGTCCTCACCCGATGCGAGGCCCGCGAGGAGCTGCGCATCTTCTTCGTCGAGGTCGAAGTCCTCGAGGCCGGCGCGCAGCGCTTGCGCGCGCTGTTCGGCCAGGACCTCGTCGAGCTCGGCCATCTTCTCGGCGAGCTGGTCGGGCCCGCCTTCGTACTCGTCTTCAACGCCCATCGCGGGCTCCCATCGTGGAGTCAACGACGTTCAGGACGGCGTCGACGGTCTGTTCGAAATCGAGGTGGGTCGAATCGACCACCTGCACGCCGGGGGCGGCGGTGAGGAAGTCGACGACCGTGGAATCGGCGGCGTCGCGCTGGTGCAGCGCAGCGGCCACCTTGGCGGCATCGTGGTCGGTGAGTTCGGCGCTGCGCCGGGCGGCACGCACCTCGGGGGCGGCGGTCAGCAGGATGCGCACCGGCGCATCGGGGTACACGACCGTGGTGATGTCGCGGCCCTCGACCACGACACCGCGCAGACCCGAGGATGCCACGAGCCGACGGAACAGGTCGTTGACGGCCTGCCGCACGGCGGGGACGCGGGCCACGCCGCTCACGGCATCCGTTACGCGGGGCTCGCGGATCGCGGCGGTGACATCGGTCCCCCCGACGCGGACCCAGCGGTCCGCCGGGTCGAGCGAGATGGCGTAGTCGAAGTCGCCGAAGACCTCCAGCACCGCGGTGGCGTCAGAGGTGTCGGCCTCGTGCGCGAGCGCGTGCCACGCGAGGGCGCGGTACGCGGCGCCGGTGTCGAGGAAGCCGAAACGCAGGCGCTCGGCGACAGCCTTGGACACGCTGGACTTGCCGCTGCCGGCGGGTCCGTCGATGGCCACGACGGTCACGGGCGCGTCGACCGACGGCTTGGTGAGGGGCTCAGTCATGGGTGGTGCTCGCAATCCGCCATCCCCGCTGCTGGAGCCCGTCGACGGCTCGGCGGACGGCGTCGGGGACGACGCTGATCTCGGCCAGACCGAAGGGGGCCCCCGGCGAGTGCTCGAGACGCAGGTCTTCGACGTTGACGTCGAGGTCGCCCAGTTCGCCGAAGAGGCGCCCGAGCTGACCGGCGGTGTCGTCGACCATGACGACGAAGGAGTCGAAGCGGCGGTTCTGGCCGTGCTTTCCGGGCAGACGTTCGACGCCCTCGTTGCCGCGGCGGATCGTGTCGGCCACGGTGCGACGGGCACCGGGGGCGTCGGGTTCGCGGAGCGCCTCGGCGACGTCGGTGAGGTCGGCGGCGAGCTGGTCGAGGACCTCGACCACGGGGGCCGAGTTCGCGCCGAGGATCTGCACCCACAGCTCGGGAGCGGATGCCGCGATGCGGGTCGTGTCGCGCACGCCCTGTCCCGCGAGCCGGAGCGAGCCGTCGGGAGCGGTGACGAAGCGACCGGCGAGGAGGCTCGCGACCAGCTGAGGCACGTGCGACATGAGCGCGACCGACTCGTCGTGCTCTTCGGGCGTCATCTCGATCAGCGTTGCACCGAGGTCGAGGGCGAGACCCTCGACGAGCGAGAGGTCATGAGCCGAGGTCTCGCCGTCGCGGCACACGACCCAGGGGCGCCCGACGAAGATGTCGGCGCGCGCGGAGATCGCTCCCCCGCGTTCGCGTCCGGCCATCGGGTGGGACCCGATGTAGTGCGTGAGGTCGACGCCGCGCGAGCGCAAGGTGCGCAGCGGGTCCAGCTTGACGCTCGCGACATCGGTGACGACCGCGCCGGGGAAGGCCGCGAGTTCCCGCTGCACGACGTCGGCGACGACGTCCGGCGGCACGGCGACGACGATGAGCGAGGGACGGTCGTCCGCCCGCTCGGCGCGGCCGGCGCCGTAGTCGATCGCCAGACGCAACTGCGACGGGGAGGTGTCGGCGAGCACGACATCGACACCGCGCGCGGTCAGCGCGTGACCGATGCTCGCGCCCAGCAGACCCGATCCGACCACCCGGACGGTGCCGCTCGTGCGGGTCGCCAAGGGCGCGTCCGCGCGCGCGGGCGTTCCGTTCGCTTCGATCATCGGGTCTCCTGCTGCCCTGGCGGTGACACTCGCACCGCGCGGCGCCCGACGGTCACTCGGCCGGAGCGGCCGGAGTGTCGCCGTCTCGACGAGACAGCGTGAGCAGTGCGCCACGTTCTACTGTAGTCAACTCCCGCGCCTTCCCCACCGGGAGAGTTCCCAGGTGGAGCGGGCCGAACTGCCGCCGCACCAGTTCGACGACGGGGTGGCCCACCTCGGCCATCATTCGCCGGACGATCCGATTGCGCCCGGAGTGCAGCGTCAACTCCACCAGACTTGCTCCCTGCGAGGCATCCAGCAGGCGGGCCTTGTCGGCCGCGATCGGTCCGTCCTCGAGTTCGACGCCCTTGGTCAGCCGCGAGATCGTCTGCGGAGTCACGAGCCCCTCGACCTTCGCGATGTACACCTTGGTGACGCCGAACGAGGGGTGGGCGAGCACGTGCGCGAGGTCGCCGTCGTTGGTGAGCACGAGGAGCCCGCTCGTGTCGGCATCCAGGCGTCCGACGTTGAACAGGCGCTCTTCCCACTCCCCGGTGAAGCGGCGCAGGTCGGGGCGCCCGCGATCGTCGCTCATCGAGCTGACGACGCCCGTCGGCTTGTTGAGGATGACGTAGCGCTTGGACGCGTCCAGCTGCACGGCCACTCCGTCGACGTCGACGAGGTCGTTCTCGGGGTCGATGCGCGAGCCCAGCTCGGTCACCACGACACCGTTCACCCGCACGCGTCCCTCGACGATCATCTGCTCCGATACCCGGCGCGAGGCCACTCCCGCGTTGGCGAGCACCTTCTGCAGCCGTACGCCCTCGGCATCCATCTCGCTCATCTGAGCACCTCTCCGTCGAATCCGTCCGCGCCGTCGTCGAGCAACGGCGAAATGTGGGGCAGCTCGTCGAGCGAGTTGATGCCCAGGTTGATCAGCAGCTGATCCGTCGTGCCGTAGTGGATCGCGCCCGTGTCGGGGTCGGTGAACACCTCGGTGATCAGGCCACGAGCCAGCAGCGTCCGCACCACCGAATCCACGTTCACGGCCCGAATGGATGCCACCTGCCCGCGCGTCACGGGTTGCTTGTACGCGATGACGGCCAGGGTCTCGAGCGCCGCCTGTGACAGGCGCGAGGGCGCTTGCGTGTTCACGAACTCGCCCACGACGTCGTCGTACTCCTCGCGGACGTACAGCCGCCATCCGCCACCGACCTCGCGGAGCTCGAAGCCGCGGCGAGGACCGCCGGTCTCGCCGTCGTAGTCGGCGACGAGTCCCTCGATCGCCTGGCGCACGGCCGGCACGGGCGCGCCGACGGCGGCGGCGAGCGAGACGAGACTCTGCGGCTCGTCGAGGATCAGCAGGATCGCCTCGAGACGACGTGCCACGGATGCCGCGTCGTTCGGGCGCGGCGCGGCCGCCGCCTCAGTGGCGGAGACAGCGCCGGCCAGGGCGGTCGGGTCATCGGTCATAATCGGCTCCCAGTGCGGCGAGGTTCTCTTCCGACCACCTCTCGGCGGTCCAGCGCAGGGTCAGCTCCCCCAGCGGCTCGAGCTGCTCGAACGACAGCGCGGCATGGCGGTACAGCTCGAGGATCGCGAGGAACCGTGCCACGACGACCCCGGTCTGGGTCACCCCGGCGACCAGGTCACGGAAGTTCAGCGTGCCGGCGCCGCGCAGCAGCGTCACGACGATCGCGGCCTGCTCGCGGATGCTCACCAGCGGCGCGTGCAGGTGGTCCAGCCCCACGGTGGGCGGATGCTTCGGCGCGAGGGCGACCACGGCGAGCGCGGCGAAGTCCGCGGCGCTGAGGGTCCACACCAGTTCCGGGACGGAGCTGCGGTACTTCTCGTCCAGGCGGACGTTCCGCGTGTGACGCCGGTCCTCGCGCTGCAGACACCGCGCGAACCACGTCGACACCTCTTTGAACGCCCGGTATTGCAGCAGGCGCGCGAAGAGCAGGTCGCGCGCCTCGAGGAGCGCCACCGATTCGGCATCCACGAGCTCGCCCTGCGGCAGGAGTCCGGCGATCTTCATGTCGAGCAGGGTCGCGGCGACGACGAGGAACTCGGATGCCTCGTCCAGATCGCCGTCCGGTCCCAGGGCGCGCAGGTAGGCGATGAACTCGTCCGTGACGCGGCTGAGCGCGACCTCGGTGATGTCGAGCTCGTGCGCCGAGATGAGGTTCAGCAGCAGATCGAAGGGGCCGTCGAAGACGGGCAGCGAGACGCGGAAGCCCGCGGCCTCGGCATCCCCGCTCTCGAGCGGGCTGGCAGCGGTGCCGCCGTCAGGCGACAGCGCCACGGGCGACCAGTTCCCGCGCCAACCGCATGTAGGCCTGCGCGGCAGCGTGCTCGGGCGCGAACTCGGTGATGGGCATGCCCGAGACCGAGGCATCCGGGAACTTCACCGTGCGCCCGATGACGGTCTCGAGGACGTCGTCGCCGAACGCCTCGACGACGCGCTCGAGGACCTCGCGCGAGTGCAGCGTGCGCGGGTCGTACATCGTGGCGAGGACGCCGTCCAGCTCGATCGCGGGGTTGAGGCGGTCGCGCACCTTGTCGATCGTCTCGATGAGCAGCGCGACACCGCGCAGCGCGAAGAACTCGCACTCCAGCGGGATGAGCACGCCGTGGGCCGCGGTGAGGGCGTTGACGGTGAGGAGGCCGAGCGAGGGCTGGCAGTCGACGAGCACGACGTCGTAGTCGGCGGCGACCTTGCGCAGCACGCGGGCCAGGATCGTCTCGCGCGCGACCTCGTTGACCAGGTGCACCTCGGCGGCGGACAGGTCAATGTTCGCCGGAATCAGGTCGAGGCCCTCGACACGGGTCGGCACGATCGCGTCGCGCGGGTCGCGCTTGGTGTCCAGCAGCAGGTCGTAGATCGTGAGCATGTCGTGCGTCTGGATGCCGAGCCCCGCCGACAGCGCACCCTGAGGGTCGAAGTCGATCGCGAGGACGCGACGGCCGTAGCCGGCGAGCGACGCCGCCAGGTTGATGGTCGTCGTCGTCTTGCCGACGCCGCCCTTCTGGTTGCACAGCGCGATGATGCGCGCGGGACCGTGGCTGTCGAGCGCGGGCGGGGTGGGGAACCCCTGGTACGGGCGACCTGTGGGTCCGAGGATGACCTCGTCCGCGTTCTTCGCCGTCCCCTTCGTGCTCGCCGACACCGAGTCTCCCGCCTTCGTCATAACGCTGCCGAGTCTACTCGCCACCCCGCCGCGCGCCGGGAGACCCGCGGGGCGCCCGCTACCGCACGCCCAGAACAGGCGAAGCACCGAGAACAGGCCGAACCGGGGAAGATCCGCCTGTTTCCGCGACACCCCCTGTTCCGGTGATACCGGACGGATGCCACGACCCGCGGCCTCCCCCGCCGCCGCCCGCACCCAGAACAGGCCACGCACCGAGAACAGGCCGAAACCCGGCGAATCCCCCTGTTTCCACGGCATCCCCTGGTCCGATGACACCGGACGGATGCCACCTCCCCGGCCAACCCGCGCAGCCACGACCCGTGGCCGCTACCACCTCGGTCCGCTCAGCGCGCCCGCGGGTGAGCGGTGGCGTACACGTCGCGCAGGGCGTCGACCGAGACGTGCGTGTAGATCTGCGTCGTGGCGACCGAGGCATGCCCGAGGAGTTCCTGCACCACGCGAACGTCGGCGCCGCCCTGCAGGAGATGCGTCGCGAAGGAGTGCCGCAGCGTATGGGGCGAGACATGCGCGGTGAGACCGGCGCGCTCGGCGGCCGCCTGGATGATGAGCCATGCGCTCTGGCGCGACAGCGGCGCACCGCGGACCCCGAGGAAGAGTCGCGGCGTCGCCCTGCCTTTGGCCGCCCACGCGGGCCTGACGCGCGTGAGGTACGCCTCCACTGCGGCGCGGGCGTAGGAGCCGACCGGGACCATCCGTTCCTTCGAGCCCTTGCCCCGTAGCCGCAGGACATCGCCGTGGGCGGTGTCGTCCACGTCGAGCTGCACGATCTCGGAGACACGGGCGCCGGTCGCGTAGAGCATCTCGAGCAGCGCGCGGTCGCGGACGGCGGCGGGATCGGCCCCGGCCGCATCCGCCGACCCGGGCGCCGGCCCCGCGGCATCCAGCAGCTGTTCCACCTGCCCGATCGAGAGAGCCTTCGGCAGTCGCTGGGGCGCACGCGGCGGGCGCAGCCGTCCACTCGGATCGTCGGCGACGCTTCCCTCGCGCACGAGAAAGCGGTGCAATCCCCGCACCGACGACTGCAGGCGGGCCAGCGAGGATGCGGCCGGCGGCGGCTCGGCCGCGGCTCGCTCCGCGGCGAACTCCGCGACGGTCGCCGACGTCACGGCCTCGACCTCGTCGATGCCGCGCTCCCCCAACCACGCCGTGTACACGGCGAGGTCACGTCGGTAGGCGTCGACGGTGTGGTCCGACAGTCCTCGTTCGAGCGCGACGTGCCGCAGGTACGTCTGGACGGCGCGCTCGAGCTTCACGTCACGCCGACGCGGCCTCGCGACGCAACACCTCGGCGGCGGCGAACACGCCGGTGGCCAGGATGCCGTTGCGCAGACGCCCCGCCAGCACTCCCTCGATCACGTCGGCCAACGGCACCCGCTCGACGCGCATGTCGGACTCCTCGTGCTCGCGCTCGTAGTCGGTAACGACGTCGGAGAGCCCGCGGGCGAGGAACAGGTGCACGACCTCGTCGTTCCCGCCGGGGGTCGTGTGGATCGAGACGAGATGCTGCCAGCGGTCGGCCGCGAGGTCGACCTCTTCGCCCAGTTCGCGCTTCGCCGTCTCGACGGGCGGCTCCCCGGCCACGTCGAGCAGGCCGGCCGGGATCTCCCAGTCGCGTTCCTTGATCGGCTGCCGGTACTGCTGGATGAGCACGACACGACCCTCGTCGTCCAGCGCGACGACCGCCGCGGCGCCGGGGTGCTCGACGTACTGGCGGGTCATCTCGTCGTCGCCGTAGCGCACGGTGTCGGACCGGACGTCCCACACCGCGCCCCGATACACGAGGTCGCTGGCGACGACCTCCAGGTCGAGGGGCTCGTCGCGCAGCGATTCCATGTCAGTCCTCCTCGACGTCGAACAGTTCGCTCGAACGGTGGCGCTCCAGCGCCGCACCGACGAGGCCCCGGAACAGCGGGTGCGGCTCGGTCGGCCGCGAACGCAGCTCGGGGTGCGCTTGCGTGGCGATGTAATACGGGTGCACGTCGCGTGGCAGCTCGACGTACTCGACGAGGTCCAGGTCGGGGTTCAGTCCCGAGAACACCAGGCCGGCGTCGCTCAGCTGCTGACGGTAGGCGTTGTTGACCTCGTAGCGGTGGCGGTGGCGCTCCGACACGCGGTTCGCTCCGTACACCTCGGCGGCGAGGGATCCCTCGGCGAGGTCGGCGGGGTACAGGCCCAGGCGCATCGTGCCGCCGAGGTCTCCGCTCTGGAGGATGTCGATCTGCTCGGCCATGGTCGCCACGACGGCGTGCGCGGTGTCGGGGTCGAACTCGCTCGACGACGCGCCTTCGAGGCCGGCGACGGTGCGCGCGTACTCGATGACCATGCACTGCAGGCCCAGGCAGATGCCCAGGGTCGGGATGCCCTGCTCGCGTGCGAACCGCAGCGCCCCGAGCTTGCCCTCGATCCCGCGGATGCCGAAGCCGCCCGGGACGATGATCCCGTCGACCGCCGAGAGCGCCTTGGCCGCGCCCTCGGGCGTCTCGCACAGGTCGGAGGGGATCCACGTGATCTTCACGTGCGTCTCTTGGGCGAATCCGCCGGCCTTGATCGCCTCGGTCACCGACAGGTACGCGTCGGGGAGGTCGATGTACTTGCCGACGAGCCCGATCGTGACTTCGTGCTTGGGGTTGTGCACCGCCTGCAGCACCCGCTGCCAGCGCGACCAGTCGACGTCGGCGGCCGTGTCGATGTCGAGCGAGTCGACGATGTACTTGTCGAGGCCCTGATCGTGCAGCATCGTCGGGATGTCGTAGATGCTCGGCACGTCGACGGCGTTGACCACGGCGTCCTCGTCGACGTCGCACATGAGCGCGATCTTGCGCTTGTTCGACTCCGTCACGGGGCGGTCGCTGCGCAGGACGAGCGCGTCGGGCTGGATGCCGATGGAGCGCAGCGCCGCGACCGAGTGCTGCGTGGGCTTGGTCTTCTGCTCGCCGGAGGCGCCCATGAACGGCACGAGCGACACGTGCACGAAGAAGACGTTCTTGCGGCCGAGCTCGTGACGGATCTGGCGCGCGGACTCGATGAAGGGCTGCGACTCGATGTCGCCGACCGTGCCGCCGATCTCGGTGATGATCACGTCGGGCTGCGGCGACTCGGTGGCCTGCAAGCGCATGCGGCGCTTGATCTCGTCGGTGATGTGCGGGATGACCTGCACGGTGTCTCCGAGGTACTCGCCCCGGCGCTCGCGTGCGATCACCTGCGAGTAGATCTGGCCCGTCGTGACGTTGGCGGCCTGGCTCAGCTCGATGTCGAGGAAGCGCTCGTAATGACCGATGTCGAGGTCGGTCTCGGCCCCGTCGTCGGTGACGAACACCTCACCGTGCTGGAACGGGTTCATCGTCCCGGGATCCACGTTGAGATAGGGGTCGAGCTTCTGCATGACGACGCGGAGACCCCGCGCCGTGAGAAGGTTGCCGAGGCTTGCCGCCGTCAGGCCCTTGCCGAGAGACGAGACCACACCTCCGGTCACGAAGATGTGCTTCGTGGTGAAGGCCGATGCCGTGGTGTCGTCTGAATGTCCCGCGTCCGAAGTCTGCATCACGGGCTTCGATCCTATCAGTCGAGTCGGAGGGTGGAGGCGCGGCGAGCGCCGCGCGTTGAGGGAAGTCTGACATCGACCTCCGACAGTGGTGTCACCCGGGCGTGACGATCCGGTGTCGGAGGGGTGGGATCACCGGGCGGTGCGTCCCGTCGCGAGCAGCTCGCGCGCGTGGGTCAGCGCCGCGTCGGAGTCGCTCAGCCCCGACAGCAGACGCGCCATCTCGGCCTCGCGCTCGGCTCCCTCGAGCCGGCGGACACTGGATGCCGTCACCGACCCGTCGTTGCCCTTGACCACCGTGAGATGGTTACCGGCGAACGCGGCGACCTGGGCGAGGTGGGTGACCGCGATGACTTGCGAGGTTTCCGCCAGCCGGGCGAGTCGCCGCCCCACTTCGATCGCCGCGGCACCGCCGATCCCGGCATCCACTTCGTCGAAGACGAACGTCGGCACCGGATCGACACCGGCGATCACGACCTCGATCGCGAGCATGACGCGGCTGAGCTCGCCGCCGGAGGCTCCGCGCGACACGGGTCGCGGGTCGGCACCGGGGTGCGGGGCGAGCAGGATCGCGACGTCGTCGCGCCCGTGCGTCCCGGGCGTGGACGAGGCCGTCACCTCGACGCTCAGGTGGGCGTCGGGCAGGGCCAGGGCGTGGAGTTCCTCGGTGACCGCGGCGCCGAGCCGCTCAGCGGCTTCGCGCCGGGCGTTCGTGAGGGTCTCGGCCGCGGAGTCGAGGTCGGCGGCCGCCGCATCGCGCTGTACCGTGAGGCGCTCGATCCGATCCCCGTCGTCGTCGAGTTCGAGCAAACGCGCCGACCCGGTCTCGAGCAACGAGATCGCGGCATCCACGGATCCGTGCGCGCGGGTCAGCGCCGCCAGGACCCCGCGCCGCTCGTCCACGGCGGCGAGCTCGTGAGGTCCGGCATCATCGAGGTCGGCGAGGTACCCCGAGAGCGCGACGGAGACGTCGGTCGCGCGGTAGCCGAGGTCGGCGACCTGCTCGCCGATGGCGGCGAGGGCTGCGTCGCTCGCCGATACCCGCTCGAGCGACCGACGCGCCTCGGCGAGCAGCGTCACGATGTCGGGAGTCTCGTCGTCGCCGGAGAGAGCGGCGTGCGCGGTCACCGCGGCGATCCGGAGCTCCTCGGCGTTCGCGAGACGCTCGGCCCGGCGCTGGAGTTCCTCCTCTTCGCCGGCCACGGGAGCCGCCGCCTCGATCTCGGCGATCGCGGCGCGCAGCTCTTCGGCCTCGCGCGCACGGTCGTCGCGGTCGGTGGTGAGGGTCGCGAGTTCGGCATCCAAGGCTCGCCAGGTGTCCCACGCCGCACGGTAAGCCGCCCGCGCGCCGCTGACCGGATCTCCACCGAACCGGTCGAGCGCGTCGCGCTGAGCGGATGCCGAACGCAACCGCAGCTGGTCGGATTGGCCGTGCACCACGACGAGGTCGTCGGCGAGATCGGCGAGCACGCCGGCCGGCGCGGTCCGTCCCCCCACCGTGGCC
>NZ_VBUM01000091.1 GCF_005774735.1 Microbacterium sp. 5K110 | reverse complement strand
GTGCGTGTCGGGCTCCGGAGGGTTCTCGCGACTTTCGGCCCGGACGGTGCCGCACCGCGAGTCGCAGCGGCATCGGTCCGGAGCCCGGAATATCTCGCCGGTCGCACCCGACCACGGCTCGTCACGCGGTGAGCAGAACTCCTGAGGATTCGGTGTTCAGATGCGTGGGCGACACGATCGGACGGGTTTCGATCAGAAACTCAGGAGTTTGGCCCGCGCTTGGCTCGCGGAACTGCCCGGCGATCTCGCGCTTCAGGGCTCCGACATACTTCAGTTCCTCGGCGGCGCTGATGATGGACTCGAGATCGAAGCTGTCCTTGCTGAGCTTCTGAACCTCGGGAATCAGTGTGTCGTCGATGTCGAGGAGGTCGAGCACGAGGAACGGCTTGGCGTCCATCTTGTTCGGCGCGTCGAGATCGGTGAAGAACTGCCAGACGACTCCGTTGGTGAGAGCCGCGATCCGGGCGTTGGTCGTGGAGAAGTACCGGAAGAGCTGAGACGCGTGCTCGATCTTGGGTGCGCCGGTCGATGCCTTGCACTCGATGAGGATCTGCACCTCGCCGTCGCGCATGATCGCGTAGTCGACTTTCTCGCCCTTCTTGATGCCGACGTCGGCGGTGAATTCCGGCACCACCTCGAGAGGGTCGAAGACGTCGTATCCCAAGATCGTCGAGATGAAGGGCATGACGAAGGCGTTCTTCGTCGCTTCCTCCGTGCCGATTGCCGAGGCTTGATTGCTCACCTTTGTTGCGAGTGCTGCAATGCGGTCGTGAAACTCCATCGGTCCCCCCACGGTGACGAATATGTGGTGACCATAGCGGAATCACAGCAAGAGCGCGTGGGGCGGCGCGCCATTGCCCCCTCCTTCACACCACGCGCCGGAACCGCGGCCCCTCGTACCCGTCCCGCTCAACGTTCCCCAAGAACATCTCCACCGGCCGTACCCAATACGAGTAGTCGTCGCAGAGCTGGCGGTACGAAACGAAGACCTCCTCTGTCTCAGAGTGCCTGGCCGTCCCGAACACCTCATAACGCTGGCCCTTGAAGTGCTCATAGATGCCGGGTTTGATCTCCACTCGGCTCGCCCCCTCCGCAATCGTCGAACGACGCATCGTGCGTGTATCTCGGGTGCCGAGTATGGCAGTCGGCCGCGGGGCAGGTGACGACCGCGACGCAAGAGGCACCTCCCCCCCCTGAAGATCGCAGGACCCGCCGGTGCACGTTCACTACGGTGAAGACGTGGACCCCGAGGCGCTCATCGACCCGCGGCGCGACCGCCGCTCGGCCGGTTCGTCGACGTGGACGGGCGGCGACTCTGGGTCGATCCGCGGGAGGGCCCCGTCCCCTGCGTGGTCTTCCTCCCCGGCTCGGGCGATGTCGGTCTCGATCTGTGGCGCGCCTACGATCGCATCGCGCCATTGCGAGCGGGCGTCATCTACGACCGGGGCGGCACGGGGTGGAGCGAAGACATGATCGTCCGCGTTTCCGAGGCGCACGTGCGCGACGGGCTCGAGGAAGAGTTCCTCGCTCGCCTGCGCGATCTCGTCTCGTCGTTCCCCGACCGGTACGAGGGGCTGGTCCGTCACGCGGTGCTGGTCGACCTCGCCGATCCGCGCCGCGTGCAGTACGTCAGCGAGTGGGCCGACGAAGCGGCGCTCGTCGCGTTCGCGGGGGAGGGCTGGCGCACCGACGCGGTGACGTTCCCCGATGAGGACGCCTACCTCACCGGGCCCCTCGTCCTCCGCCACCACGAGTCGATCGAGATCGACACCTCCGGCGGCTGAGCCGACTCACGCCGCGAACCGGATGACGCCCGCGATGATGAGCGTCACCGCCGTCGTCCACAGGGCGATCGCCGCGGCCTGCCACGCGATGACCCGCACCGGGGGAACACCGGTAGAGGTGAGGGCCGCGGCGGTGAACTGCGTCGGCAGCAGTAAGGGGCCGAGAAGGCTCACGCCCGCGGTGCCGTAGCGGTGGTAGGCCCGCTCGAACTTCTGACGCCGCGGCGAGAGCGGCTCGGCCGGGCCGCCGCGGCGCGCGGTGACGGCGGTGCGCACCCGCGAGGTCGCGAGCACGACGATCGCGACACACAGCAGGTTGCCGACCGCCCCGGCGATCGCGGCGACGACGGGATGGATGCCACCGATGATGCCGATCGCGGCAGCTCCCTCGCCCTCGATGAACGGCACCGCACCGGCGAGTGCCACGATGAGCGGTTGCACGAGGCCGGGCACGTCGGCGACGAGGCCCTGGAAGCCGAGGATGAGGTCGGACAGGGGGTTGGACATGGCTGCTCCGGGTGATCGGTCCGCGGCGGGTTCCGCGGTCATTCCATCTGATCCGTGAGCACACCGCTCGCGGCAGTGTCGCGGTGTCATCGGCATCCCGGAGGAAGCGACGCCCCACCCATGACGAATGTCACGGTCGTACAGTGGCCGGGGTGAGCACCCCCGCCGCCGTGACGTCCTACGCCCGCGATGTGAGCGCGACCTGGTGGTACACGGCCGGGTCGATCCTGATGTTCCACGTACTCGGAATCGTGGTCTGGTCGGTGCCGATCCTGCTGCGCCCGACCCTGCTGCCCGAGCCGCTCGCGATCACGCTGTTCTTCGTCGGCTCGGCGGGCTCTCTCGCTGCCGCCGTCGCCCTTCTCGTGCGCTATCGGCGCGAACCGATCGACGGCGACGAGGCCCCGGTTCGCCGGTCGTGGCCCCTTCTTCTGGCCGGTGCGGCCAGTGCGGCGTTGATGGCGCTGAGCGTGGGTTCGCTGATCCTCGGCACGTGCCTCGCGGCCTATGTCCTGTGCCTGGTGCGGTGGCGCGGTGGCATCCGTCTGCGTCTGGTGACCCTGCTGGTGATCGTTATCCTCGCGGTCTGGTTCGTGGATGCCACGCGCCTCGCGCCCGAGGCCTCCGGCTCGTCGGTGTTCGGGCTCGTGCTGTTCGTCGCGATGCTGCCCGCTCTGGCGGCGACGTCGCTGTGGTGGTGGGACATCGTTCGGGAGCTGGACCGAGCCCGCCGTGCGGAGGGACGCCTCGCTGCGGCGCAGGAACGGCTTCGCCTTGCAAGCGACCTGCACGACCTGCAGGGCCACCACCTGCAGGTGATCGCGCTGCAGCTCGAGCTCGCCGAGAAGATGATGGGGCGCGACCCCGACGCCGCGGTGGAGCAGGTGCGGGCCGCGCGCGCGAGTGTCGACGACGCCCGTCGCGGAACCCGCGACCTCGCGACGCGGTTCCGGGGTGTGCCGCTGCCCGATGAGCTCGCCAACGCCGCCGACCTGCTTCGCGCCGCAGGCCTCACCGTCGAGCTGCGGGTCGACGCCGAGGCCGATCGCGCGCCGGCGGACGTGCTCGGTCCCGTCGTCCGCGAGTCCACGACCAATGTGCTCAAACACGGCAGGGGAGTCTCGGCATCCCTCTCCCTCGCCCGCCACCGCGGGGACTGGGTGCTCGTGGTCGAGAACGACTTGCGCTCGCCCGAGTCGCCCCCGGGCGAAGGAGCGGGCGTAGCGGGGATGGCCGAGCGCGTGGGTGCTGTCGGGGGATCGATGGATGCCGGACGGGTCGGCGAGCTCTTCCGCGTCACGGTCCGCGTGCCCGAGGGGGTGTCCGCATGATCCGCGTTCTCATCGCCGACGACGAGGACATGATCCGCACGGCCCTCGCCGCACTGCTCCGGCTGGAGGACGACCTTGAGGTCGTGGCGGAGTGCCGCGACGGCGAAACCGCGCTCGCCGAGGCCGAGCGGCTCCGGCCCGACGTCTGTCTCCTCGACCTCGAGATGCCCGGGATGGATGGCATCGACACGGCGGCGCGGATCTTGCGTCGCGTTCCGTCGCGCTGCGTGATCGTCACGCGGCACGCGCGGCCCGGGGTGCTGCGCCGCGCGCTCGGCGCCGGAGTGAACGGCTTCCTTCCGAAGTCCCGACCCGCGGATGACGTCGCCGCGGTCATTCGCGAGGTCGCCGCCGGGCGCCGATACGTCGACCCCGAGATCGCGGCTGACGCGCTGAGCGAAGAGCGCAGCCCGCTCACCGACCGGGAGCTCGACGTTCTCCGGGCGGGCGCGCGCGGAGAGACGGTCGTCGAGATCGCGGCATCCCTCCACCTCTCGAGCGGGACCGTGCGCAACCACGTCTCGTCGGTGCTCGGCAAGCTGGGGCTGGCGAGCCGCCAGCAGGCGACGATCCACGCGCGGGAGCGCGGCTGGATCTAGCGGCTCACGCCTCGTGCACGACCGCCGTCAACTCCGGCAGCAACTCCCGCGCGAGGAACCCGATGCCGACCCGCTCGGTGAGTCGGTCGCCGGCGCGGGCGTGCTTCCACCCGCCCCACACGGCGGCGCGTTCCGGCTCCATGCCCAGCGCCGCGAATCCGGTGATCGCGCCCGACAGTACGTCGCCGCTGCCGGCGGTGCCGAGGCCCGAGCTGCCGGGCTCCGCCTGCCACGTGCGTCCGTCCGGGTGCGCCACTGTGCCGAAGCAGTGCACGACGGCCTCGTAGCGTTCGGCGATCTCCCGAATGTCGGCGGCGCGGTCATCGCTGAGGTCGCGTTCGAGCAGCAGCGCGGCCTCCTCCTCATTGGCGTTGAGGATCAGCTCCGCGGGCAGGATGCCGCGTTCGACCGACCCCAGGATGCCGAGCGCGAACGCATCCAGCACGAGTCGGTCGATGTCGGCCTCGGCGATGGCGTGCAGGGCCGCGCGGGTGGCATCCGGATCGTCGAATCCGGGGCCGAGGAGCACGGCATCCGCGGATTCGAGGGTGGCGCGGAGGGCATCGTCGACGGACGCGGAGCCGGTGGGAAGCGAGTGGATGCCGGCCTCGGGCATCGCGGGCCCCAGGTAGGGCGCGATCTCGGCAGGGACGGCGAGGGCGGTGCGTCCGGCGCCGACGCGCAGCGTCGCCTCGGCAGACAGGAGCACGGCACCGGGGGAGCGCGGCGATCCGCCGACGACGACCACCTGGCCGCGAGATTTCTTCGAACCCCCGGGGTCGGGTAGCCCCCACTCGCGCAGCAACGCCAGCGTGACCCCTTCAGGAGCGGGGGACATCGTCGCCTCCCGAGTGCACGGTGATGTCGGCGCCCTCGGCCGCGAGGTGGTCGACAGACGAGAACGTCACGAGCATCCAGCCGTCGTCGGTGCGCACGAGCTCGGTGACCGAGGCGTTGCGCACCGTGTGACTGGCGCTGAAGGCGAGCAGTTCGGCCTCGGTCATCCGCAACAGCACGTACAGCACGAGCATGATCACGGCGTCGTGCGCGACGACCACGACGGTGCCAGGCGACGCGTCGAGCCGCTCGCCGAGGAACGACCGAAGCCGCAGCGTGACGTCGGCCCACGACTCCCCGCCCGGGGGCCGGTGGGAGAACTTGCCGAGGTGGCGCCGACGGGCCGCTTCTTCCGGATGCAGCTCCTGCACTCCGCGGGTGGTCAAGAGATCCAGGATGCCGAGCTCGCGGTCGCGCAGCCGTTCGTCGATGACCGTGGGAACCGACGCCGGCCGGTCGCCGAGCGCGAGCGACAGCGTCTGCCGCGCACGAAGGTAGGGCGACACCCAGTACTCGTCGACGGGGGCGTCGAGGTCGGCGAACCAGGCGCTGAGCGCCGTCGCCTGTTCCACGCCCACGGGCGAGAGCTCCACGTCGCTGTCGCGCGTGTCGAGCGCGATCACCGGGGAGCCCTCGCGCTCGGCCCTCGAGGCCGCGACGTTCCCTTCGCTTTCGCCGTGCCGGATGAGCCACAGTCGATTCACTGCCATTTCCCCACGGTAGGTCGCTCCGGCGAACAGACGCGCGGGCGTTGACAGCGACGGGGCATCGAGGGCAGCGCACGCGCGCTGTCCGGCGATCCGCGCGTCTGCCAGGCTTGCGAAGCGAGCGGAGGAGCCCCATGACGGCCAAGATCGACTTCAAGAACTCTCTCGACAGTTATCAGGCCAGGGTCGGCGAGTTCAGGGTCGTGGAGATTCCCGACCTGCGATATCTGATGATCGACGGGCACGGTGACCCCAACACCGCGCCGGCCTACGCGCAGGCCTTGCAGGCGCTGTACCCGGTCGCGTACAAGCTGAAGTTCGCGAGCAAGCGCGAACTCGGCCGCGACTACGTGGTGCCTCCGCTGGAGGGCCTGTGGTGGGCGGACGATATGGATGCCTTCACCGTGGTGAGAGACAAGTCGCGGTGGGACTGGACGATGATGCTCCTGGTTCCCGACTGGATCGACGAGGCGATGTTCCAGTCCGCCGTCGAGATCGTGCGCGCAGCAGGATCCGCCGATCGGCTGGAAGAAGTGCGGATGGAGACCCTTGCCGAAGGACTGTGCGTGCAGACGCTGCACGTCGGTTCCTTCGATGAGGAGGCAGACGTGCTGGATGAGATGCACCACGCCTTCATCCCCGGTCAGGGGCTCAGCCTGAGCGGGAAGCACCACGAGATCTACCTGAGCGACGTCCGCCGAACCTCTCCCGACAAGCTCCGTACCATCCTCCGCCAACCCGTTTGTCGAACTCCGGCGTAGCCGACGAGCGGAGCAGCCGCGCGTGATCTCCGGTGTGAGCCGGGCGGCATCCTGCCATCATCGAGCCATGGCCGACGACCTCGCCCCGACCGACCTCGCCCACCTCCGTCGCGCGATCGAGCTGTCGATCCTCGCGCGCGACCACGGCAACCACCCATTCGGCGCGGTGCTCGTCAGCGCCGACGGCCGCGTGCTGGAGGCCGAGAACACCGCGCTCACCGACCGTGACGTGACGGCGCACGCGGAGACGAACCTCGTCCGCGTCGCCTGGAGAACCCTGGATGCCACCGATCTGCCGGCATCCACTCTCTACACGTCGTGCGAACCGTGCGCGATGTGCGCGGGGGCGATGTTCTGGGCGGGCATCGGGCGCATGGTCTACGCCCTCTCGGGCCGGGGACTCATCGCGCTCGCCGAGTCGGAGGACGGTGGCCGCGAACTCGACCTGCCGTCGCGCGACGTGTTCGCGCGCGGTGTGCCGGTGGTCGAGGTATGGGGGCCGCACCTCGAGGAGGAGGCCGCCGAGCCGCACCGGGGGTTCTGGGGATGATGCCTGACGGCTCGGACCAGCCGAACCGTGTTGAGCGGACCTAGCGATCGAGGACGGCGGCGACCGCCTCGATCTCGACGAGCTGGTTCTCGTAACCGAGGACGGTGACGCCGAGCAGGGTGCTCGGAGCGTCGTGCTCACCGAAGGCATCCCGAACCATTCGCCATGCCGCCACGAGATCTTCCCGTCGCGATGATGCGACGAGCACCCGGGTGCTGAGGACATCCCTCAGCTCGGCCCCGGCTTCAGCGAGCGCGATCGCCATGTTCTCCACGCACTTCGCGGCTTGCACCGCGACGTCGCCCACGCCCACCACGGATCCCTCGAGATCGAGCGGACATGACCCCGCGAGGAACACGAGCCGCGCGTCGGCCGGTGCGGTTGCGGCGTACGCGTACTCGGCGCGATCGCTCAGCGAAGCGGAGCGGATGAGGGTCACGGCTCGGGGCATGGGCGCCATCCGGGAACCGTAGCGGAGTCGTCGCCCACCGCGGTAGGCAGACCGTCGAGAGCTTGGCATCCATCTCCCGAACCCCCTCCGTTCGAAGGTGCAACCGTCCGGGCTGTTCAGCCGGGTCTAGTAGTGTGGACCCTCGGCGAGATCTCTCGATATCAAGAGATCTGAGCCTCCTCCCACCACCGATCGCCCAGCGAAGGATCATCCGTGGATCTCTACGAGTACCAGGCCCGAGACCTGTTCGAAAAGTACGAGGTGCCGGTGCTCGCCGGCATCATCGCCGACACCCCTGAGGAGGCGAAGGCGGCCGCAGAGAAGCTCGGCGGTGTCGTCGTCGTCAAGGCTCAGGTCAAGACCGGAGGCCGCGGCAAAGCCGGCGGTGTGAAGGTCGCGAAGAACCCCGACGAGGCCTTCGAGGCGGCGCAGGCCATCCTCGGTCTCGACATCAAGGGCCACGTCGTCAAGCGCGTCATGGTCGCCGCGGGCGCCAAGATCGCCAAGGAGTTCTACTTCTCGGTGCTGCTCGACCGCGCCAACCGCTCTTACCTGTCGCTGTCCAGCGTCGAGGGCGGCATGGAGATCGAAGAGCTGGCGGTCGAGCGTCCCGACGCTCTCGCCCGCATCGAGGTCGACCCGCTCGAGGGGATCACCCCCGAGAAGGCCCTCGAGATCGCCAAGGCCGCGAAGTTCGACGACGAGCTGGCGCCCAAGGTCGCCGACGTCTTCGTCAAGCTCTTCAACGTCTACAAGGGCGAGGACGCCACCCTCGTCGAGGTGAACCCCCTCATCCAGTCCGAGGACGGCGACATCATCGCCCTCGACGGCAAGGTCTCGCTCGACGAGAACGCCGGTTTCCGTCACCCCGAGCACGAAGAGCTCGAAGACAAGGATGCCGCCGACCCCCTCGAGGCCAAGGCCAAGCAGCACGACCTCAACTACGTCAAGCTCGACGGCCAGGTCGGCATCATCGGCAACGGCGCGGGTCTGGTCATGTCGACCCTCGACGTCGTCGCCTACGCAGGTGAGAACCACGGTGGGGTCAAGCCCGCCAACTTCCTCGACATCGGCGGTGGCGCCTCGGCCACGGTCATGGCCGCCGGCCTCGACGTCATCCTCGGCGACGAGCAGGTCAAGAGCGTTTTCGTCAACGTCTTCGGTGGCATCACCTCGTGCGTCGCCGTGGCCGAGGGCATCGTCAAGGCCCTCGAGATCCTCGGCGACGCCGCCACCAAGCCGCTCGTGGTCCGTCTCGACGGCAACCAGGTCGAAGAGGGTCGCGCGATCCTCGCCGCCGCCAACCACCCGCTCGTGACCCTCGCCGCCGGTATGGACGAGGGCGCCGACAAGGCCGCCGAACTGGCCAACGCGTAAGGGATAGAACAGATGTCGATCTACCTCAACAAGGACTCCAAGGTCATCGTCCAGGGCATCACCGGCGGCGAAGGCACCAAGCACACCGCGCTCATGCTCAAGGCCGGCACCCAGGTCGTCGGCGGTGTGAACGCCCGCAAGGCCGGCACCACGGTCACGCACAAGGATGCCGCCGGCAACGACGTCGAGCTTCCCGTCTACGCCTCGGTCGAAGAGGCCATGCGCGAGACCGGCGCCGACGTGTCGATCGCGTTCGTGCCCCCGGCCTTCACGAAGGACGCGATGGTCGAAGCCATCGACGCCGAGATCCCGCTGCTCGTCGTGATCACCGAGGGCGTGCCCGTCGGCGACAGTGCCGAGGCGTGGGCGTACGCGAAGTCGAAGGGCGAGAAGACCCGCATCATCGGCCCGAACTGCCCCGGCATCATCACACCTGGCGAGGCGCTCGTGGGCATCACGCCCGCGAACATCACCGGCAAGGGCCCCATCGGCCTCGTGTCGAAGTCGGGCACCCTGACCTACCAGATGATGTTCGAGCTGCGCGACCTGGGCTTCTCGACCGCCATCGGCATCGGCGGCGACCCCATCATCGGCACGACGCACATCGACGCGCTCGCCGCGTTCGAGGCCGACCCCGAGACCAAGGCGATCGTGATGATCGGCGAGATCGGCGGTGACGCCGAGGAGCGTGCGGCCGACTTCATCAAGGCCAACGTCACCAAGCCGGTCGTCGGCTACGTCGCGGGCTTCACCGCCCCCGAGGGCAAGACGATGGGCCACGCCGGCGCCATCGTCTCCGGTTCGGCGGGCACCGCCCAGGCGAAGAAGGAGGCCCTCGAGGCCGCCGGCGTCAAGGTCGGCAAGACGCCGTCCGAGACCGCTGCCCTGATGCGCGAGATCATCGAGGCGCTGTAACCCCGCCTATGTGAAGGGCCCGGATGCCATGGCATCCGGGCCCTTTTCCGTTCCTCCCGCCGGCGATCACCACGTCCACCACGCCGATGCGCCACGGGTGACCTGCCCGTCAGGGGAGAAGGATGAGCTTCCCCGTCGATCCGCCCGCCTGGCCCAATTCGTGAGCCCGGGCGGCTTCCGTCAGGCCGAACGTCTGCGCGACGACGACGCGGATGTCGCCCCTCCCGGCGAGCTCCGCGAGCTTGGCGCGCATGGACAGTCGGTAGGCGGTCCCCGCATCTTGACCGGGACCGTAGCCCAAGAGCGCGATCCCCTTTCCTGCGCGCCGGTCAGACCCCGTGATCGAGGCGATGCGTGCCGGATCGGAGACCAGGGCGAGCGACACGTCAAGAGCTTCATCGGTGCCGACCGTGTCGATCGCTGCGTCCACCCCCCGCGGAGCCGCCGCTCGTACACGATCGGCCAGGCCCTCACCGTAGACGACGGGGATCGCTCCGAGCTCACGCAGCAGATCGTGATTGCGCTCGGCAGCCGTCGCAACGACGGCTGCGCCGTGCACGCGCGCCAACTGCACGGCCATGAGGCCGACCCCTCCGGCGCCGCCGTGGATCAGGACGGTGTCGCCCGGTCGGACGCCCGCGGCGTGCAGAGCGTGCGCTGCCGTCAGCCCGGCCAGCATCAATCCGCCCGCCTCGGCCCACCCGAGCGACGCCGGCTTGGGGATCAGCGAGGAGAACGGCACGACGACGGTGTCGGAATAGGCACCGGTCACCGGATAGACGATCACCTCGTCGCCGACGGCGACGTTCTCGACGCCCACGCCGACCGCGCTGACGACGCCCGCGCAGTCCATACCCAGGGTGGGTAGTGCGTCCGCCAGACCGGCGCCGTCCTTCTCGTCGTCGTCGACCTCGTGGAACGCGCCGCCGTACAGCTTCCAGTCGAGAGGATTCACGCCCGCGGCGCGGACCTGGACGACCACCTCGCCCGGACCGGGCTCCGGCACGTCGATGTCACGGACGGTGAGAACGTCGGGGCCGCCGAATGCTCTCGGACGCACGGTTCGGGCCATCAGAACTCCTCGGAAGGGCGGTGCTCGGCGTGGTGCCGAGCGGAGGGAAGCTGTCGGGTCGATCAGCCTGCTCTCCATCGTGGCCGCGAGCACGGGCATCGGGAAGCGCAATCTCTGCAACACTGCTTTGCGTCTGCCACAATTCACCGTGATGGCCGAGCAACTCGATCTCAACCTCCTCCGCGTGTTCGACGCCGTGATCGACACCGGCAGCGTGTCGCGCGCCGCCGATCGCCTGCATCTCTCGGTCCCCGCGACCAGTCGCGCGCTGGGGCGCCTCCGACGGGCCATGAACGACCCGATCCTCGTGCGCGCGGGGAGGTCGATGGTTCCCACGCCCTTCGCTCAGCGGGCGGCCGCACGGGTCAAGGCGGTCCTCGACGACGCCGACCGTCTCCGCTCGGAGACGCACTCCGACCCCGCGACGTGGCGCCGCACGTTCGCGATCCGCATCAACGATGCACTGTCGCCCGTCCTCGCCCCTCGCCTGGCGCGACTCGTCGCAGCCCATGCCCCGCACGTGCAGTTGAGATTCGTCGCCCAGGAGTCGAAGAACGCCGACCTTCTCCGCAACGGCACTCTGGACCTCGACGTGGGAGTGGCCGACCCCGCACCGCCGGACGTGAGGTCCTCGGTCCTCTTCACGGACGTCTTCGTCGCGGTCGTCGCGGCGGCATCCGACCTGGGGAGGAAGTCGGCCCTGACGCTCGACGATCTCTGCGCCGTCCCGCATGTCTCGGCGTCGCGCCGAGGGCTCGACCGCGGCCCGCTCGACGACGCCCTGGAGAGGATCGGCCGCTCGCGCCGGGTCACCGCCGTCGTCCCGACCTACGCCGTCGGGGCGCTCATGGCTCTCGAGGACGACGCGCTCTGCCTCGTTCCCTCGCGGCTCGCGTCGCACCTGCGCGAGCGGGGTGTGCCGTTGCGCGCACACGAGGTGCCGGTTCCCCTGCCCCGCGCAACCGTTGAGCAGCGCTGGCATCTTCGCGTCGACAACGACCCCGCTGTCCGATGGCTGCGATCGGCGCTCGTGACGGCATCCTCCGTGGCGCAACCCGACGCACCGTGATGGCGCGGAGAGGAGTCGAAGCACTTTCCCCGGTCGCGATGCTCAGCCGAGCAGGGACTCCACGGGGCCCCGGGCGAAGAACACGACGAAGCCGGCGGCGACGATCCACAGCAGCGGACTGACGCGGCGCGCGCGGCCCGACAGCGCCTGGATGACGACCCAGCTGACGAAGCCCGCGCCGATGCCGTTGGCGATCGAGTAGGTCAGCGGCATGATCGTCACCGTCAGGAACACCGGGATCAGCACCGACAGGTCGCTGAGGTCGACGTGGCGGATCTGGCCCATCATCAGCGCACCCACGATCACGAGCGCGGCCGCGGCGATCTCGGTGGGCACGACGCTGGTCAGCGGCGTGAAGAACATAGCCAGCAAGAAGAGTGCTCCGGTCACGACGTTCGCGAGGCCCGTCCGGGCGCCCTCGCCGATACCCGAGCCCGACTCGATGAACACGGTGTTCGACGACGAGGAGGTCGCGCCGCCGGCGACGGCGCCGATGCCCTCGATCACCAGCGCCGAGCGCAGGCGCGGGAAGGTGCCATCGGGGGCAGCGAGGCCCGCCTCGCGGGAGAGACCGGTCATCGTGCCCATGGCGTCGAAGAAGTTCGTGAAGACGAGCGTGAAGACCAGCATGAGGGCCGCGAGGACACCGATGCGGCCGAATGAGCCGAAGAGGTCGACCTGGCCGACGAGCGACAGGTCGGGCAGGCCGACCCACTTCGCCGGCACCGTCGGGACGCTGAGGCCCCAGCCGCCGGGGTTCTCGGCCGAGCGCGCGCCGAGCCGCGCGATGGCCTCGACGATCACGGCGATGACGGTGCCGCTGAGCAGCCCGATGAGGAGGGCCGCCTTGACCTTGCGCACCATCAGCACGGCGGTGATGAGGAGGGTCAGCACGAACAGCGCCGTCGGGATGGTCGCGATCGATCCCTGCACGCCGAGGCCCACCGGGGGCGACGAGAGGCCCGTGGCGGTGACCAGCCCGCTGTCGACGAAGCCGATGAAGGCGATGAACAGGCCGATGCCGACGGTGATGGCCGTCTTGAGAGCCAGCGGCACGGCCTCGAAGATCATGCGGCGCAGACCCGTGACCGCCAGGAGCACGATGATGAGTCCGTTGATCACGACGAGGCCCATCGCCTCGGGCCACGTGACCCCGCCGACGATGCCGACGGCGAGGAACGAGTTGATGCCCAGGCCCGCGGCGAACGCGAACGGCAGTCGGGTGACGAGGCCGAACAGCATCGTCATGACACCGGCGGTGAGGGCGGTGACCGCGGCCACCTGCGGGAAGCCCAGGGCGTTTCCGGCGACGTCAGGGGTCCCCGACAGGATGATCGGGTTCAGGATGACGATGTACGCCATCGTCACGAACGTCACCACGCCGCCGCGCACCTCCGCGCCGACAGAGGACCCTCGCGCGGTGATCTCGAAGAAGCGGTCGAGCGCGTTCTTCGGTGCGGGGGCGGTGGTGGTCTCGGGAGCGGGCGTGCTCATGGGGGCTCCAGGAAAAT
>NZ_VBUM01000090.1 GCF_005774735.1 Microbacterium sp. 5K110 | reverse complement strand
CCACCCCCGCCGCATCCTCCGCCGCCGGATTCTCCTCCGCTCCCCTCGCGGATGCCGCGACCAGTGCCGGCTCCGCGCGATCCGCAGCCGCCGACCCGGCCGTGCGGCGCCTCGCAGAACGCGCAGCCGCCGACCCGGGCGTGCAGCGCCGACCCGGGCGCGCAGCCGCCGACCCGGGCGTGCGGCGCCTCGCCGAACGCGCCCCCGCCGACCCCCTCGCGCTCGACGACACCGACTGGACGCGGCTCCTGCACGCCACCGGTGCCGAGCTCGACGTTCTGGCCGCCGCCGCCGACGACGCGCGCCGCTACACCGTCGGCGAGCCGGTCACCCTCGTGCGCAACCGCAACCTCACGTCGACGGGCTTCCGCCGTGCGGGCCGAACCGGCGCGGGCGAATTCGACCTCGCGGATGCCGAGGCGATCGCCGCGGATGCCGCCGACCTCGGGGCCACCGAGCTCTGCGTCCAGGGTGCGCTGGCGCCGGGCGAAGACCCCTCGGCGTACCTCGACCTCGTGCGGGCCGTGAAGCGCGGGGCGCCCGGCATCCATGTCCACGCGTACCGCCCGCTCGACGTGCGCGATCTCGCCGACCGCGGCGGGCTCGGGCTCGACGGCGCCCTCGCCGCGATGCGCGAGGCGGGCGTCGACACCGTGCCGGGCACGGGCGTGAAGGTGCTGAGCGAGCGCGTCCGCGGGCTCGTGGCCCCCGGCGATCTCGAGATCGACCGCTGGATCGAGGGCATCACGGCCGCGCATCGCGCCGGTTTCCGATCCACCTCGGTGCTGTTCTACGGACACGTCGAGACCGCCGAGGAGCGCATCGCGCATCTGCGTACGCTGCGCGGCATCCAGGACGAGACGCGCGGCTTCGCGGAGTTCGTGCCGATCCCCCTCCCCGGCGGCGACGTGCCCCTCGTCGCGGGCCGCGCGCCCCTCGACGAGCACCGCGCGATGGTCGCGGTGGCGCGCCTGATGCTGTCGGGGGCGATCCCGCACGTGCAGATCCCGTGGACCCGCGTCGGACGCGAGAACGCCGCGGTGCTGCTGCTCGCCGGGGGTGACGACCTCGGCGGGACGCTCTACGACGGGCGCGTGCTGCCCGACACCGGCATCGAGCAAGGTCTCGAGCTGCCGGTCGCGGCGGCAGAACGGATCGCGCGAAGCCTGATGCGGCCGTTCCGTCTGCGCACCACCGATTACGGGGTGGAGCGCACGCCCATCGACCCGTCGGCGCCGTACGTCGTCACCAGCGGGGGCACGCGGTTCCCCCTCCGCAAGGCCCGCCCGTGAGCGTCATCGACGTCGTCGTGGTGGGCGCAGGGTTCGCCGGGCTCGGCATGACCGATGCTCTGCACCGCGCCGGGCGCGACGAGGTCGTCGTCATCGAACGCGCGGGCGATGTCGGCGGTACCTGGCGCGACAACACCTATCCGGGCGTCGCGTGCGACGTGCCCGCCCACCTCTACAGCTATGCCGCGCACCCGCACGCCGGGTGGTCGCGGACGTTCGCCGAGGGCCACGAGATCCAGCAGTACCTGCGCGACGTCGCCGGGGGCCTCGTCGATCGCATCCGGCTGCGCACCCCCCTCGCGGGCGCGGAATGGGATGCCGACACCGCGCTGTGGCGCATCGACACCGGCGCCGAACAGCTCCAGGCCCGCTCCCTCGTGCTGGCGTGCGGGCGGCTGACCGAACCGCACGTGCCCGCGATCGACGGCCTCGAGTCCTTCCCCGGACCGCTGTTCCACTCGGCTCGCTGGGATCACGGGGTCGATCTCACCGGGAAGCGGGTGGCCGTCGTGGGCACCGGCGCGAGCGCCGTGCAGCTCGTGCCCGAGCTCGCCCAGCTCGCGGCGCACGTGACGCTCTTCCAGCGCACCCCCGCGTGGATCGTCCCGCGCGGCGGCGGCGAGATCCCGCCGGAGGAGCGCGAACGCCTCACCCAGAGCCCCGGCGCGCTCGCGCGGCTGCGCGCCGAGCTCTACGCCGAGGGTGAGGCCCGCTTCGCCTCGCGCTCCGGCGACGCCGCGGCCTCCGCCGCCGCCCGCGACGCCGCGCTCGCGCATTTGCACGCCCAGGTCGCCGACCCCGCCCTGCGTGCTGCGCTCACTCCCGACTACGCCTTCGGCTGCAAGCGCGTGCTGCTCTCGGACGCGTTCTACCCCGCCGTGGCATCCGACCGGGTCACGCTCGAACCAACCGCCCTCGACCGGGTCGATGGGTCGACGCTCACCGCTGCGAGCGGCCGACAGCACGACGCCGACGTGCTCGTGCTGGCCACCGGCTTCGCCTCGACGCAGCAGCCCTACGCCGAGCCCGTGCGCGGCGAGGAGGGCACGCTCGCCGAGCACTGGGAATCGGGCATGACCTCGTTCGGCTCCACGGTGGTCGCGGGCTTCCCCAACCTCTTCGTCCTCAACGGCCCGAACGCGAGCCTCGGCCACAACTCGGCCGTGCTCATGATGGAGGAGCAGGCCGCGTACGTCGTGCGGGCGCTCGCCGAGCGCGACCGCCGCGCCGACCGCGTGCTGCGGGTATGCCCCGAGGCCGAGGCGGCCTACACCGACGAGATCGCCGCGGCCGCGGCATCCACCCCCTGGATGACCGGCGGATGCCGCAACTGGTACGTCGATGAGCGGTCGGGGCGGCTGACGCTGCTGTGGCCGGGCACCGTGCAGGCGTTCCACGAGAGACTGACCGGCACCGACGGGTCGGAGTTCGAACCCGCGCACACCCCCGTGCGCGGCTGACGCATCGCCCGCTCGCGCGGGTCACGGAGAAGGAGAGTCATGAGCGTTCCGCTGCGATTCGGATACAAGGCCTCGAGCGAGCAGTTCGGGCCGAACGAGCTGCTCGACTTCGGCGTGCTCGCCGAGGAGATGGGCTTCGACTCGGTCTTCCTCTCCGACCACCTGCAGCCGTGGCGGCACGAGGGCGGACACGCGCCCAACGCCCTCCCCTGGCTCGGAGCGCTCGGCGCTCGCACCGAGCGCGTCATGCTCGGGACGTCGGTGCTCACCCCCACGTTCCGCTACCACCCGGGCGTCATCGCGCAGGTGTTCGCGACGCTCGGCGTGATGTTCCCCGGCCGCGTCGCCCTCGGCGTCGGCACCGGCGAAGCGCTGAACGAAGTCACCCTCGGCCTCGAGTGGCCCGAGCCGCCCGAGCGCTTCCAGCGCCTGAAAGAGGCGATCACCCTCATCGACACGCTGTGGACCGAAGACCGGGTCACTTTCGAGGGCACCTACTACTCGGTGAAGGATGCCACGATCTACGACCGTCCCGAGCAGAAGGTGCCGATCTACATCGGCGCCTCGGGTCCCGCGGCCACGCGCCTCGCCGGACGCATCGCCGAGGGCTACATCACCACGAGCGGCAAGGACCCCGAGCTCTACACCGAGAAGCTGCTCCCGGCCCTCGACGAGGGTCTCGCCAAGGAGGGCCGCACGCGCGACGACATCGACACGCTCATGGAGGTCAAGGTCTCGTACCACCCCGACCACCAGACCGCCCTCGAGAAGACCCGCTTCTGGGCGCCGCTCGCTCTCACCCCCGAAGAGAAGATGAGCGTGCACGACCCCCTCGAGATGCAGCGCCTCGCCGACGAGCTGCCGATCGAGCGGGCGGCATCCCGGTTCATCGTCTCGACCGACATCGACGAGCACGTCGAGCGCATCGCGCACTACGTCGACCTGGGCTTCCGGCACCTCGTGTTCCACGACCCCGGGCACGACCAGGAGGAGTTCCTGCGCACGTACGGCGCCGAGGTGCTGCCGAGGTTGCGGGCGCGGTTCGCCTGAGCGGTTCCGCCTCGATGTGGTCGGATGCCGGTGGAGGGTCACTCCCCGTGGCCGGTCGCGCCGCGCCCCGGCCCGCAGAAGCGGCGTGAGCGAAGATGGGAGCATGCCGCGTCGTCCCCATTCCGCCGTGCCCCTCGAATCGACCCCGGCGGTCATGGCGCCCGTCGTCGGCGGCGGAGGCCTCGACGCCCGCGCCGCGATGCAGGCCATCATCACGTGGGCGTCCTCCGGCTCGCGCCGGGAGGACCTGCTCCGCCGGAGCGCCTTCCCGCTCCCCGATGACATGCTCGCGTTCCTCGTCATGAACCAGCTGGCCTACCGGGGCGCCGCGCGACCCACCGAGCTCGCCGACGCCGCGCACACCGGCCGCTCCAACCTCAGCAAAGTCGTGCGGCGTCTCGAAGCGGCCGATCTCGTCGGACGCATGGCGAACCCCGACGACGGGCGGGAGACGATGATCGCGCTCACCCCCGGCGGACGCGAAGTGGCCGAACGCATCGTCGCGGCCAGTGAGACCGACTTCGCCCACGCCATCGCGGGCTGGGGCGATGACGAGCGGGAGCAGTTCGAAGACCTGCTCGTGCGCCTCGTCCGCGACCTCGATCGACGCGTCGACGGCGAGGTGCAGCGGGTGTCCGGTGCGCCCTGGGAGCCGTCGACGACGCACTGGGATCCGCGACCCCACGGAGACTGACGGGCGCGCTCGACCTTCGGAGGCGGTGTCGGATTCGGGATTGATTGTCTTCTAGACAATCATTGGGTAATCTCCCCCTGACCCGTTCGCGCTTCGAAGGAGAAGTCCCATGCCCGTCCGTCCCCTGCACACACGTCCCTGGTGGGTCGCCACCGTCTCCGGGATGGCGTCCTACATCGATTCCGCCGCGATTACCGGGTTCAGCACGTCGCTGGTGATCCTCCGCGCCGAACTCGGCCTCGAAGAGTGGCAAGTGGGCGCCGCAGCCGCGTCGCTCACGCTGTCGATCGCCGTCGGCGCTCTCGTGGGCGGACGGCTGGGCGACCGCTTCGGCCGTCGCCCCGTCTTCACGGTCACGATGATGCTCATCATCGCCGCCGCCGTCGCGCTGATCCTCGCCCCGTCGTTCACCGTCGTGATCGCGGGCGCGGTGCTGCTGGGGTTCGCGACCGGTGCCGACCTGCCCGTGTCGCTCGCGACGATCGCCGAAGCGGCGACCGACGACAACCGCGGCCGGCTGCTCGGCTTCTCGAACCTGCTGTGGATCATCGGCATCGTCGCCAACACGTTGCTCGCCAGCGTGGTCGGGGACTGGGGTCGCCTCGGCGCTCAGGTCCTCTTCGGACACATCGGCGTCGTCGCTCTTCTGGTGCTCCTGGGGCGCCTCACGATCCCCGAGTCCGCGAGCTGGACCACCGCACGCGAGGAGCGCCGCGCCGGGATCGCCACCGTCCGCGCCGATCGTTCCCGCATCACCGACCTGCTCCGGGCTCCCTACGCGGTCCCGTTCCTGGCCCTCATGGCGTTCTACGCGCTGACCGGACTCGTCGCCAACACGAGCGGCCAGTTCGGCACCTACATCCTCGTCACATACGGTGGCGCCACGGTCGGCCAGGCCGCGCTCATCGCGCTGCCGATGATCCCCATCGCCGTGCTCGGCTACCTGTGGTTCATGAAGATCGCCGACGGACCCCGGCGATTCCTGTACTTCCAGATCGGCGCCGCTCTCATGATCGTGTCGAAGCTCGTCGTCGTGTTCGCGGGATTGAACATCGTCACCTACGCCGTCAGCGCGCTGCTGGCCGCACTCGGCGGAGCCTTCGCCTTCGAGGGCATCATGAAGGTATGGACGCAGGAGGCATTCCCCACCCTGCTCCGCTCGACCGCGCAGGGGGCCATCATCTCCGTCGGACGCTTCAGCGCGGCCGGACTCGCGGCGGTCACACCGCTGCTGCTGCAGTCGGGTGTCGTCGCCTTCTACCTCCTGCTCACCGCCTTCAACGTGGTCGGCCTCGGAATCGCCTGGGCCGTCTTCCGGCGCCGCACCGCACCGGCGATCGACACCGAGGCATCCGCCGATCCGGAGGCCACCGGCACGGCCCCCGTGACGGGAGCGACCTCATGACACCCTCTCTTCCCGGGCCGCGGGTTCACCTCGCCGTCGAGGCGCCGCGCCCCGGCGACGCCGTCCCCGTCGGTCGCCCCGCGATCAGCTGGCGTGTCGAGGCGACGGATGCCGCGTGGTATCCGCACGGTGCGGAACTCGGGTGGGAATCCGATGGCGACGTGACCGTCGCGCGCATCGGCGGCGACGACCGGATCCGCATCGCCTGGCCTTTCGGTCCCCTCCGCGCCCGCCAGGAGGGCCGACTCCGCATCCGCCTGACGAGCCCCGACGGATCGGTCGGCGACTGGAGCGACCCCGTCACCGTCGTCGCCGGTTTCCTCGACGACGGCGAATGGGATGCCGAGTGGATCGGGCACCCCGCCCCGGACAGGCACGCGCATCCCGCCCTCTTGCGTCACGCGTTCACGGCATCCGGTGTCGTCCGGGCGACGCTGTACGCGGCCGCCGTCGGTTCCTACCAAGCGGACCTGAACGGCGTCGACGTCGACGACCACGTCCTCAAGCCCGGATGGACGCCCTTCGACCAGCGGACGGTCTACGACACCACCGATGTCACCGCGCTCGTGCGCGACGGCGAGAACACCCTGACCTTCCGGCTCGCGGGGACGTGGGCGACCGAGCACTTCGGCTTCCGCCAGAATGCTCGCCCCCGGTACGGCGATCAGCCCCGTCTCGCCGCGCAACTCCTTCTGGAACACGCGGACGGCTCGACGCGGTGGATCCGCACGGGACGCGAATGGCAGGGCGCGAGCGGCCCGATCACCGCCAGCGGACTGTACGAGGGCGAGCATCACGACGCCCGCCTCTCCCCCGCGTCCCGATGGGCGCCGGTGCGGGTCGTGGAGCCGGATCCGATTCCGGAGCCGCGCATCTCCCCACCCGTGCGCCGAATCCAGGAGCGACCGGTCGCGGCGATCCTGCCCTCGGACGAGGGGGCGATCCTGCTCGACTTCGGGCAGAACCTCGTGGGGCGTCTGCGCATCCGGGTGTCGGGCCCGCGGGGCACGACCCTGACACTTCGCCACGCCGAAGTGCTCGAGGACGGGGGTCTCGGCATCCGGCCGCTGCGCCGCGCGGTCTCCACCGACACCTACACGCTGGCGGGGACGGGCACCGAGGTGTGGGAGCCCGAGTTCACCTTCCACGGGTTCCGCTTCGCCGAGATCCGGGGCTGGCCCGGAAAATTCGATCCGAGCGCTGTGACCGCGGTCGTCGTCCACAGCGACATGACGCGTACCGGGTGGTTCCGCACCTCGCATCCGCTGCTCCAGAAGCTGCACGACAACGTCGTATGGAGCCTGCGCGGCAACTTCCTCTCGATCCCGACCGATTGCCCGCAGCGCGACGAGCGTCTCGGCTGGACCGGCGACATCCAGGTCTTCGCGCCCACCGCCGGGTTCCTGTACGACGTCCGCAGTTTCCTCGACTCGTGGCTCCGCGACCTGCGCCTGGAACAGGATGCCGACGGCACCGTGCCCTTCGTCGTCCCCGACGTGCTGGGTCTGGCGCGGCCCGCGGCCGCGTGGGGCGATGCCGCCGTCATCGTCCCGGACGTGCTCGAACGGCTCTTCGGCGACCGAGACACGCTCGCGCGTCAGTATCCGAGTGCACGCGCGTGGGTCGACCTGTGCCTCCGCCTCGCCGGTCCCCGGCGCGTGTGGGAGGGCGACTTCCAGTTCGGCGACTGGCTCGACCCGACCGCTCCGCCGGATCGCCCCGGCCACGCGATGACCGCGACCGGACTGGTCGCGACGGCGTATCTCGCACGGTCGGCCGGCGTCCTCGCACGCGCGGCGAGCATCGTCGGAGAGGAACAGGATGCCGCGCGCTACCGAGCGGCCTCCGACGAGGTCCGGGCCGCATTCGTGCGCGAGTACGTCACCGCGGCCGGCCGCATGGTCTCGGACACGCCCACCGCTTATGCGCTCGGTATCGTCTTCGACCTGATCCCGACCGAGACCCGCGCCGCCGCCGGGGTGCGGCTCGCCGACCTCGTCCGCGAGAACGGCTACCGGATCGCGACGGGCTTCGTCGGGACGCCGGTGATCCTCGACGCTCTGACCGCGACCGGGCACGACCACGCGGCGGCACGGCTGCTGCTCGAAACGGGATGCCCCTCGTGGCTGTATCCCGTGACGAAGGGAGCGACGACGATCTGGGAGCGCTGGGACTCGATGCTCCCCGACGGCAGCATCAATCCCGGCGACATGACGAGCTTCAACCACTACGCCCTGGGTGCCGTCGCCGACTGGATGCATCGCGAGCTCGGCGGACTCACCGTGCTCGAGCCGGGCGCGCGACGGGTCCGCATCGCCCCGCGCCCCCTCCCGGGCATCGATGACGCCGAGGTGGTCCTCGACAGCGCGTCCGGCCGGATCGAGGTCGCCTGGCGACGGGACGGGCAGCAGATCCAGGTGCGCGCGACGATCCCGAGCGGGGTCGAGGCCGAGACCGACGGGCCTCGGACCCTGGGTGCCGGCATCCACCACTGGACGCGTGCGGTCGTCGAACCCGACCCTCTCGGCGCGGTGGATCTGACCTCCTCGCTGGCGCAGGTCATGGACGATCCGGCCGCCCTCGCGATCGTCGAGAGCACCCTCGCCGAGCACCACCCCGCCGCGGTCGAGGCGATGCGGGCGGCGACGCGGTGGACGCGAGGCCAGACGCTCGCCGAGGTCGTGTTCCAGTACGCCAGCCCCGCGATCCAGCGGGAGATCGGTCGGCGCCTCGCGGTGCTGTCGGCCTCCCGCACCGCGAATCGAATCGAGGCACCGACGTGACGAGCTACGCACACCAGATCGATCGCCTGAACGCCCTGGGGCCACGGCGTTCGGGAAACGCCGCCCACAGGGCGCTGATCGACGACGTGGCGGCGGACCTCGCCGCCCTCGGGTACCGCGTCGAACGCGATACGCACACGTTCGAGCGCTGGGACGCCCCGGAACGCGGCGCATCGCTCACGGTGGACGGGCGCGATGTCGAGGTCTCGTCGCCCTGGCCGTACTCGGGAGAGACGGGAGCGGCGGGAGTCACCGCTCCGCTCGCACGGGTGTCGGGCCACCGGAAAGACTGGGCGTCGGCCGCCGGGTGCATCGCCGTGGTCGAGGTCGCGAACATCCAGGCCCCGGCGGCGCTCGTGCTGGACTCCTGGGGCGGCGACCTCCCGTTCGACGCCGTGGCGAACCCCGTCATCTCCGCCGAGCTCAGCGGCGTCGATCTGACCGCCGCGCGCGCGGCGGGGGTGGTCGGAGTCGTCACGGTCTGGCGCGGCCTGGCCGACGACGAGGCGCGCGGCCAGTACCTGCCCTTCACGCGCCCGTATCAGGGGCTTCCCGCCGTCTGGGTGCCCGAGACCGAGGGCGACGGTCTGGTCGCCGCGGCACGTCGAGGCGCACGGGCGACGCTGGTCCTGGATGCCACGCGGCACCCGGGCGCGAGCATGGACACCGTCTGGGCGATCTCGCCGGGGACAGGACCCCACGCCGACGAGAGCGTGATCGTGGTGACGCACAGCGACGGCGGCAATGCGGTCGAGGAGAACGGATTCATCGGACTTCTCGCGCTCGCGCGCGACGCTGCCGAGGTCCCGCACGACCGCACGATCGTGTTCGTCCTGGTGGCCGGCCACCTGCGGATTTCGGCGGTCACCGTGCACGGGCAGGCGACGACCGCCTGGCTCGACGCACATCCCGAGTTGTGGCGGGCGGATGCCGGAGGCTGCACCGCCGTCGGGGGACTCGTGATCGAGCACCTCGGCGCGAAGCGGCGGCGCGACGATGCGCCCGGCACGGACCCCGGCCACGAGGAGCTCGAACCCGAGCTGCTGTACGCCACCACGCGCGAGCTCGATGAGCTCGCGCGTGCGGTGTGGGAGGGCGCCGGGCCCGCACACCCCGTCAAGCCCGGGGCCGTGGTGCATCTCGGCGAGGGCGAGCCGCTGTTCGAGAACGGCATCCCCGCGATCGCCCTCGTGACGGGGCCGGTGTCGCTGCTCGCCGAGACTCCGTACGCGGGAGTCGATCTCGACGTTCTCGCGCGCCAGGTCGAGAGTTTCCGCACGCTGCAACGATGGCTCGCGGCGGCACCGGACCGCGCAGCATTCGGCACAGTGCGGCGTCCGAGTCGTTTCCGAAAGCTGCTCGCGGGGGCGCGGATCGCCTGGTTCCTCTCGCGGCGCCGACAGCGCTGACCAGACGGGCGCGAGCCCACGGGGCGGAGTGCAGCGCCACACACGAGATCGGACCGGTTTCCGCCCGCACCGCTACCCCCGGGAGAAATGTCGGGGGTCCGGCGCACAATGGAGTTGATGAGCATTCCTGAGGTCCGCGACGGGTGGACGATCGTCGTACCGGTGAAGCCCGCCGCCCTGGGCAAGACGCGGCTGACCGCCGTGACAGCCGACCGCGAGGCCCTGGCCAGAGCGATCGCGATCGACACGATCGCCGCCGCCGCGGCGACCCCGCGGGTCTCGCACGTACTCGTCGTGACGGATGACGCCGAGGTCTCGGCCCTGGTGTCGACCTGGCCCGCGGTCGACGTGATCGCCGAGGGCGACGTGCGCGGCCTCGACGCCGCGATCGCGCTGGGTGCCGCCACCGCCGGTCAGGGCGCGCCCCGCGCGGCGCTGCTGGGCGACCTTCCCGCGCTGACGCCGCACGATCTCGACGCCGCGCTCGAACTCGCCGGCCATCTCGAGCGGGGCCTGGTCCCGGATGCCGAGGGCGCCGGCTCCACCCTCGTCACGGCTCGACCCGGCGCGGTATGGGTCTCCGCTTTCGGCGCCGGCTCCGCAGCCCGCCACCGGCTCCTCGGGTGCACCGACCTCGCGGTTCCGCGCGGGTCGTCCCTGCGCCGCGACGTCGACACCGCCGCGCAGCTCGCCGAAGCCGTGGCACTGGGTGTGGGCCCGCGGACGGCGGCGGAGCTGGCGGCGGCTGCGGCCTGACGCGGGCGCCGCGGATCCGCCGAGTCTCGCGTTCCGAGCAGAACCCGAAGCCTGCGACGTTCGCGCAATCCTGCGACCGCCGAGTTCTCGGCATCCGAGAACTTTTTCGGCGGATCGGACAATACCCAGTGTGAGCACGAACGACGGCGACATCATCGTCCGGTCCCTGACGCACCGAGCGGCGTTCGCCGAACTGTACGACCGGCACGAACGTGTCGTACACCGCTACGCCAGCCGGCGCCTGGGATCCGCGCACGCGGAGGACATCACCTCCGAGACGTTCCTCGTCGCCTTCTCGCGGCGGTCGTCGTTCCTCGGCGGAGTCGACGCGCGGCCCTGGCTCCTCGGCATCGCGACGGTCCTCATGCAGAAGCACACGCGCCTCGAGATCCGGGCATGGAAGGGCATGCAGGCGGCCGACCTCGGGCGCGTCGATCTCGATGACATCGCCGCCGCCGACGAGCGGATGGATGCCGACGGCCTCGCCGCCCACCTCGGAACCGCCCTCGCGGACTTGGCGCGCGGCGACCGCGATGTGCTCCTCCTGCACACCTTCGGCGACCTCGACTACGCCGGGATCGCCGAGGCTCTCGGCATCCCCCTCGGAACCGTCCGCTCCCGACTGAGTCGGGCCCGTCGCAAGGTGCGCGCGGCCCTCACCCCGCATGTCCATCCGGCCCCGCGCCGAGAAAGAGAGAACTCGCATGGATGACCTCGCCATCCTCAGCCGCGTCCGCGAGGACGTACCGGACCGATCGCCCGACGACGTGATCCGTGGCCGCGCCGCCCTGCTGCGCGCGATCGAGGCACCGCCGGCTCACGCCGCTCGGCCACGACGCTCGTGGATCTGGATCGGCGGGTCGGTCGCGGCGACGTGCGGGCTGGCCGGCGCCCTCGTCGTTGCCGGGCTCCCGGGCACGCCGGGCAGTGCGGATCCGGCGGCGGCCGCAGTACTCGCCTCGGCGGCCAGTGCAGCGCGGAGCGTCACCGATCCCCTCGTGGGTCCGGGCCAGTACCTGGAGGTGCGGACGGACGCCGTCTACGCGGCCTCCGGCCCGACCGAGGCCGACGCCGAGCTGGCCCGGCGCGAACGCGACGGCAACATGACCGAAGCGGACGCGACGTCGTATCTGGAGAGCGAGGTGAGCGCGGTGTGGGTGCCGTCCGATCGCTCCAGCGAGTGGGTCTTCGTGTCGTGCGCGCGCACTCCGGTGCAGACCTTCGGCCCGCGCTCGGAGACCTTCGCCGCCGAGTCGTCCGGGTTCGGTGACGACGTCCGCCGCGTCCTGCCCGGCGGGCGCTGGTACGACGGCAACGCGTTCGGGATGCTGAGCGAGGACGATCTGTCCGCCCTCCCCCGCGATCCCGCCCAGCTGCTGCAGGAGATCTATCGGCAGAACGGCGGCGCCGGCCCCTCCCGCGACGGCGAAGCACTCGTGTGGATCGCCGATCGGTTGCGCTCGGGTACTGTTCCGGCGGGGATCCGCTCCCTGTTCTATGACACCGCGGCGTTGATCCCCGGCGTCAGCATCACCGAGGCGCAGGCGACCCTCAACGGACGAACGGGCACCGCGATCGGCCGAGACGAGGGCACCAACGGCTTTCGGCAGGACATCATCATCGATCCCGCGACCGGAGCCTTCATCGGCGAGCGTCAGGTACTGCTGCGGCCCGGCGCTGACATGCCCGCGGGGACGGCGACGGGCTCCACGTCGGTCACGACGACGGTCGTGGATGCCGTGCCCGAGGGGACGTCGCTGTGCGCGGGGTGACCGGTGTCGGCCCCGCCGACCTCGTGCTCCCGCCGACGCACAGCGTGGCGGTGCCCGCTCACGCCCCCAGCGCCACCTCCGCGATCGCCGCCGACGCGTCTTCGTCGCGCATCCACAGCGGCGCGACCACCGCGCGGATCCCCGAAGCCTCCACCTCCGCAGCCGCAGCCGCGTCCTCCTCGGCGAGCAGCCACGCGTCCAGCACCCCGTCGGCCGAGCGCGCACCATAGTGCCGCGCGACGGCGGCCGCGGAGGTCTCGACCCCGATCGCGGTCAGGCACACGTCGGCCATGCCGCGCACGACCCGGCCGCCGATGATCGGTGAGACACCCACGACCCGCGCGGTCGTGGACCACAGCGCCTCCCGGATGCCCGGAACCGCCAGGATCGGGCCGATCGAGACGACGGGGTTCGACGGGGCCAGCAGCACCACGTCGGCGTGCGCGATCGCCTCGACGACGCCCGGGGCGGGCACGGCATCCAGAATTCCGGGGTTCTCGAACCGCGTCGGAACCAGAGCCGCCCGGTAGCGCGTCCACCACTCCTGGAAGTGCAGGCGTCGACCGTCCTCGACGTGCACGTGCGTGTCGACCTCGCTGTCGGTCATCGGGAGCAACCGGATGCCGAGCGGCCAGCGCTCCGCCATCCGACCGAGGACCTCGGTCGGGGTGAGGCCCTCGCGCAGCCAGCCGGTGCGCGCCAGGTGGGTACCGAGGTCGAGGTCGCCGAGCGTGAACCAGGGCCAGCCGGCGCCCCACGCCTGCAGTTCCTCGTTCACCCGCTCGGTGTCGCCCGCGCGCCCCCAGCCGCGGACGGTGTCGTTGACCCCGGCGAGCGCATACGTGATCGAGTCGACGTCGGGCTGCAGCCGCACGCCCGACAGCCACAGGTCGTCGCCGGTGTTGACGACCACCGTCGCCTCCGGGGCTCCGAGCCCGGCCAGGGCCGCACGGACGCCGAGGGTGAACTTCGATCCGCCGACACCGCCGGCGAGGACGACGACGCGAGGCTGAGGATGTGGCATCCGTCCAGTCTTCCACCGCGCCGGGCGGCGCGATGCGTGGATGCGATCGGCCCGGCGTCCCGGCGCACAACTCCTGCGCCTCCGGCAGCTCCGGACGCCGCACCCCGCACCGGCACACCGGGCACAACTCCTGCACCTCGAGTGCCCGCCCCGCCACCGCCCGCAGAATTCCGCGGGCCACGGCCAGCCTCGCCGCCGTTCTGCAGGAGTTGTGCGTCACCGGCCGCCGCTGCCTCACGTCGCTACGGCGTCACCGGCCGCCGCTGCCGCACGTCGCTCCACCGGACGCCGCACCCCGCACCGGCACACCGGGCACAACTCCTGCACCTCGAGCGCCC
>NZ_VBUM01000008.1 GCF_005774735.1 Microbacterium sp. 5K110 | reverse complement strand
GACCAGGCCCGCCGAGGAGTTGGCCATGTCCGCCATGTCCTTGAGGATCTGGGCGTTCAGCTGCTCGGGCTCGGCGCTGTCGAAGACGAACCGCAGGGGAATCGCGGGCTGCAGCCAGAGGGTGGAACGACCGGGGGAGCCGTCGACGTGGGTCCAGCTGAGGGTGAAGCTCTCGCTACGGCGGAGCTTTGTCGCCGTGACGACCTTTAGATGCGAGAGGAGGCGGTCCGGAATACGGATGGGGTCGGCCGAAGTGCCGTAGTAGAGGGATCCCATGATGAGCTCCTTTCCGTGGGTTAGCTACGGGAAGAACATACTCGGTTAGTAACTAGTTTGTCGAACTATTTGTTCCGTTGTATGATTTCCAGATCGACAACGAGGGGCGTACGCCATGACGGACATGCGTGCGGTGTCCCAGAGCCTCCCTCCCGGAGATCGCGACTCGGACACCTACTGGTACGGCGAAGAACCCGGTGATCGGCGAGCGCGCAGCAAGGCGGTGCTCGAAGCTCTGCGCGTCTACCGCGCGGCAGAGTTGGCGATGCGGCGACGTACGCGCGATTCCATGTCGATGGGCGAGAACGAACTGCTCGTCCTGCGTTACCTGCTGCGCGGGTCCGACGCGAAGGTCCGCCCCGGCGAGCTGACGCGGTACCTGGGGCTGTCGACCGCGTCGACCACGGCGATCCTGGACCGTCTCGAGCGGTCCGGTCACATCACCCGCATCGCCAACCCGGACGACCGGCGCAGTATCTTCATCCAGGCCACCGATCGCGCGCATGCCGAGGTGCGTCAGACCCTCGGCAACATGCACGATCGCATGCTGGCCGCCGTGATCGACATGTCCGCCGAGGAGTCCGCGGTCGTCGTGGACTTCCTGCACCGCATGAGCGATGCGGTCGATGGCGTCGCGGTCGACGCCGGATCCCCGCCGTCACCGTGATCTACGTGCTCGTCGGCGGCCCGCGGGACGGACAGCACGTGGACGACCTTCCGCGGGGGTATCGCCTCAGCATCGACGACTCGCCTCCCGAGCGATTCGCCGAATTCGACACCGCGCGTGCGGTGTGGTTCGAGCTGGATGCCGCGATGTTCCGTTCCGCTCAGCGACGCGACTGACGACGCGTATCCCACTGGTCGGATCGACGCAACCCGCCCCCGGTGCGGAAGGGGGCTCGTCACGCTGGATCGCATGAGATGTGTGACGTACGCCGGCGAGACCGTGATCACGACGAACGATGTCGCCGCTTCCCTGGTGGAACTGACTGCCGCCGTGGCGAAGGAGGGGCAGGCCGAGGCCGTCAGCATCCCCATCGTCACCGACGACAACACGGTGGCGCAGGCCGAACTGGTGATCGGGATGGGCAACGACGTGCTGTCGGCGCCGCTGGACTGGGAGGGTGAGGAGCCCGACTTCTCTTCCGCCTCCGACGACCTGCGCAACCACCGGCTCTTCCCCCGGCCCGCCCTGCGCCTCGTCGAGTCCGAGAGCGGCCCCGACGAGGCTCCCGTGGACTGGGACTTCGACCACCCCACCCAGGCCTGACCGCCGGGGCGTCCGTCGGGGCCCCGCCGATCAGCGGGGACGGATACACCGCGGGGTGGATGACACCCGTACGCGGGTGCGGAGACGATGGATCGTCAGCTCGCGCCTCGCGCGGGGTGACGTTCACCCGATCGGAGCCCCATGTCGCCGACCGCCGTTGTCTCGCCCTCGCCCGTGCGGGATGCCCCACCGACGCTTACGGTCTCGGTGCCTCCCGCCTCCGCAGGGCCGTGGCGGATCCTCGGTCGGTTCCTCCCGCCGAGCGCCACCCTCGCACTCGCCGGGGTGATCGCCGTCGTCAGCATCCTCCAGGTGCGCCGGAGCGTCTCCCTCGGTGACGGCCCGTTCGACGTGCGCGAGATCGCGCGGAGTCTCTTCACGGTCGATGACCCCGCACTGCTGCCGGTCGTTCTCATCGCGGTCCTGGTGGTCGGTGGGTTCGCGGAGCGCGCGATGGGACCGCGTCGGCTCATGGTCGCGTTTTTCGGCGGCGGGCTGGCGACATCGGTCGTCGGGTTGGCGGTCGGAGTCGTCGAACGCGCATTCCTGGCGGGCCTCCCGCTGAACGACGAGCCGTTCACAGGGGCGCCGCCGGTCGCCGCGCTCCTGGTGGTGACGATGACCGCGAGCTGCTTCCTCGGCGCCCTGTGGCGACGACGCGTACGCTGGGCGAGCACCTTCCTGGCCGTGACGCTGTTCCTGTACTCGGCTTCCGCCAACGACCTGTTCGCGCTCATCGCGCTGCCCGTCGGACTCGGTCTCGGCACGTTCCTCGGCGGCCGGCGGGCGACGCTGCGCGTGCACCGCAGTTCCCACCACGAGACGCGTGTCCTCCTGGCCGCACTGTCGGCTGTCACCGCCGTGGGGCCGGTCGTGGCGACACTGTGGGGGAGCGGCTCGGGGCTGCTCTCGATCTACGGTTGGCTCTCGTGGGATCCGCTCACCGTCGTGGACGGGCGCGTGTGCGTCCCCGGGTCCGCCGTCGTCGCCTGCCCGGCGGGCGGGTGGTCGACCGGTGAGCTCCAGCCCCACGCGGGGTGGATCGCCGTCCTGCCGCTGGCGGTGCTCCTCGTGGCCTCGTGGGGCATCCTGCGCGGACGCCGCGGTGCCCTGGGCATCGCGATCGCGATCAACCTGCTCGTCTTCGCGGGTATGGCCTACGTCTTCGCCGTCACCGAGCCCGACACCATCGCCGCGCTGGCCGTTGCGCGCGATGCGGACGACGCCTCATACGGGTGGCAGACCCTCGTGGGTGCGGCGATGGGGGCGTTGGTTCCCTTGGCGGTGGCGATCACGCTGTTCGTCTTCCGGAGCGCCGCTCGGATCGGGTCGGCGGGTGGGGCCCGTGCGCTCTTCCTCGGCACCGTGGGTCTCGCGGCGTTCGGAGCCTCGGCGACGGCGTTCGTGGGGACACCATCGCGCTCTCGAACCACTTCGCGCCCGTGCCGGGGCCGTCGGCGGTGGTGCAGGGACTCGCCCTGCGCCTGCTCCCGCCATCGCTGCTGCCGGCCGAGTCGGTGGTGTATGTGCCCGAGACGGGGTGGGCGCAAGCGGCGTGGTACGTGCCGTCGGCGGTCTTCTGGATGGTGTGTGTGATCGCCTCGATCCGCTTCGTCCTGAGCCCCGGGTCGGTGGAGCGTTCAGGGGACCGCACCCGCGCCCGCGCCGTGCTGGCACGGGGTGGCGGGGGCTCCCTGTCCTTCATGACCACGTGGCCGGGGAACACGTACTGGTTCGCCCCGCACGCTGACGCGGCCATCGCCTACCGCGTGCGCGGGCGCGTCGCCGTCACCCTCGGCGGGGCGTTCGGGCGCGACCGTGCTCGCCCCGACGTCGCTCGGGCCTTCGTCGATTTCTGCGGCGAACGCGGCTGGACGCCGGTGTTCTACAGCGTCGACGATGCCGAGAGCGCGTCCCTCGAGCCGCTCGGCTGGAGCAGGACGCAGGTCGCCGAAGAGGCCCGACTGGATGCGCTGACGTGGACGCCCGCGGGGAAGAAGCGCCAGGACGTGCGCACCGCGACCAACCGCGCGGAACGCGAGGGGCTGCGCGCGGAGTGGACCTCGTGGGCGGAGCTGTCGTTCCGCGACCGCGCGCAGATCCGCGAGATCTCCGAGGCCTGGGTCGCCGACAAGACGATCCCCGAGATGGAGTTCACCCTCGGGGGCGTCGATCAGATGGCGGACCCGGACGTGCGCATGATGATCGCGCGAGACGCACGCGGCCACGTGGTCGCCGTGACCAGTTGGATCCCGGTGTACGCGGCATCCGGTATCCGGGGGTATGCGCTGGATGTCATGCGTCGCCGCCACGACGCGATGAACGGCGTGATGGAATTCGTCATCGGGGCCGTCGTCGAGCGGCTGCGGGCCGAGGGATGCCGCGTCCTGAGCCTTTCCGGTTCGCCCCTGGCCTTCCACCACGAGGAGCCGGATGCCGATCTCGACGGGGTCGAGCGCTTCCTGCGGCAGTTGAGCTCTCTGCTGGAACCGGCATACGGCTTTCGATCCCTGGCGAACTTCAAGAAGAAGTTCCAGCCCGAGTTCACCCCGATGTGGATGATCTACCCCGACCCCGCCCATCTGCCGGCCGTCGGCCTCGCCCTCCTGCGGTGCTACGCGCCGGGTCTCACGGTCGCGCGCGCGGCGCGGATCGCGGCGGGCCTGCGCGCGACCGCGAGAGAGAAAGCCTCGGCGGTGGCGTGAGGCTGCAGGGTCAGATGCGCTCGACGCGGTACTTGTCGTCGCTGAAGCCGACGATGAGGTATCCGATGATCCAGAAGACCACCAGCAGAACGAACGAGAAGAACCACCCGTGGCCGAACGCACGGCCGAGTCGGATCGAGACGATGATGTGGAAGATGATGTTGACGATCGGGATGAGATAGAGCAGCGTCATCCAGCCCGAGTACCCGGCAACCTTGACGACGTAGATCGCGTTGACGATGGGGATGATCGCGAGCCACCCGGGGTAGCCCGCCTTCGTGAAGACGCGCCAGAGCGCGATCACCATGAGCACGTACACGGCGACGGCGATCAGCGAGTTGGTCCCGCTCAGCGCGAAGATCGAGGTCTGGTCGAAGATGTTGTTGGGCGAGGACGTCAGCATGCCGCTCATCGTAGAGGGTGCGCTCAGTCGACGCTCAGGGTTCTCGCCGCGGCGGCGCATCTCGGCGGGATGCCGGGGCCTGGAGTCGTGGGACGGCTACGCTCGCGGGATGACGTGCACGCTCGATCGCCCGGGGCCCCGATGACCCCCGACCGGAAGTTCGAGTGGGGCGGCCTGAGCGCGGGGCGCGCCGACTTCGTCACCGCCACCGAGGCGCTGGCGACGCTCGACGCGCTCGTTCCCGAATACGACGATCTGTCGCCGGCGACGGGGCTGGACGACGGCGAAGCGTTCGTGCGTCTGTCGGCGGGGGAGCGCTGGGCGGTCGTCTCGACCCCGGGGACCCGGTGGTTCTCGGTGCGGGTGGATTCCGGTCACCGCGCCCGCCTCGACGACACGACCTCGACGCGTGCCGAGGCCGAGATGCTGCTGCAGACCTACGTCGCGGTGGGCGCGGCCTACGTCCGGGGGAGTTCCACCGACTCGGGTGATCGCGTCACCGTCCCCGCCGACGGGCGCTTCGTCGACCTCACCCTGCCGTTGCGTGCGCGCTTGCGCGCGTGGGCGGGGCGCCGTCGCTGAACCACTTCGCGCGCCGGGTCAACCCTCCGCGTCCCCGCGACCGGGTTTGCGAAGCTGGTCCTCCGCGAGGAAGGGATGATCCATGAGCGATCCTCAGAACACCGCACCGGCCGACGACTCCGAAGACCTCGGCGACGACCAGACGGTCGCCCCGAGCCAGACGAACGACGTCGACGAGCAGTCGAAGGCGCCCTCCGGCGACGACCCGGACGCCGATCACGAGGCCACGGGCATCGGAGTCATCGGCGACGAGTGATCGTCGCGTGAGATGCCCGCGCCGGCACCCCGCCGGGTCGGGCGCGGGGCCGGCGCGGTGCTAACCTTGACCGGTCCGCCTCCGTAGCTCAGGGGATAGAGCGTTGGTTTCCGGTACCAGAAGTCGCAGGTTCGAATCCTGTCGGGGGCACAGCTAGAAGGGGCCGCGATCACCAGTCACACACTGGGATCGTGGCCCCTTCTCTCGTTCTACCGGTGATCCAACGACGGGCCTGGTGCAACCATCGGTGCAACCATCCCGCTCAGACTGCCCACCGGGCGGCATGTCGGAACTGTCCCTGACCCATTCGTGACGTGGAGTAAGCGGCGCCGCGGATCCTCGTCACCTGCGTCTCGACGAACACGCGGAGCAGCTTCTCGTTCACCCCGAGCTCCTCCGCGATCTCGTCCGGGTTGAGGCCGATGTGCTCGAGACGCGCATACCGGTCCGGATCAACAAGCAGCGCGGCCGCGTACGCGTCTGCGTCGTCTTCTGCCTGCTGATCGTGGCGGTCTTGGTGTCCGTAGAAGGCGTGCCCGAGTTCGTGCGCCAGAACGCAATCTCGCTCGATCGGGGACAGGTTGAAGTCGTAGACGACCATACGCATGTCGTGGTCGTAGAAACCGCGGTAAGGCGGTGTGATGTGTGCGACGTGCACGCTTACGCCGAGGTGCGCTGCGTGAGCGAGTAGCGCTCGCATGATCCCCCCTTGTCAGTCCTTGGGTGGGGCGGGTTCGTCGGTGTTCGCTGCGTCGCGTACACCGGGATGGGCCCGTCCGATGTAGGTCACGTTGTCGTGATCAGCGACGGTAGACGTGGGCTCCGACACCGATGTCACGAGCTTGCGTAATCCGTCCTCGACGGTGCCGGCGTCGCTGTAGTCGGTGAGCGCCATGTCGACGAGTTCCCGTGACGCCACGCGGAGAGCGACGGCGATGCGCTCGAGCTCTCCCACCGATGTTTCGTTCGTTCCGTCCTCGCGGCGCTGCAGGTTCGACAGCGGGATATCGGCCGCATCGGAGAGGTCCTGCTGGGTCATCTTCCGTCGCGTGCGAGTGGCCTTGATCGCCCCGCCGAGGTGCTGATCGAACGGGTGTGGGGTTTTCTTCTGTCGCGCCATGGCACCCACTTTAGGTGTCTGGGACCGCATGAGTAAGTGCGGGAGCCTCACAGATGACTTGCGCGCTTCAAAAATGAGGTGTAGAACTTCACTCATGACGTTCCCCAGAAGATTCCCCGCCCCGGACCCGAAGGCCGTCGGCCGTCAGGAGTCCTCCGTGCAGGCACTCCCCGTCAACGGGGACGTGTCGGTGCGTGAGGCCCTGACCGCCGGCGGCCTTCTTGGTTTCACCACCGCTGACATGTTCCCGGAGGTGATCCGGGCGACCCGTCTCACAAAGGGCGGCGAGTACACCGGCGTGGTCACCGGCATGCTCCGCGGTCGACGTGTCGAGCACATGGTGTCGTTCACCGCCTCGCGCGACCAGGAGCTCGAGCCGTTCGTGCGCGGTCGCGCCAACACCCCGGATCAGGACCGCGTCTTCGTTGTCCACCCCCACGGCTCAGCGCCGATGCTGTTCGTCGCGGGAACGATCCGACCCGCTGAGGTGTCGGCATGAACGGGACTCCGCAGCTCGAGAAGCTGGCGTACTCGCTGGAGGAGTTCGCCGAGGTGGTGTCGCTGTCGTACGCACAGCTGATGCGGCACATCGCCCGGGACGAGCTCGTGCCGAAGTACAGCGGACGGAAGCCGCTGATCACGAGAGCGGAGGGGCAGCGGTTCCTGGACTCTCTGCCGGAAGCGCGCGCGGAGAAGGTGCGGCCGTGAACGACTTCACCGCATCCACCGGTCACACGTTCTCCGAGAGGACCGCTGGCGTCCAGGTGACAGCTCCGGGAGTGCATCCGCTCGTCAACGCGAAGAGTCAGGTGGGTGCGGCGTTCAAGGAGTACGCCGACCACGTGCGGTCGACGGCCCGGGCTGAGGAGGACGCCCGCCTCGGACGGTGGAGGTGGCCCGAGAACCCGGACTACGTGGTCTACCAGCGTGACGCCTATCCACCCGAGAATGCGCGGCGGGTGCGGGTCATCCTCGAACCGACCGGTGACTTCGTGGACACGGTCGAGGGATCGACCATCGACGGCCCGTTCAAGGACGCGGCCCGCGCCTACTTCGATGCTCACCCGGACCCGAAGCCGTGGTACGACGCCGGGCCGGCCGAGGTGTGGGACGTAGACCTGCCGTCCGGCGGGATGCGCGCGGTGACGGTCTACTCAGCCCGCCACGAAGACGAGCCGGTGACGGTGTTCCGGGACGCTCACACTCAGGTGGAGATCGAGACCGACGACCCGACCATCCGCGACGCTCGTCGCATCTACCCGGAGCGGACCGTATGACGGGCGCCCGCTGACCCTCACCCCTGTAGATCCCCCCGATCTTCCCTGCCTGTTCTGGGCGTTATTCGTCGCGCCCGCTGTTCGAAGGAATCCCTCATGAGAGTTCGTTCTCACCCTGTCCGCCGTGTGGTCGGTGGGCTGTCCGTGATCGCTGTTGCGGCGGTCCTCGCTCCGGCTGCTGCCGTCCCGGGTTTCAATGCGGCGGACCTGCTGGTGTTGCTGTCGCCGTTCGTGTTCCTGTTCGTGGTGCTGCCGAAGGGTGGCCGGTCGTGAACCGCCCGATGCCCGCGCAGGATGTCCGCCGTGACGACGTCGTGGCTGCGGTGGTGGATGCTCGTCCGGCGCCTCGGGTGCTGCTGGTCCTCCCGGGTGTGCTGGGTGTCCTGGTGTTGGTGGAGCTGGTGTTCGCGCTGGTGGTGACCCTGTGAGCGCCAAGAGCTATACGCCGAGTGAGGCGGAGGTCCGCGAGGCTGTGACCGAGTGGATGTGGTCGCGTCGCATGTGGCGTGAGGAAGTGGCTCGCGCAGATGGAGCCGAGCTGGATCGATTCCTCGCGGCCCTGTCTTCCCCGCCCGCCGACGACGTACGCGAAGCGCTGGACCTCGACGTGCTCGAAGCGAAGGCACGCGCCGCGACTCCCGGACCGTGGATGCTCGACGGCATGGGCAAAGACGAGCCCGAAGTCAACTACTGGGCGCACCGATTCATCGGAGCGCTCGACGGCCCCGACATCATCGCGACGTCGGAGGATGGGCACGGCCCGAACGCGGAGTACATCGCGGCTGCGTCGCCGGACGTTGTTCTCGCGCTCATCGACCGGGTGCGCGCCATCGCGGTTCGTCCCCGTGGGACGGTCACCGACGCCGAGCGGCGCAGTTTCCCGGAGGCAGCGCGTGGCGATGGCCCGTGCATGGATTGCGGCACCCTCGACACCCCGGTCTGGTTCACGGACAACGTGACCTGGAACCTCTGCCCCGTCTGCTTCATTGCGCGCGCACACGAAGCCGGCTTGCGGCCCGTGTCGTGGCGGATCTACCCGGAGTTCCCAAGGCGATACGCGGCAAAGGCACGGGAGGACCGCTCGTGAGCGCCGAGAGCGACGCCCGCATGCTCGCGAACCTGCGGCAGTGGCGCGGCGTGTTCCAGAGCATCGTCGAGCTGTCGCCCGAGGAGTTCGACCTCCTCCTGCGTATCGCGGATGAGCGCGACCAACTCCGATGTGACCTGTGCGATGAGCAGCAGGGACGCGGACGCCGCCCCTTCACGACGGAGGTCCAGTCGTGAGCGCCCCGTTCTTCGTGGCCGGTGTGCCGCAGCCACAGGGCTCGAAGACCGCGTTCGTGCGGGGTGGGCGTGCGGTGATCGTCGACAAGAACCCGGCGCTGCTGAAGCCGTGGCGTGAGGCCGTGGCCCGGGCAGCTGCGGCGACGTGGGTGCATCGTCCGGCGCTCACCGGCCCTGTGCGGGTGGAGGCGGCGTTCGTGCTCGCCCGGCCGGCGTCGGTGAAGCGGGAGTTCCCGCACGTCCGACCCGACCTGGACAAGCTGCTCCGTGCCCTGCTCGACGGGATCACCGACTCCGGTGAGGTGTGGGGCGACGACTCGCAGGTCGTGGAAGTTCAGACGTCGAAGGTGTACGGCGAGGCGCCTGGTGTGCACGTCACCGTCACCCCGGTTGGGGGTGCGTCATGACCATCGCCCGTCGGCCGCTGACCGAGCGCTTCGCTGAGAAGTTCACTGTCGGTGCGCCTGACGAGTGCAGGGCACGAGCGCACACCTCGTGCGTCAGGAGAGAGGAATCAGGACATGACTACGGAGATCAAGCCGACGGCGTTCAAGAACGGTGCGCCGAAGGCCGAGCGGAACGGGATGTTCGGCAACGAGCTGCGGCTCATCGAGGCGGCGAAGGCGGGGGAGCGGATCACCGCGATCGTCACGTACGAGATCCCGAAGGTGATCCACGACGAGATCGCGGACGAGAAGTACCCGATCGTCGCGGCGGTGCACATCGAGCCGTTGTTCGACGAGGAGCGGGCGGCGGCTGCGGGGAAGCTGCAGGCGGCGGAGTACAAGGCCCGCACGGGTGAGGGCGCGCTCGACTTCGGCGACATGGAGGACGAGGACTGATGACCGGCCGCAGCGCGTCGTTGTCGGGCTTCGACATGGCGCAGATCCGTGTCGCCCTGGGCTCGAAGCAGGAGGCTGCGGAGTCGGCGTTCTGGGATGTGCGGCAGCACCGGCTGGGGGTGTCGGCCAAGCAGGGGCACCGGTCGGGGTACTGGCGGGGCGTGCAGGACGTCCTCACGTTGCAGCTTGCGATCGGGGAGCTCAGCCAGGGGGAGTTGCTGGCGGAGTTGCGTAAGGAGTCGGGGTCGGTGTTCTGGCCCCTGTTGGTCGGGGATCCGAAGATCCCGGCCGAGTGCCCGCGGTGTGAACGCCGGGTGGTCATCGACAAGGAGGGGCTGTGCCCCTGGTGCGCGTACGAGTTCGAGGAGGACTGAGATGGTGCTGACTACGAGGAGGCCGACGGGGAGACCGTCGTGGCCGATCCTGCTGCTCGCAGGACGAGAAGGTGCGGGAAAGACGTTCGCGGCGCTCTCCGCATCAGCGTCGCCCCTGGTGGGTCGGACGCTGTACATCGGGATCGGTGAGGACGACCCGGACGAGTACTCGCTGATCCCGGGTGTCGAGTTCGACATCGTCGTCAACGACGGAACGTACCCGGGGATCCTCGCCGCGATCAAGGCGGCGGTGGAGGAACCCGCTGTGGGTGATCTGCAGACGTTGATCGTCGTGGACTCGATGTCGCGGCTGTGGACGCTGATCCAGGACAACGTGCAGGCGATCGCGAACAAGCGGGCGAAGGGCCGGCGGAACCCGAACGGGGACTTCACGATCTCGATGGATCTGTGGAACCTCGCGGCGGACCAGTGGAACGACGTGATGAACACGCTCCGTCTGCACCAGGGCCCGGTGGTGCTGACTGCCCGCCTGGATCCGGTTGCGGTGATGGAGAACGGGCAGCCGACCGGGGCGAAGGACTGGAAGGTTCAGGCGCACAAGTCGCTGGTGTTCGACGCGGCCGGGGTGGTGGAGCTGCGGGAGCGGGGCCAGTTCCTGATCACGAAGCTGAAGTCGATCCGGGTGATGCTCGAGGGTCCCCGCCAGTACCCGGGGTTCACGGTGGAGAAGCTGTGGGCCGACCTGGGCATCGGGTCGGGTGCGGGAGAGCGGACGCATGCGACGACCGTGGCGGACCGTGCGGGCAACGAGGTGTCGCGGGAGACCGCGGCGGACAAAGTCGCGGCGGCGGTGGCGGCGATCGCGAAGGCTCCCGACGCGTCCGAGCTCGACAAGATCGACGCTCACGCGAAGGGCCTCAGGATCGACGGGGTCAAGGCGTACGCGGACGCGATGGCTGCGCGGCGTGCGGAGCTTGGTGGGCCGGACCCGGATGCGTGGGCGCCCGCTGAGCCGGTGGCTTCGGGTGAGCCGGTGGCGGACTGGCCGACGGCGGAGGTCCCGGCATGAGCGGGTTCACGGCGTCGCTGGATGACGCGGTCACGGCGTACTCGTGGGAGCCGGCGAACTTCGGCCCGGAGAACGAGGTCACCCGGATCTGTTCCGCGGATGGGTTCCGTGCTGGGGCGGAGTGGGCGGCCGCTCACCTGGACTGGCGGGTGCTCGGCGGGCTGATCCCGGGGATGGTGGAGGCACGGCATGTGCGCCTGGGCGACGTTGTGCGCCTGGGCGACGTTGTGCGCCTGGGCGACGTTGTGCGCCTGGGCGACGTTGTGCGCCTGGGCGACGTTGTGCGCCTGGGCGACGTTGTGCGCCTCTCTGGCGGGGTTTCCACCGTTGTCGCGGTTCGGCACCACGGGTCGCCGGGTTGCGTGTACGTGACGGCGCGTACCGATGGTGGGGCTGAGGTTGTCTACGAGCTGCGGACGTCGGAGCGGGTCCGGGTCGATAAGGCGGCGACGTCATGACTGTCCGGATCAAGGGTCTTGGGAATCTTCGGTGGCCGTGGCGTGCAGTGGTGGTCACTCCTGCCGAGCGTGCTCCGCTCGTGATGCTGAACCGCTACCCGGGGCAGGTCATCGGCGTGGCGTTTCGTCTGCCGGACGAACTGTACTTCGACCGCCGCATCCACAAGCAGCTTTCGATCACGTGGTCTCGTCCGGAGGTGAGCCAGTACCCCACCGACTGGGAGAGCTCTCCTCGCCGTGACGTACTCAGCCACGCTGCAGATCCCGTGGAGGCGGCTACCAGACCTGTCCCGCGATCGAGTGACGGGGAGGCCTGGTCGTGAACGGGTGGGCTGCAGGGTTCTCCCGCTACCTCGCCTCGTACGAGGTGCGGCTGCACCGTCGGATGGACACGTTCGGCGGGGTGGTGTGGCCGGTGCGGGTGTCGGGTCTAGTGTCCCCGGAACGGCAGCTGGAGATCGCGGTCGCCGCGGGTCGGGGGCGTGTCGCATGACCCCGCTGGAGAGGTTCATCGCCCGCCTCGGTATCGCCCCGTTCGACCCGGGCAACGCGTTGCACGCGGACCTGTTCGACGCGTTGAAGGACGCAGCCGGTGAGTCGCACATGGAGCGGCTGATCATCACCCGCGGTGTCCTCGGGCGAGCACACGCAGCCGCGGCGACGACGGTCGGGACAGCCCGATCGAAGTACGAGACGACGCTCAAGGAGCGGAAGCGGGCCGAGGTCGAGGCTGGCCGTTCGGTGTCGGCTGCGACGGTCATCGCTGATGCCGATGCGCAACCACACCGGAACCGGATGCACGAAGCCGAAGCCGCATGGCGGGGTGTGAAGGAACACCTCCGCACGGTGGACAAGGACATCGACAAGACCCGGTCGGATGCGGTCGACGCACGGCAGATGCGCACAGCCGAGACGTACGGCGGAGGTGCCTGATGGGCGCGCACGAGCGGAAGACACACAAGCTCACCGTCACCACCGAGGACGGGATCGTCATGCTGCGGTGCGCCCGCGGAGACCTGGCCAAGGGGCTCGGGCAGACCCCGACACCGGACGAGATCGCCCGCGAAGCTGGCATCCACTGGGGCACCGCCCCGGGGTGGTGGTCCTGATGGCCGTGGGGGAGTTCACCCCGGCGACGGTGCGGCTCGTGTTCTTCGACCGGGACAGGGAGAGGTGCTTCCGCTGCCTCCGGCCCTTGCAGTGGCACGAGCGCGGGTTCGGGTGGTCGCTGCACCACCGTCGCCCGCGCGGCATGGGCGGGTCGAAGGACCCGATGGTGAACAGCCCGGCGAACGCGCTGACCCTCTGCGGTCACGCGACTTCGCCTACCGGGTGTCACCACTGGGCAGAGAAGAACAGGGACGTCGCGTTCGAGCTCGGGTATCTGATCCCGGGAACGGCGCGGACCGATGAGTACAGGCCGGAGCGGGTGCGTGTGCGCCGGCTGTCCGGTGGGTGGTGGTTGCTGACCGTGGACGGCCGCGCCGTGGAAGTGGAAGGGAACAGCTGATGGGCATTCTGCGAGCTGGGCTGGCCTTCGAGGGCCAGTTCACGCAGGTCCCGAACGACTGGGCGAGAGACAAGAAGCTCTCGCGTCGGGCGCGGGGACTGCTGACGGAGATCCTGTCGCACCGGGTGGGCTGGCGGCTCACCATCGAGGGCCTCGCGAAAGAGGGCACCGAGGGGCGTCACGCGATCCGAGCCGCGGTCGACGAGCTGCGGGAGGCGGGGTATCTCGAGGTCGAGCAGGGCCGCGGATCGCGCGGGCAGTTCGGTGAGGTCGAGTACCGGCTGACCGATCCGACCGCTTCCCGAAAATCGGACACCGGTCGATTCTCCGCAAGCGGTTCAGCCGCAAGCGGTTCAGCCGACGGCGGAGAACCGAACACAAGAGAACACCAGTCCACAGAACACCATCTGGAAGAAGACCAGGTTCTTCTGTCGCCGGATGAATCCGTCGACGGGACGCTCATCCCGGACGAGTGGAGACCGAACCAGAGTCACATCGATAAGGCCGCTGCGCTGCACCTCGACGTGCGCGCCGAGTACCAGCGGTTCCGTGAGCACGCGGTACGGAAGCACCGCCGGCTGAAGAACTGGAATGCCGGGTTCACGAACTGGCTGCGGAAGCAGGCCGAGTTCCGGCAGGAGGAGCAGGGCTCCCGTCCTGGTTCGGTGTCGTCGTACGAGCAGGGTGCGCAGGTGCACGACATCCTCGCGGCTCGTCAGCAGCGGGCGGTGACCGCATGACTCCGTTCGAGGTGAACGCGCTGTTCACGGAGGCGGGTCGTCTCGACGTGCGGATGCGCCGGAACAATCCGGAGGAGCGGGCGGACATGGCGACGTCGTGGGCTCGTCTGCTCGCCGACGTTCCGGTCAAGGCTGCGGCGTGGGCGCTGGATCAGCACTACCAGCACAGCCGGGACCCGATCATGCCGGCGGACATCATCGCGCTCGCTGAGCAGTTCGCGCCTCCGGTGTCGGTGTCGTACGCGGGGAATGTGACGGAGCAGCGTCTCGCTGCGGAGCGACGGGCGGTGACGTCGTGAGCGTGGAGGCGGAGCGTTCTGTTCTCGGTGCGGTCATGCTCGACCCGGCCGCGTGCGACGAGGTCGCGGAGATCCTGCAACCCTCGGACTTCTCAACCCCGGCACACCAGGCCGTGTACGCCGCTGTGCGGCGACTGCACGACGCAGGGGACCCTACGGACGCTGTCGCCGTGGAAGCGGCTCTGGCAGCCGCAGGGGAGCTCGTGGGGCATGTCGACGCGACGCTGATCTACTCCCTCACCGACGCGGTGGCCACAGCGTCCGCTGCCGGGTATCACGCGGGCATCGTCCTCGACGAAGCGAAACGGCGCCGCGTGCGGGACGGGGCAGCGAAAGCGATCGCGCTCGCGAACGACCAGGGCCTCCCCACTGAGGACATGGTGGAGCTCGCGAGGGCGGCGTTCGACGACGTCGACGCGGGGGTCGTGAAGGGTGTCCAGCCGATCGGGTCGTGGATCCGGGACTACGTCGCCGGACTGGCGGAGAAACCGTCGTACACGCCGACACCGTGGCATGACCTGAACCAGCTGATCTTCGGGTTCCGCGACGGGGGCATGTACGTCGCCGCCGCGAGACCCGGCGACGGGAAATCGATGATGGCGGTGCAGATCGCCCTCGCGTTCGCGGAGCACCGGCCGGTCCTGTTCGTGTCGCTCGAGATGGCGCGTGAGGAGATCGCGGGCCGCATGATCGCCGCGCACAGCCAGGTGTTCATCGGGTCGTTGAACAAGCACCGGCTGTCGAACACGGAGACCGAAGCGGCTGAGGTGGCCGCCGCACACTTCGAGAAGCTGCCGATCGTCATCGTCGACTCGTCGCACGTGTCCACCATCCCGCAGCTGAAAGCCGCCGTCCGGTCCGTGCACCGCATCTACCGGCGCAACCCGGTCGTGATCGTCGACTACCTGCAGCTACTGAACACGCACGAGCGGGTCGAGAACCGGCAGCAGGCGGTGGCGGGGTTCTCGCGGGCGTTGAAGCTCGCCGCGCAGCAGTGGCTTGTCCCGGTGATCGCCCTGTCGCAGCTGAACCGTGCGAACGCCGGCCGGAAGGGGAAGGCCGCGGAACCGCAGCTGACCGACCTGCGCGAGTCCGGAGCCATCGAGCAGGACGCGGATGTCGTGTTGCTGCTGCACCGGTTCCGGGCCCCGGGCCGTGACGAGTTGAAGGTCATCGTCGCGAAGAACCGTCAGGGGCAGACCGGGGAACTGACGCTCATCTGGCAGGGGCAGTTCTCCCGGGTCCTGTCGAAGTACCAAGCCAACGAATTCATCGCCTGAGGAGGCACAGCATGGCCAATGAAACCATCATCACCGTCGTCGGGAACGCGGTCGCGGATCCGGAGCTGCGGTATGCGCAGAACGGCAAGCCCGTCGCGAACTTCACCATCGCGTCGACCCCACGGGCATTCGACCGGCAGTCGAACGAGTGGAAGGACGGGGATGCCCTGTTCCTCCGCTGCTCGGTCTGGGGTGACCCGGCGGAGCACGTCGGGCAGTCGATCACGAAGGGCACCCGGGTGATCGCGCAGGGCCGGCTCAAGCAGCGGGCCTACCAGGACCGCGAGGGCCAGAACCGCACGGCGATCGAGCTGGAGGTCGACGAGATCGGCCCCTCGCTCCGCTACGCGACGGCGCAGGTGACCCGTTCCGGTGGGGGTGGGTCTGGGCAGCGTCAAGCGCCCGCTGACGAGCCGTGGATCACTCCCGGCTCCTCCGATTCGGAGACCCCGTTTTGAGCGCGTCAGGGAGGCGCACGCAGGTCGACGCGATCGACGACCTGACGGCGCAACTCCGGTTGGCGAACTAGATCGCGGTGCTCGCGATGGGTGCGACCGCGCTGGAGCACGAGACGAAGGTCACTGACGCGTCGCGGGTGCGCGTCGAACGCAGGAACGCCTTGCGCGCCGCGGTGCGCGCCGGGCTGAGCATCGAGGAGACGAAGGAATGAATGAACGCCAGGGACCGCACGTGCTGGTCAAGGACATGAGCGGCGAGAGGTTCGGGAAGCTCACCGTTCTGCATTGGGCGGGGTCCACGCCAAATCGTCAGGCTCTCTGGTCCTGTGCGTGCGACTGCGGGCGGACGGCCATAGTTCGCGGTGTGCAGCTGCGCACGGGCCGGACGACGTCATGCGGATGCGTGAAGCGCGAGCAGTGGCGGCTGTCCATGACTCATGGGCAAGCGGGTCCCACTCGTCGGACCAGTCTCTACAACCGGTGGCTCCTGATGCGGCGGCGGTGCGGTAACCCGACTGCCGCTGACTTCCCGCGCTATGGAGGCCGCGGCATTCGGGTGTGCGCCGAGTGGGATGCGTCGTTCGAGTCGTTCGCTGCATACATGGGCGACCCGCCCGGACCGGGCTACTCGATTGATCGGATCGACAACGACGGCAACTACGAACCTGGGAACGTTCGCTGGGCCACTGCGCGCGAACAGCGGATGAACCAGCGTCGGATGAAAGGGGCAGGGCTGTGATCCTCCAGGAGTCGAAGACGGTTCCGATCGCTGAGGCGGATTGGACGGATGACGGGGAGGTGGAACTGCTCACGTTCCCCACCCCGGACGGTCACCGGACCCACATGCTGCCGGAGACGGCGCGTGCGCTCGCGTACCAGCTCATCGCGGCGGCCGGGGATGCGGAGAAGGCGGCGGGGGAATCGGGCGTGCAGCGGGCGCACAGAACCGCACAGCACGGGTTCGACGTGGACACGCGGATCGAAGGCATCATCCGGGAGGCAGAGGGTGTGCTCTTGCACGACTGGCGGTGGACCGAGGACACGTTCTCGACCAACCCCGTGTGCGCACGCTGCGGGACCCGGGCGACGAGCACCGCGATCCAGGTGTCCGCCTGCCCTGGCCCGGTCGAAGCACCGGGGGTGCGGTCATGAGGATCCTCACCGTTCGCCAGCCGTGGGCGTGGGCCATCATCCACGGCGGGAAGACCGTCGAGAACCGAGTGCGGAACATCGCCGGGGACTACCGCGGACCCATCGCGATCCACGCTGGCCTCGCGTACGACATGGATGCCACGATCTGCCCGCCTCCGCTGTATGCGCCCATCGCGGTTGATGAAGACGGAAGCCACATGCGTCCGCTCGGAGCGATTATCGGCGTCGTCGACCTCGTGAACGTGCACGACCCGAGGAAACGTCTGTGCGAATGCACGCCCTGGTCCGAGATGGGGCAGTGGCACATGTTCCTCGCGAACCCGCGCGCCCTGGCCGAGCCGATCCCGTACCGCGGCGCGCTCGGCCTCCGCCGCCTCGACGACGACACGACCGCGCGGATCCTCGCGCAGATCGGAGCGACGTCGTGACCGCCACCCTGTCCCCGGTCGAGCAGCGCGACGACGAGGTCCTCCGTCACCTCGCCGAGCACGCCGACGACGAACCCGGCTGCGTGTGGAAGATCCGCGGGATCACATGCGGCCACCCCGCGAAGCTCGCCGCGCTCTGCTCCCACTGCGGGAAGCAGTGTGGCCTCGTCTGCGGCCCTCACGGCGTCATCGTGGCCGCATCCCTCGACGCCGCATTCCACGGCTCCTGTGGAGCGCGTGGCGTCCTCAGCGACCTGATCCGACTCGTCCCCCTGTGACCGAGTCATCCCGGGTGTGCGCGCCCGGTGCCCCTGGCCGCGGGTACTGCGGCCGGAAGACCACCAAACCCGCCGACTGGCCAGACGTCCACTGCGAGGACTGCCACGCGGCGTACCGAGCAGATCAAGCAGCAGGAGAAACCCGATGGACCAACTGATCCCCGGCACCCACGTGCACCCGCACGTGCAATGGTCCGGCACCGCATCCCTCATCACCCCCGAGCCGTGGATGCAGGAAGCCCGCTGCGCCGAGACCGACCCGGAGATCTTCTTCCCGGAGAAGGGCGGGAGCACGAAGAGCGCGAAGCGGGTCTGCGCCGAGTGCACCGTGCGGGTCCAGTGTCTTGCCTTCGCGCTGCGCACGAAGCAGGACGAGGGCATCTGGGGCGGGAAGAGCGCACTGCAGCTGAAGGAACTTCGAAAGGACTGGGCGGCATGAGAGACGAGATCTTGTCAGGTGAACTGTTCGCCGGTACCGGGATGCTGGGCCGTGCTGTCGGCGAGGTGTTCGGCACCCGGCCGGCGTGGTTCTGCGAGTTCGACGCCGCCCCGTCGAAGGTGCTCGCGCACCACTACCCCGACGTGCCGAACTACGGCGACGTCACGAAGGTCGACTTCACGACCGTCCCGCACACGCACGTCCGCGCCGGCGGGTTCCCCTGCCAGGACGTGTCCGTGTCCGGCGCCCGCGCGGGTCTCCGCGACGGCACCCGCTCCGGCCTCTGGTCGGAGTTCGCCCGCTCAATCGCAGAAGACCGACCCGACTGGGTCGTCATCGAGAACGTTGGAGGCCTCCTCAGTGCCGAAGCACATAGCGACGTGGAACCCTGCCCGTGGTGTCTGGGAGACGAACCGAGTGAACCTGCTCTGCGGGCACTCGGAGCCGTTCTCGCTGACCTGGCCGCGCTCGGGTTCGATGCGGAATGGACGAGCATCCGAGCATCCGACATCGGCGCCCCCCACGGTCGACTCCGAGTCTTCATCCTCGCCTGGCCGACCGAGCGAACCGTTACTACGCACCCCGGTAGCGGACGAGGACGGGGGCGGACCACTGCACCCGGACGTGGCGAAGGAGCGGGGTCAGGCTCTCCGTCTTACGGGGCAGATACTCGCGCTGACCGGTCACCTGACGGCTCCGAGCTGACACTTCTGCCGACACCGGTTGCTCAGCCGTCAGGGAACAGCCCGAGCGAGCACCTCCGCAAGAAGCCGGGCCGCGAGGTAGTCACCGATCTGGCGATCATCGCGGAGAACGGACTCATCGGAACCGGTGGCCGGCTACTGCCGACGCCTCAGGTGGCAGACGCTACGGGAGGGCATGCCACACGCTCAGGTGCTCGTGCGGACGAGAGGCTCCTCCCCGGCGCGGCCGTAGATGCCGCGGCTGGATGGGGTCCGTACGCCGCCGCGATCGCGCGGTGGGAGGCGGTCATGGGTCGCCTCGCCCCGTCGCCGGTGCGGATGGACGGGAAGGGTGGGAAGGCCCGCCTGAACCCGGAGCTCACCGAGTGGATGATGGGCTGGCCTTTCGGATGGGTGACGGCATCCGTCGTCGGGCTGTCTCGGGCGGAGCAGCTCAAGGCGTGCGGCAACGGTGTCGTGCTGCAGCAGGCCATCGCTGCGCTGCGAATGCTGCTCGCCCGCCCTGGTGTGCCGGCCATCGAGTGGGAGCTGGCGGCATGACCGATATCGGCTTCACCACAGAGCAGCAGGCGGACCACGACTACCGCCGGTGGGTGCACCAGTTCGAGCACCACCTGGGGCAGATCCCCGACGTCCTCTCCATGCTCGTCACCCTCGCGCAACCCACCATCGGGGTCTCGAGGGGCGGGTCGAGGTTCGACCGGCTGCAGATCACGGGCGGGAACGAGCACCGGGACCTGGGCGACACGATCGACGAAACCCTCACCCGTGACGCCGGGTACCTGTGGGGCCTGTTGACGGGGTATGCGGCGGCCGTGTGGGAACGCGCCGAGGACACCCGCCAGAATGCCCCTGACCTTGCCGGCGGGGCGCTCACGTCCCCGTCCACGGCGAAGGACGCGGCCCTCCTGACGGTGGGGTGGCTGATCCACCACGCACCCACCGCCCACACCCTCGCCCTCACCGAGGACGAACGGGAACTGTTCTCCACCGTCCGCCGACTCAAAGCCGTCCACGGCATCCACCCACACCCACGCCCGGGCATGTGCGACACATGCGGACGTCACAAGGTCACCTGGGACTACGTGGACACCCGGGGCGGTGGGGTGGCTCGTGTGGGCGTGTGCCGTTCCTGCGGGGAGACCTTTACCCAGCAGATCGAGGAAGGAACCGAAATGACCGAACCCACCAACCACGCGGATGGGGGTCCCGATGAGTGACGCGCGCCCCGACCTTGTGGCTTTGGGTGCCCTGTCCCGCACCCAGGACCGCATGGGGTGGAACCACCCGAACCGTACCGAGGAGGACCGATGAAGCGACTACTGATCCTGCTGGGCTTCCGCATCGGCGACCCGTTCGATTGGGAGCCAACCCCCTGGACTCGCCTGCGCCTCTGGGCACGGAGGTTCCGACGCAAGCCGAACGCGACGTGCAACGCCTGCGGTTACCGCGGCGTCCGAACCCGCCGGGGCCGGTGGTGCCCGTCGTGTTACGAGGACGAGGGCGGCGAGCTGATCCGCGACCACGCGAATGGGAGCCCCGATGCTTCTCGATGAGGAAACGTCCCTGTCTCTGCACGCGCTCGAAATGGACCTCCCGCAAGAGTGCGACCACGACGGCGAATGTGCGGCGTCGGTCGAGTGGGAGGCGGTATGCCGCCTGTGCGGCGGCTACGGCTACCTCTGCACGAAACACTGCAAGGTAGCCGCCGAGCACCAGCGCATCGCAGACGCGGTGCGCGGCGGCACGCGTTGCACGGCATGCCGCGAGGCGGCGACGGAGCTACTGGCATTCTCGCCCGTGCGCTCACGCGACGAGAGGAAGCTCTGGTGACCGGATCGAGTGTTCCGTCGCCTGGGAGTACGTCGTGACCGTCTCCATCGTATTCGAGGTGCACGCCACCGAAGACGAGCCCGTGCACGAGATGCTGCAGGAGGTCCAGTCACTCCCGATCTGGGAGCGGGAGCTGATGACCGCCCGGATCATGCGGTGGGAGGCCGACCGGCGCACCGAGCGAGCAGCAGGAGCGCGAGCTCTCCAAGAGTCCGAGAACCGCCGCCAGGCGCGCATCCGGGAGACACGGGAGCGGAACCGGCAGCAGCGCGACCAGGGCGGGTGACGGATGCCCCTACTCACCTACCGGCAAGCGGCCAAGAAGACGGGCAGGTCGATGAACACGATCCGGCACTGGCGACGTCAGGGCCTCCCGATGGGATGGGAGGTCCGCAACGGGCAGAACGTGCGAGTCGTGGACGAGCGGGTGCTCATGAAATGGTGGCGTGAACGCCTCAAGAACTGGCCCCCGCACCAGTACCGCCTCCGGGCACTGAAACGAGCTGAGGAAGCCGCACAGGACGCGACACGCCGTGTTTTCCAGGCATCCACCGGGGAGAGTACTTGATCCCCTTACCTTCAAGATCAGAGAAACCTGTCGAACAGGACAGGAACACGACGATGCCTCCGTGAGCAACCGACATCCGGTTCCCGGGGGCTTCGTCGTGCCACCACTTCCCGGACCCCCATGTGGCGCGCTACTATAGCCCTACCGCGAATCGTCCATGACGACGGGGGCCAACGGCCGGTAGGGAGTAATGCCTCCCGAAAGCACCCTCACAGCGTAGAAGCGCTCGGATGCCTGATCAGCTCCGGGCGCTTCGCTGTTTCCCTCTTGCAGATGAACCTGCCCTACCCGCTCCCACGGCGGGGAGTCCGAGCCGACCATGACGCCCGCAGCCACGGTGTGCTGCCGCGTCCGCTCCTCCCTGCCGTGGGCCCTGACCCCGGTGTTCACCGAGTGTGTGGTTCCTCACTCGATCAAGGATCCCCATGACCGCGCCGACATCGCGGAGGGACACCTGCACCGGCCCCCGAGAGGCGCCGACCCGACGAGTCGAGAGTCGGCGCCTCTCACACCCTTCCGGGGTAGCTCAGCGGCAGAGCAATCGACTGTTAATCGATAGCGCGCTGGTTCGATCCCAGCCCCCGGAGCAATGCGAGGCGTGTTTGGGAAATGCCCGACGCGGAAGCTGCAGCCCTCGCAGAAGACCCCAGGTGATCCCGACGGTTATCCCGGGAGAGCGGCCGAGAAGCGCGTACGACGGCCTGGGGCAAACTTTCGAACCTCGACGACGGAGTCGAACATGCGCACCATCACCCTCCTCTGGCACCTGCTCCTCCACTGGGATCACACCCCCGGAAGCGACAGCCGCGACGTCATCTGCTCCTGCGGGAGACGCTGGCGCATCCTCAACCAGCCCCTGCGCTGCCCGGTGTGCGGTGAGCACGCGATCGGCGTGTGCTGCGACATCGTGTCCGCCTACCTCAGCGAGGAGAACGGTGATGACTGACGTCGCCGTGTTCGTATCCTGCGACCAGTGCAACGCCCGCGCCTACATCCACGTCCAACTCACGGGCGGCGGAACCCTCGCATACTGCGCCCACCACGGCCATCAACACACCCCAGCCCTCCAAGCGGCCGGCGCGACCGTTCTCGACCTCACCCACATGCTGGAGGGCTGATGAGCACCACACCGCTCGAGCGGCTCGACGACGCCATCCACACATACCTGACCGAGACCGTGGAGATGCCGACCACCCACCCGTTGATCGCCTTGTGTGCTTGGCCGTCCCGGGTCGAGACGGCCGAAACTGACGACGTCCTGCCGCTGGTCACGGGAGCGCAGTACGCGCTCGGCCCGCAGACGTCAACCACAGACGCATCCGGCATCGTGCAGTTCCTGAGCGTCGTCCTGGAACGCGCACACTGGCACATGCTCAACGACGGAGACGCAGACGATGACGCCTGACGAGCTCGAGGCGTTCGGCCTGTACCAGTGCCCCCACTGCAAACGCACATGGGAGTCGGAGAAGGCGCTCATGTTCTGCTGCCGCGACGAGTACGACCTCCCGTCGATCGTCCGCTCGTACGATTGATGGCCCGGAAGGTCTGCGCCCACCCGGGATGCCCGAACCTCACCACCGGCACACGCTGCACCACCCACCAGCGCGAACGTGAACGCCAGCGCGGCACGAGACAGCAACGCGGGTACGGGCCCGATCACGAACGCACCCGGGCCGCCTGGGAAATCGAAGTGCAAACCGGCCGGATCCGATGCGCGAACCCGAACTGTCTCCGACCCGACGACCCGTTCATCCACCCCGGCGAACCATGGGACCTCGGACACACACCCGACCGCACCGGATACCGAGGCCCCGAACACTCCGGGTGCAACCGCAGCGAAGGCGGCCGCACCGCCCACCAGCAGAGAGGCACACACCCGTGAGCGCCCAACCCGAACGCGACCCCGCGAAGCAGCTCGTCACCGCGAAGATGCTCGTCGCCATGTTCGAAGCCCAACTCACCGAGTACGCCGACATGAGCGAACACGAACGCACCCACACCGAACGCGGCCAAGACCTCACCACCCGACTCCCCGGCCTCCACCAAGGCCACACACAGTGGACACAGCGCGTTCAGACCCTCGAAGACCACATAGCGCTCACCACACCTCCCACACCCTGAGACAGCCGCACAGCGCTCCCCAAGACCACCCCCGACCCGACCCACGGGCAGCCCTCAAAGGGTGGGGGGAAGCCCCCCAAGGCCCCTCCCAACCAGGACCGCCGGGGAGGGCGCTGTTTAGCGAACCGGAACCGAAGATTTTTGAGGGGGCCGCTGAAATGCCTCGTGGAGGAGCTCGTCCAGGACCGCCTCGCCTAGCTCGATGCGGTCACCTCGCGCCGTACAACGGCGGGCCTCGGCGACGCCTCTGTGTTGAGTGCGAGACTCCGATTCGAGCTTGTGGTGGGTGCGGCTTGGACATCACAGGGGCTGCGCGGAACCGTCGCTACTGCAGCGGCCGGTGCGGCGCAGTCGCTCGCGGTGACGTCCTGCCTACACTGTTGCCAGCGAGGGTGTGCGCGCTCGAAGGATGCGATGTGGATTTCCTGCCGCGCCGCGACATGGAGCGGTGTTGCTCTGAGCGTCACGGGAAGATGCACTACAACCGTGTGTCTCGGGCTGATGGTCGCCAGGCGAACCCGCCATGGGATGCTCGCCGCCGGGCGAACTGGAAGAAGCGGTACGCGCTGACTCGAGGTGCCGAGGACGCCGAGTCGTTCGACTACTTCGAGGTGTTCGAGCGTGACGGATGGGTCTGCGGAATCTGCGAAGGTGACGTCGATCCTGACTGCGCATGGCCCGACCCGATGAGCCCGAGCCTCGACCATGTTGCTCCGGTTGCACACGGCGGGGCACACAGTCGTGAGAATGCGCAGCTCGCTCATCTGCTCTGCAACATCCGGAAGAGCGATTCGCTCGAGATCGCTCGGCCACTGAGTCTCATCGCCTAGGAGGTCGCCATGCCCCGTGGTGGGAAACGGCCGGGCGGCGGGCGTGCGCCGGATCCGGGTTCGCTCGCTGAGGCGCTCCGCATCGAAGGCGGCGCAATCCGAACGCTCCCGAAAACGCGCTCTGGCGCTGCGCCGGCTTGGCCGCTGACGAAGGCCACCGCTCGGGAGATGGTCGTGTGGCGCCGGCTGTGGAAACGGCCGCAGGCGATTCTCTGGGATGAGCAGGGCGCCGCGGATGAGGTCGCCATGTACGTGCGCACGTTCTGCGAGGCCGAGGAGATCGGTGTGACCGCGGCGCGGCGCACGCTCTTGCTGCAGCAGCAGAACGCGCTGCTGATTACGAACACCGCACTGATCAGCGCTGGGTATCGCATCTCGGTGAATCCGACGCCGTCGCCGACGGTGGCCGCGTCGACTCCGGCTGCTGCGAAGCGGCAGGTGCCGTCGTCGCGAGGAAGGCTGAGGGCGTTGCCAGATGTCGGAGCAGATCGCTGAGTTCGAGGTCACGTGGCCGACGCTGGGGTACCTGCAGGCCGACTGGATGGCGTGGCACCTGCCGATCCCGGATGGGTTCCGGAAGGGGCAGCCGTTTATCCTGTCGGACTGGCAGCTCTGGTGCACCGCGAACCACGGCCGCGTGCGCCCGGAGACGCCGTGGCGGCCTGAGGACCCCATCAAGAACCAGGCGTTCACCTACCGTCGATCGCTTGTAGTTGGCCCACAGAAGTACGGGAAGAGCCCGTGGGCTGCGGCCGAGACCGCGGTCATGGCGCTCGGGCCGGACCTGTTTGCCGGGTGGGCGGGTGACGACGACGTCTACGACTGCGCCCGGTACGGATGCCAGTGCGGGTTCGTCTACGAGTACGAGCCCGGCGAGCCGATGGGCATGCCCTGGCCGACGCCGCTGATCCAGCTCATGGCGACGTCCGAGGACCAGGTGAACAACACCTGGCGTCCGCTGCAGCAGATGGTTCTCCGCGGCCCGTTGAGCGAGCGCGTCCGCGTCGGTGAGAAGTTCATGCGCATCGGCGACGACGGGGTGATCGAGAAGGTCACCTCGGCGGAGTCGTCCCGCCTTGGTAACCCGACCACCGGGTTCGTGCAGGACGAGACGGGGATCTACACGAAGTCGAACGGACTGATGGGCACGGCGCAGACGATGCGCCGCGGCACGTCGGGCATGGGCGGCCGTGGCATCGAGCTGACGAACACGTGGGACCCCGCCGAGGAGTCCACCGCGCGGTCGACGTACGAGTCGCGCGCGGCCGACCTGTTCAAGTTCTACCGGCAGCCGCCGAAGAACCTCAGCTACAAGAACAAGCGCGACCGCCGGAAGATCCACGCATACGTGTACGTCGGTGCTGCGCACGTCGACCTCGACTCGATCGAGGCGGAGGCTGCGGAGCTGCTCGAGCAGGACCCGGCGCAGGCGGAACGCTTCTACGGGAACAAGCTGGTGCGCGGTATGGGCACATGGCTACCCGAAGGGGTCTGGGAAGGCGCGTACGCCTCGCTGGGGCGCGTAGTTGCATGAGTGCCCCTGCGGGCAGGTGAGGAGGTTCCCGATGCAGGCGACGAAGCGACCGTGGTTGCCGAACCCGCCGGATGGCACTGCCATCTGCATCGGGTTCTAGTTGGACGGCAGCATCAACAACGACTGGACCGGAATCCGTGCCCAGACAATGACCGGGTTCGCTTTCACACCTCGTGTCGGTCCCGACCGCGACCGACCGTCGTTCTGGAACCCCAGAGAGCACGGCGACAGAATCCCTCACAGCGATGTCGACGCGGCCGTTGACGAGCTGTTCGACCGGTTCACGGTGGTGCGGATGTACTGCGACCCGGAGGACTGGAATACCGACATCGAGACGTGGGCGTTGCGTCACGGTGATGAGCACGTGATCGAGTGGCCCACCAACTCGGTGAGTCGCATGTACGACGAGATCCGCCGGTTCGAGGCGGACCTGGCGAACGGGCGCATCACGAACGACGGGTGCCCCACCACGGAGTTGCACATGGGCAACGCGAAGAAGGTCGCGAAGCCCGGTCAGAAGTACATCCTCGGGAAGCCGAACGAGACCCAGAAGATCGACCTCGCGATGTGCTCGATCCTCGCGAACGCTGCGGTGCGTGACTCGCTCGCCGCTGGCTGGTCGCCCCCGAAACCGAGAGCGAAGGTGCGCGTCTGGCGCAGCAGATAGGAGAGCTGCCGTGACGGAACTCGACGAGGCGCTGCGGCTGTCCCGCGCGATCAGCCGGCAGAAGCCGATGCTCGAGAAGAACGACCTGTACTTCGAGGGTGAGCAGCCGTTGAAGTTCCTCGCCCCGGTGTTGCAGCAGGAGCTCGGCTACCGTCTGTCGCCGATCGTGCTGAACCTGGCACTGTTCGCCGTCGACGTGTACGACAACCGGCTCGACGTTGAGGGGTTCCGTATCGGCCGCGGTGCAGAGGCGGACGACGATCTGTGGGACGTGTGGCAGGAGAACGACGGCCCGGATCTGTCGCAGCAGGGTCACCGGGAGAGCCTCGCTCTGGGGCGCGCGTACGCCACTGTGGGGCCGGGTGAGGCCGCGGATGACGTGCCGGTGATCACGCTCGAGTCCGCGTTCGACGCGATCCATGAGGACGACCCGAAGACGAAGCGTGTGAAGCACGGCGTGAAGCGGTGGACGGACCTCGACAAGACCCGGTGGATGACGTTCCACCACCAGAACGGGTGGGTCACCTGGCGGTTCCAGCAGGGCCGTGGGTGGGTCGAGGATGACCGTGAGGACGACAACGGGAACAACCTGTGCTCGCTCGTCCCACTGATGAACGACCCGCGGATCCTGGGTCGTAACCGGCCGGGGAAGTTCGACCAGCGGCTCGGCCGGTCGGTGTTCCACCCGATCGTCAGCCCTCTGGACGCGCTGAACAAGCTCGCCTCGGACATGATGGTGTCCGCCGAGTTTCATGCCCTGCCGCGGCGCTTCGCGACGGGGCTCAAGGAGGAAGACTTCACCGACGAGGCCGGTCAGGCGCTCAACACGTACTCGATGATCGCCGGCCGCATGTGGTCGACGGAGAACGACAAGGCCACGTTCGGGCAGTTCCCTGAGGCGTCGCTGTCGAACTTCCACGAGTCGATCAAGCTGCTGATGCAGATCGTCGCGATGCAGCTCGGTATCCCTGCGGACTACCTGCTGTTCAAGGGTGACAATCCGCCCTCGGCGGACGCGATCCGTGCGTCGGAGGCGCAGCTGGTGAAGCGTGCGGAGCGGAAGCAGCGGACCCTGTCGACCCGGTGGGAGCAAGTGCAGCGTCTCGTACTCCTGAACATGGGCCGCGACGACGACGCCCGGCCGAAGCAGATCGAGACGATCTGGCGTGACCCGTCGACCCCGACTGTCGCACAGAAGGCCGACGCGATCATGAAGCTCGTCACGACGAAGGACACCACGGGCCGTTCGATCCTCCCGATCGAGCAGGCGCGGAAGGACCTCGGGTACACGGACATCGAGCAGGGCCGCATGCGTGACTGGGACGAGAACGTGACCCTGGATCCGCAGATCGCGGCCGCGGGAAGGCCGATCGAGGATGCTTCAAGCGGCAGTTGACCAGTACCGCGAGCAGCAGGCGCTCTCCGTCGCAGCGGCGTCGGACGTCGGCCGGCAGTGGTCGCGGATGGGTGACGACTTCGACGCGTCGTGGGACAGGGTGAAGCCCCGGGTCTTGTCGACGTTGGAAGGCGCTCGAGCGGATGCCGTGGGCGTCGCCGTCGGCTACACGGCGGCGGTGCTCGCGGAGACGAACCAGGCCGACAGCCCGGTGGGGGAACTCGACCCGGCGGCGTTCCTGTCGTCGGCCCCTGACGGTCGATCGATGAGCACGCTGCTCGATGAGGCGGTCATCACGACGAAGGTCGCGGTCAGCCGGGGCGCGGCAGCTGCAGACGCGCTGCAGGTCGGGCGCCGGTGGCTCACGATGACGTCGCTGACGGTCATGGCCGACACACGCCGCGAGGTGTACGCCGCCGACATCGTCCAACGCCCAGACATCACCGGGTACGTGCGGGTCCTGAACCCGCCGTCATGTCGGCGGTGCGTGATCCTCGCGGGCCGCTGGTACCGCTGGAATCAAGGGTTCCAGAGGCATCCTCGGTGCGACTGCTTCCATGCGCCTGGTGCCGAGAATGTCGTCGGAGATGAGCGCACAGACCCGTACGCGACGTTCCAGGCGATGACGAAGCAGCAGCAGGAGAAGGTGTTCGGTCGCAGCGAAGCGCGAGCCATCCGGGACGGTGCCGACATCTACCGTGTCGTGAACGTCTCGCAGCGTGGCCTCGCTACTGCTGTGGGCGCGCGACGGTACGGGGCGCCTTCCCGGCTGACGGTGGATGACATCTACCGGCGGGCTGGGACTCGGACGAACGCGATCCGGCTGATGCGTCAGGAGGGGTACATCCTCGACCGTGGACAGACTGCGGTATCGCTGGCTCCTGGGGTCCGCACCGATCGGCAGATCATCGCGGCCGGCCGGGGACGGGGGACAGTCACGATCGGCGGGCGCACGGTCGTGACGAACCGTGCAGCGCGTTTCGACGCTGCGGCGACCGGTCAGCGCGACCCATTGAACAGGGCCACGATGACCGCGGCGGAGCGGCGCCTGTACGACGCGAACTACCGGCTCCAGTACGCCCGAACGACCGGGAACGTCCCCCGCGGTGTCGGGCTCAGCAGCGCCGACGTGTACGCGTCACCACTTCCGGCATCTGCGGCGAAGGTCGCGGAGCTGGAGCGTGATCTGGCCCGCGAACTGCGGCGGCTGGGGGAGCGCGGCACACCCGAGTCTGTGCGCCGTCTGGCGCGGGAACTCGGACTCATCTGACAGGGCGGCGTCCGCCGGCATCTTCCCCGGTCTACGGGCGCCGCCCCCACACACTTCCCACCGTCTCGGTGGAGGCGCTACGCGAGCGTGTCGCGGCACGGCCGACGGGCCATAAACGGCGGCCGACGGGCCCGATAAACGGAAGGTCACAACCCACCATGAAGCGCAACGCATTCGGCCAGCTCATCCGCAGCCCCTACCTCCGCTTCGTCGCCGACGATGACGAGAAGGGCGGCGGCAAGGAGTTCAAGGCACCGGCATCGCAGGAGGAACTCGACCGCATCGTGTCCGACCGGGCACGCCGCGCCGAGCAGAAGGCCCGCGAGGAAGAGCGCGCGAAGTACTCCGACTACGACGACCTGAAGAGCGACGCGGAGAAGTTCCGTGCCGTGACGCAGCCGAAGCCGAAGGACGACGACGGCAAGCCGGCGCCGCTCTCGCAGGAGGACGTCGACAAGCGCATCGAGGAGGCCCGCGCAGCGGATCGCCTCGAGCTCGCTTTGGAGCGCGTCGGCGACCAGCTCGACAAGGCGCTCGAAGGGCGCACCGTGCCCGCCTCGAAGCTCTTCGCGCTCGACCGCAAGAGCCTCGTCAGCGAGGACGGCAAGAACGTCGACGCGGAAGCGCTGAAGAAGTGGGTCGACGACAACTCGACCGCCGTCGAGCCCGCGAAGCCGGGGCGCCGCCCCATTCCCGGACAGGGCGACCGCGACACCAACGCGACCGGCGGCAGCGTCCAGTCGGGACGTGACCTCTACGACGAGAAGCACTCCAAGAACAAGTCTGGAAAGGACTGACATCATGCCCAAGCTCCGCCAGGAGACGCTCGGCACGGGAGACATGTCGTGGCTCGACTCCGACCACGGCATCCGTAACGGCCGGACCGAGATCCTCGACATCTCGGCCTTCACCAAGAGTACGCACTACCCGGACGGCTACATCCGCTCCGGCACTCCGGTCGCCCTCGTCGGCGGCCTCCTCGTTCCCTACGACGTCACCGCCGGCACGACCACCGGCGCGGGCGTCCTCGAGGGACACATCCTCACCGACCAGAGCGTCGTCGACGACAAGGACTTCGGTGTCCCGCTGTTCGATCACGGTCGCGTGAAGGTCTCGAAGATCGCCGCCTTCTACGCGAACTTCGCCAAGCCCGCCACCGCGAAGCTCGCTTCGCTGATCAAGTACGTCTGAGAGGAGACAGATCATGCCCCTGTGGACTGACATCGTCGACCCGGCCACCCTCACCGGCTACGTGCGCGCCTCCCTCTCGGAGTACGAGCGCAACCGTGCCACCCTCGCCCAATACCTGCCGAACCGTGAGGTCGCCGACATCGTCGTGCGGTTCTTCGCCGGTGAGGCGGGACTGGTGGAGGAGGCGCTGTTCCGCGCCTTCGACGCCGAGATCAAGCCCGGCGCGCGCCCCGCGCGCAAGCGCACCATCCTCGAGCTTGCCGCAGTCGGCCAGGAGATCGCGATCTCCGAGTACGAGCAGCTCCGCACCCGGAACGCCCCGGACGCGCAGATCGAGGCATCCATCCTCGCCACGGCGCGCCGCGTCGTGCAGGCCGTCGCCGACCGGGTCGAGCGCCTCCGCGGCATCGTCCTCGCCACCGGCAAGGCCACGATCCCCGAGATCGGCGCCGACGACACCTTCGGTCGCAAGACCGAGCACGACGTCACCGCGACCAGCCTGTGGTCCGCGAGCAACGTCGACCGCCTCGCGTACCTGCAGGCGCTGCGCGACATCTACCTGGACACCAACGGTGTTGAGCCCGGCTCGATGCTGATGTCCTCGAAGGTGTTCACCGCCCTGTCGGCCGGCGACCAGTTCCGCGTGCAGCTCAACAACGGCGCCTCTCGCGCATCGACCGAGACCGACGTGCGTGACATCGTCACCGGCGCCGGCCTCCCGCCGATCGTGAAGTACGACCGCCGCACGAAGTCGGGGAAGGTCCTCGACGACACGAAGCTGCTGCTCCTGCCCGCGCCGGTCGACACCGACGCGTGGGAGGACACCGAGCTCGGAGCGACGTTCTGGGGTCAGACCCTGACGTCGACGGACGAGCGGTACGGCATCGAGGAATCGGAGCAGCCGGGCATCGTGGCCGGCACGTACCGCGGCGAGAAGCCACCGATGATCGCCGAGGTCATCTCGGACGCGATCGCCCTTCCCGTGCTCGCGAACGCGAACCTGAGCCTCGCGGCCAAGGTCCTCGCGTAACCCATCACAGAACTGGCGGGGCCCGGCGCGCAATGCGTTCGGGCCCCGCTCGCGCGAAAGGACTACAACGACATGGCCAAAATCCGAGACGACCTCGAAGGGATCGCCCTCACCGAGACGGGTCTGATCCTCCGAGCGGGCGACAAGATCCCCAAGGGCGTGAAGGTTGGCGACCACCTCCTCGCCGAGAAGAACGCCGATGATGTCTACGCCGACGAGGGAAAGGAAGACGGCGCAGGAAGCGACACCGGCTCATCTGGCGCGTCCGAGCCGTCTCTGCCCCCTCGTGGCGGTGCAGGGTCCGGTGCGGGCGCCTGGCGGGCGTATGGCGTCGCAGCCGCCAAGGCGAAGGGGCTCGAGATCGACATCCCCGCCGACGCGACGAAGACCGACATCATCGAGGCGCTGAAGAGCGTCGACATCCCGGTGGAGTGACGATGGCGTGGCCGAACGTCACCGCGGACGACATCGCGGATCGGTGGCGACCGCTCACCGCCGCGGAGGCCGTAGTGGCGGCGGCTCGCATCGAAGACGCGGGGGCGCAGCTCCGGACAGCGCTGCGCCTCCGCGGCATCCACCAGCCGCCCACCTTCGCGACTGCCGAGGAATTCGCGGACTGGGAGCGGCGGTACGTCTCCACGATCGCCGACGTCGTCGCACGGTTCCTCAAGAACACCGATGGGTGGGCTGAGGAGCGGGAGCAGATCGACGACTGGTCCCTCACCCGCCGCCGTGCCCGCGAGTCGGAGGAGGGTGTCCTGTTCATCAGCGACTCGGAGGCTGACGCGCTCGTCCCGCTCGTGAAGCGCCGCACGGGGGCGTTCACGATCCGGTTGGGGCAGAGCTGATGGCGTACGACCCGACCGTGCTTCAGCGTGGCCGTGAGCGCGCGGAGCAGCGGATGACGGAGACGATCGTCGCCGGTACTTGGGCGATGCGCACGGTCGCTGGGAAGGCGACACGCGTGCTGGTGACCGAGAAGTACTCGGGCTCCGCCCGCGTCGCCAACGGGGCGAGCCGCGCGGTCTCCGACCGTGACTCCGCGAGCCAGGCCGTCGCCACACAGGACCTCCGCGTCGACCTTCCCGTGGCCGCGCCGATGCTGACCGACGGGGATGAGATCGATGTCACCGGGTCGACCTCGGACCAGTCCCTCGTCGGCCTCACGTTCGAGGTGACCGGCATCCCGGACATGGGGCAGGTGACTGCCCACCGATACCCCGTGAAGGAGCAGACGTGAGCGTGTCATTCGACTTCACCGACCTGAACGGTCTCATTGCCGACATGGGCGACGTGCCACGGCACCTCCACAGCAACGTCCGCAAGGCGGTGCAGGTGTCCGCGCAAGACGTCCGCGACGACATGCGCGCAGTGTCACGGGCGTCGTCCGGCCGCCACGCGCGCGGCTACCCCGCGTCCATGAGCTACGACATCGAGAAGACCGGTGACGGCGTAATGGCCGAGATCGGTCCGGACCCGACCAAGGGGCAGGGCGCGCTCGGCTTCCTTGAAGAGGGTGTCGCAGAGCGTGGTACGTCCCCGCAGCACGCGGCTCGCCTGGCCGCGAAAGCGAACCAGGACGGGTTCATCCGCGGCATCCTCATGGCCGGCGTTGACGCGGCGGACGTCTGATGCTCCGCCAACACATCGAAGCCGCGAAGTCCCTCGCCGCCGGGCACGAATACATCGACTCGAGTGACATCTTCGAGGTGTTTCGCGACAGTGGCGCCACGGCCGTCTCCGGGAACTACCTCGTGCTGACGGTCACCATCCGCGGGTACGCCGGGGAACGGAACACCTCACCGGAGGACGTCGCAGGCGATTACAGCGTCGAGTTCCAGTGGCGGGTCGTCACCGTCGACGCGGGCGGTCTCGTCGACCTCGTCGATGCGCTGCGCACCCAGTTCGTCGGCCAGCGGCTCGAGGTCGCCGGGCGCGCGTGCACCCCGTTCACGAGCGACATGGACGACGCCCGCTACGACTCGAACGTTCGCCTGTTCTACCAGGACATCTACTTCGACACCGTCAGCAGCCGCGCTGCCTGATCACCCACTGACCCCCTCGGCCTCCCCGAGGGTCAACCGAAACCCCCGGTTGCCGGGGAGACGAAAGGAGAGCTCATGGCCGACGCGCCTGAAGCATTCGGCGGACCTCCCGCCGTGGACCAGACCGGGAACCTCACCATCTGGGCCATCCCCGCCGCCACTGCGGGGGTCAACCTCGACGCCATCACCGCCGCCAACTTGGCCGCGACGAGCGCGAAGCGGATCACCTACTCGTTCATGCAGGGCGGGTGGAACCCCAACCCGTCGCAGGGCAAGAACGCCGACACCCGCCTCACGTCGCCGCAGTCGCGTCAGTCCCTGCAGGCCGTGACACAGGAAGTCCCGGACCTGTCGTACGTGGACTCCACGGACGCCGGGTCCGCGTCGGTCATCCTCACCCCGGGCGACTGGATCTTCGTCGAGCGCCGCAACGTCCCGCAGAAGACCCTGGCCGCCGCGTCGCAGAAGGTCCGCGCATACTCGCTGACCCTCGGCGCTCAGCTCCCCGGTCCCATCCAGGACGGCAAGTTCACGATGAAGCAGGCCGCGGCCGTGAACTACATCTCGGCCGAGCACGCCCTGACGTGACACAACCCCGTGGGGGCGTTCTCCGCCGGACGCCCCCACGGTCCACCCCTTCACGGCGGAGAACGGCGGACACCATGAACTTCGACGAACTCCTCACCCGATCCGAACAACGCCCCCGCGCGTTCAAGGACGTCCACGTCTGCCTCGACGGCGACATCGCGGAGCGCATCAGCAGCCTCCGCGCGCAGATCACCGACTTCGCTGCCGAGGCGGCCACAGACCAGAGACTGGCATCAGGCGAGAACCCGAAGGTCACCGAGCTGAAGATGCAGATCGACGACCTGCGTGAGCGTGCGATGGAGTCTCTCGTCACGCTGCGGTTCTACCGAATCCCCGGTCACGCATGGAGCGAGCTCAGCCTCCACCACCCCGTCCGCGCCGACGTGCCCGTCGACCGCCACTACGGCTACAACATCTCCACCCTGTCTCTCGCGGCGGCGGCGTACGTCGACCAGGACACCGACACCGCGTACGGCTACCGAGTCGAAGACGACGAGGAACATCGCCTCACGCTCGAGCAGTGGGCGCGCCTGTTCGCGGTCCTCTCTGGGTCTGAGGTCACGGATGTGCAGAACGCCGTCTGGTCCCTGAACGAAGCGGAACCGGCCAGCCGCCTGGACGCACTGGTAAAAGACTTCGGGGCAGCGCGGCGCTCCGCAACGAAGTAGCTGCCGCCGTTCGCGCCGGCATCTCCCCACGGAGGTACTGGGGCTGGCAGCCCACCACGACGTACATTCACGACGAGCACGGCCGCGTCGTCTCGTCCGTGACGGAGAGCGAGTGGGACGACGAGTCCCGAGGCCTCGTGCAGGCACTCCTCATCGTCGAGCGGAACACCGGCGAGTTCGGCGAATGGCTCCCCGAAGCAACGTCGGACGACGCGGCGCCCAGCAGCTACGGCAGCGACTACGCGTACGCCGCGACGGGCCCGCACACGAACTACGCCCGCAGGGCCGCTCTTGACGCGATGGATGCGCACAAGAAGGCGTCCGGCGACGGAGCGAACCTGAACGGCGTCTACTTCGACGTCGAACGGGTCACACGGTAGGCCACTGCCCGCCGTCGACGACAGGACGGAGGTGCCATCGTGGAGCGCATCGTCAAGGTCGTCCTGTTCGCCGAGGTGAATAACTACCTCGCCAACTACGAGAAGGCCCGCCAGGCGAACCAGAAGCTCAAGGAGTCCGGCGAGGACGCCATGGCCGCGTATGAGCGGCAGCACGCGGCGATGGAGCAAGTAGGCACCAAGCTCCTCGCCGTCGGCGCGATCGCCACCGCCGCGACGGCACTATCGGTGAAGGCCGCGATCGACTGGGAGTCGGCGTGGGCCGGCGTTACGAAGACCGTCGACGGGAACGCCGAGGAGATGGGCGCGCTCGAGGAGCAGCTCCGCTCGCTGACCGGCGTTCTCCCCGCCACCCATGAGGAGATCGCGGGAGTCGCGGAAGCTGCGGGTCAGCTCGGCGTGAAGCGTCAGGACATCGCCTCGTTCACGAAGACGATGATCGACCTGTCGGAGACGACGAATCTCTCCGCTGACGAGGCCGCCACGAGCATCGCGCAGCTGATGAACGTGATGCAGACCGCACCTGAGGACGTCGGCCGGCTCGGGGCGACCCTCGTGGCGCTCGGTAACGCGGGGGCGTCGACGGAGCGCGACATCGTCCAGATGGCGCAGCGCATCTCCGGCTCCGGCAAGCTGGTCGGTGCTACCGAAGGTGAAGTCCTCGGTCTCGCGAACGCCCTCGCCTCCATGGGTATCACCGCAGAGCTCGGTGGTGGCGTCGCGTCTCGGGTGCTCCAGGACCTGTACTCGGCCGTGCAGACGGGTGGTGACCAGCTCGCCGCCTTCGCGAAGGTAGCGGGCGTCACGTCGAAGGAGTTCGCGGACCAGTTCCGGAACGACCCGGTGCGCGCGCTCGACACGTTCGCGAAGGGTCTGAACGGGGTCGAGGCGTCCGGCGGGAACGTCGTGAAGACGCTCACCGACCTCGGTTTCAAGTCGACCGAGGAGCAGCGGGTGCTGCTGCAGCTCAAGGGTGCCGGGGATCTCCTCACCGACTCGCTCGACCTGCAGTCGAAGGCGTGGGAGCAGAACTCCGCGCTGACTGATGAGGCCAACAAGCGGTACGAGACGACTGAGGCGAAGCTGCAGATCGCGGCGAACGCGGCACGGGACGCTGCGATCGACTACGGGTCGGTGTTCCTCCCGGCCGTGAAGGGTGTGGCAGAAGCCGTCACCACGCTCTCGAAGGGGTTCTCTGACCTTCCCGAGGGGCTCCAGTTCGGTGTCGCGCTGCTCGGTACGGTCGCGGGTGGGGCCGCGCTGGCAGGCGGGGCGTTCCTGATCGCCGTGCCGAAGATCGCGGCCTTCAACGCCGCCCTGACCACGCTCCGCGCGTCGGAGCTACCGGGTGTCGCTCGAGCGGCAGAGGCGACAGTGAACGGCGTCAGCCGGATGCGTGGCGGTATGAGCAGCCTCGTGTCTTTCCTCGGCGGGCCATGGGGCCTTGGTCTCGCGGCTGGCGCTGTCGGCGTCGCCGCGTTGCAGCAGGCTCTCGACAAACTGAAGGCCACATCCGCAGAGTACGAGAACGTCATCCGCAACGCCACCAGCCCGGCGGAGCTGTTCGCCGTTTCGGACAAGGGGACGCCAATCTCGTTCCTGTCGGGAGCGATCAAGGACGCCGATACGTTCAAGGCGAAGCTAGACATCATCGCCCGTAACCCCTTCCTCAAGGGGTTCGACATCGAGGCTCAGCAGCTCGATGCGAACCTCGGGCGACTAGGCGAGCAGCTTGGACGCCTGGCCGCGACGGATCTTCCAGCTGCTCAGGATGGTTTCCGTGTCCTGGCGGATGGGTTCAATCTCACCGACCAGGAGCAGAAGGACCTACTCGACCGGATGCCGGAGTTCCGCGACGCGCTGATCGCTCAGGCGAACAGCACCGGCGTGCAGGTCGAGGGGCTCGACGCCTCCGCGAAGTCCACGAAGCTGCTTGAGATCGCTCAGGGTGACGTGGCCACGGCTACGCAGGAAGCAACGGATGCCCAGAAGGCATTCTTCGAGGCGCTAGCTGGCGGTGACGAGCGGTTTATCGGTTTCGGTGACGCACTCACCGCGATGCAGGATAAGCAGCGCGAGTGGGCGGAAGACACCGCGGCTAAGACCGAAGACTCGGGTGATTCGTGGGAGGACTACTACGACGGTTTCTCCGTCAACCTGGCTGATTACATAACCGAACTGCAGAAGCAGATCGATGCGCAGACAGAGTGGGAAAAGAACATGATCCTGCTCTCCGGGCGCGTATCGGAAGGTGTCCTCTCTGAGCTGGCATCTCTCGGCCCGGAAGGTGCTCCTCTCGTCGCGGAGCTGGTCAATGCCAGCGACGAACAGCTGGCCGTGATGGAGAAAGCATTCGGCGAGCGGTCGAAGAGCGGTACGGATGCTTTCACGAGCGCCCTAACGAATGCGTCACCGATTGTGGCGGCGGCGGCCGCGCAACTGGGACAGGGTGCTGCGTCTGAGATCGCTGGCAAGTTGGCCAGCGGTCAGGCCACGGTCGAGCAGATCATGAGGGAGTACAAGCTCCGCATCGAGAACGTCACGCCGTACCTGAAGGTGGACACCTCGGGAGTGAATGCTCAGCTCACCGCGATCTACAACCAGTGGAACGGCACGACCATCCGCCTGAACACGGTCACGGACTCGCTCGATCCCACGAGCATCCGACCCGGCCGTGCGATGGGTGGCATCATTCCGGGCCCGCCGTCTGACCGCGACAACGTCGTGTACGCACTCGCCACTGGCGAGTTCGTCACTCGCTCGCGTGAGGTTGCGAAGCCTCGCAATCGGGCGTGGCTGGAGCACATGAATGCTGGCGGGGAGATGCCCCCGATCAAGGGGTATGCGAACGGTGGCTACGTGGATCGAAGCCCGCAGTACATGAGTTCCTACGTCTCCGCGAGTCCTGTCTCCGCGCCGGTCGTGCAGGAGCAGAGACCGATCGACCTGAAGATCTACCCGCAGCCGGGGATGTCGGAGGCTGAGGTCGGGCGGATCGCGGGTGAACGAATCTCCTTCGCGATGCGATCGGCCTGAGGGTCACGGGGCGGGTGGTGCGCTGCCATCTGTGGTGGGTGGCACGTCCCGCCCCGTCTCCTCTCGCCAGCGCGCGTAGTTCTTCATCCCGTCCGATACGGCCCCTCGGACGATGAAGTACAGCGCCAGGAGGGAAATGGCGACGATGAGCGCCGTGACGACGAGCCCCGTGGATGCAGCGGCAGATGAGTACATGTGGCAGAACGTAGCAGCCAATGCCGGGCTCTATCCCGCACGAAGGAGTCCGTGATGGTGAGAGTGCACGTAGGCGGTCTGACGCTCGATGGGACAGATGGCCCGGCAACGTACACGATCAGCGAGGACGGGCTCACCGGGTGGTGGGCGGGCGTTGCGACACGTCTGCCCACCATCGAGCGCCCTCAGCAGCACGGCGAGTTCCCGAAGGACGGTCTTCTGGGGGCACGCACGATCACGGTCGAGGGTGTCATCCACACAGAGGATGGCCTGGATCAGGCCGAACGCATGAACGCCCTGTCTTCGGTCTTGGCCGGCGGGGAGGGCGGGCTCCTGACCGTGGAGGAGCCGGCCGGCGTCAAGTGGGCGATGGTGCGACGTGTCGGCGAGCCCGACGTTCGCATCTTGGTCTACGGGAAGACCGCGGTCTATCAGGTGCGTTTCCGCGCGGCCGATCCCCGCCGGTATTCGACGGGGGAGTGGGTGGAGACGGGCCCGCCGTCTGCCGGTCAGGGTGTCGTTTGGCCGGTGGTCTGGACGGCGGTCTGGCCCGGTGGTGGTTCGAGCGGGCGTGTGCTGCTCCCCAACGATGGGAAAGCGCCGTCGTCGCCGTCGTTCGTGCTGTCGGGTGGGTTCTCGTCCGCGCTGGTCACGTGCGTGGAGACGGGCGCCCGGTTCGGGTTCGAACGTCCCATCCCCGCCGGCCAGTCGGTCGTGATCGAGAAAGGTCGGGCGACGCTCGGCGGTCAGGACGTGTCCCGGTGGTTGCGGTTCCGTGAGTGGACGAGCATCCCGGGCGGGTTCTCGCGGACGTTCCAGTTCGACGTGACTGACCCGGTCGGGTCTCCGATGATGGCGGGGAAGGTGGATCACGCATGGTGGTGACCCGGTTCTTCGTCTTCGAGACCCGTGGGGGTGCGCTGCTCGAGGAAGTCGAGCCCGACGAGCACGATTGGCAGGAGCAGTCGAACACCGCCGAGACCGTCAACGTCCACTTCGTTGATGGGATCCGCGGGTGGCGGAACCTGTTCACCCCGTGGAAGCACTCGATCGCGGTGGATGCCGGAGGGCACCTGCTGGGCGGGCCGATCCTGCCGCAGGATTTCGACCGTGACCGGAGCTCGCTCAAGGTCACCGCGCGCGGGTTCCGGCACATGCTCGCTGGTGTGCCGGTGCTCCCGCCGCCGCCGGGTCTTCTGGGTGCTGCGGCGCCGGACTGGCTCGCGCCTGAGGGGAAACCTGCCGAGGGGTTCGACACGGTCATCGAGGGTGTGGATCACGGGACGATCGGGAAGCGGCTGGTGCAGCAGGCGTGCCTGTGGCCCGGGTGGACGGACATCCCGATCGAGTTCCACCCCGACCGGCCTGGCATCCGCCAGCAGTCGTACACGGCTGTTGAGCGGAAGAAAGTCGGTGCCGCGCTCACTGACCTGTCGAACCAGGAGAACGGCCCAGACATCCGTGTGCGGCTTGTCCGCACTGGTTCGGATTCGTTCGGGTGGGTGTACGAGTCGGGCACGGAGGATCGCCCGCGTCTGCAGGGTGAGGTGCCGTTGACGTGGGAGCCGAACGACGTCACCGGTGTGGGGGTGCAGCTCGACCCGTCCCGCATGGGGTCGGTGTCGTGGGCGGCCGCGGGGCGTTCGTCGGACACGACGCTGCTGCGGATGCTGTACGACCCGTACCTTGTCGACCGGGGGTTCCCGCTGCTGCATCTGGATGCTGACGTGTCGACGACGGCGAAGGACACGGGCACGTTGGACTCCGCGAACGTGGAGGCTCTGCGGACGGCGCGTAAGCCGTGGGAGTTCTGGTCGTTCGACGCGTCGGGGGATCAGTCCCCGTTTCCGTACGAGTACGGGTGCGGCGACATGGCGGAGCTGTTCCTGTCGGAGCGGCAGCAGATCAAGCTCGGCCTCCTCACCGGCCCGGGGACGCTCACTGGCCCGGGTGTGGTGACCGGGGACACGACCCTCGACCCGATCTACGACTACCTGCCTCCCGGCTCGTACAAGCGGCGGATCGTGGGCCTCTCGGGTTCGTCCCGGTCGGACTTCATCCAGGTGACCTGTGGGGCCACGTACGACGAGGAGGGTTGATGGCTGACCCGTCCCCTCCCCGCACAGACCTCGAGGGTCTCGCGGACGAGATCGCCCGTCTCCGCGCGGCGGTCAAGGAGCTGCAGTCCCCGACGGGCACGCAGCAGTACAACGCTGTCTCGGCGCTGCAGGCCGCGGTGACGGTCATCGCGGAGCAGCAGGCGCAGCTCACCGCACAGCAGGAACAGCTCACGATCCTTGTCAGCGACCTGGACCAGCGGATCACCGACTTCATCAACGAGAACATCGACGACATCGTCGCCGCGCAGGTGGCGGCGGCTCTCGCCGGGCCGGACGTCACGATCGGCCAGACCGGCGGTGTGGTGCGTATGCCTTCCATCCTCACGACGAACCTGTCGTCCGCTTCGGGCCGCGTTGTCACGTGGACCGCGGGCGACGGTCGCATCGGTAACACCGCCTAGGAGGCGTCATGCTCACCCCTTCCCTTCCCACCGAGGCGCCCGCTGGACTGTCCGCTGCTGCGTGGCGTCGCATCCAGGCGGGCATGGCCGTCCGTTCCGCCGCCGGGGTGTCCCGTGTGGGGGTGGTGCCGTTCTCGACGGACCCGATCGTCACCGGCACCGCCGACCTGGGCATGACGTACCAGATCGCGCCGTTCGTCGCGGTGACCGCGCGGAACAGTGCCGGTGTGGAGTGGGTCGCGAACGACGCGATCACCACCGTCGCGACGACCGCGGCGCCGGGATCGAATTCCCGGATCGACGTGATCTGGGTGCGGTGCCTGTTCCCTCTCGCGAGTGACACGGGCACGGCGCCGCTGTTCGGGGTGACGCAGGGGGTCGCGAACGCGTCCCCGTCGAAGCCTTCGATCCCGGCCGGCGCGCTCGAGCTGGCCACTGCGGTGGTCACGTCCGGCGACCTGACGACGCAGACGGTCGTGATCACGCAGACGGCACCGTTCACCGCGATGGCGGGTGGCACGGTGTGGCTGAGGAATCAGGCAGAGATGGACGCGTGGACGCCGGCTGACGGTGCGACTGCGTACCGTCTTGACCTCGACGTCCTCGCGGTGCGGGAGAACGGCATCTGGGCGTTCGAGGAGACCCGGACGGTGCCGTACGCGGAGTCGTTCTACGCAGACCACGGGTTGTACGAGTCGCTGCGGCTCCGCCGTCGAGGCACCCGCGGAGGACTTCGGGGCGCGTTCACGACGACGTCGTTGACGAACTTCTCGGCGACGACCTTGTACACGGTCGGCAACGTTCCGGTGGGGTGGCGGCCGGCGGCTGGGTCGGACGGTTTCTGTCCGATCGTGTTCTCCGGGACTACGACGGTGTGGGGGTGGGCGCGAGTCACCTCGGCTGGCTTGTTCCAGATCTGGTTGTCGTCGGCGGCGGCGTCGAATTCTGGTGCGGACGGGATGGTCGTGCTCGTGGACATGGAGTGGACCCGCGCGGTCTAACTGACCGAGGGAGAGGAAACCTGCCATGGCATGGAAGAACGGGGACATCCCCGAGAGTGATCTGGTCATCTTCCGCCGAGGGTGGAACAGCATCGACGGTGACTGGTTCTGGGGTCTCACCCCCGGCACGTACGCCCGGCACCTGGCGCTGTTGCAGCGCGCGTTCGACCGGACGGGACGGTGGCTGGAACCTTCGGATGGGTGGTCGTGTTACCGACCGTACGCGGCTCAGGTGATCGCCCGACGCATCTGGGGCATCGGCGCAGCCACACCGCGCACTTCGTCGCACGGCGGATTCTGGGAGGGCATCGAGACCCTCGCGGTCGACTATGGCAACTGGGCGTGGGTGTACGAGAAGCACGGCGGTCGTGCCGCGTTCTACGAAGACTGCCGTGCTGTCGGTCTCACGCCGGGGATGATCCAGCCCGATCGGGGCTACCCGGATGAGCCGTGGCACGTCATCGACAAGAACCCTCGCAGTGGGGCACCCGCAGCTACATCGAACAACGCGACCCGTGTGGTCACGGAGGAGGAGCAGATCATGGGCGTGAAGGAAGACATCCTCAACGGTGTCCGCGACATCGTTGCTTCGGAGGTGAAGAAGGCGCTCGACGCGCGCGGCGACTACGGGAAGTACACGCTGCTGCCGCTCGCTGACGGTGATCATGGCATCTGGCTGACGAACTCGGAGACGGGGAAGCGGACACACATCGCGAACCCGTACGAGGTGTCGCTGATCCAGCGGTACTTCAACAACAACGGGTCGGATCAGATGCTCACCGCGGAGTACGACATCGTCCGCGCCTACCTGTCGCGGGTCGGATGATGGTGATCCTGCGCGCGCGGCGCGTGTGGGAGTCGATCACAGAACCCCGGCACCTGAAGGCCACGTACTTCGTGTTCTACGGGGTGGCGCTGCTGACGGGGTTCGTGACCCTCCTGCGTCCGCCGCAGTCGATCGAGGGTGCGCTTGGTGGGCCGCTGACCGCTGTGTGGGCGGGGTTCGTCATCATGGGCGCGTTCGGCGGCCTGCTGACGGTGTTCCCCGGGTGGTGGTTCGCTGAGCGACTCTCGATCGTCATGATCTGGCTGGGCGCGGCGATCTACTTCATCGTCGTCCTGTCCCTGCAGCTCTCGCAGTCCGGGTCGCGCCTCACGCAGATGGGGTGGATCGCGCTCGGCGCGGGGCTCTTCTTCGTCCGCTGGCTGCTGATCAGGAAGTACACGTTCGAGCCCCGGAGGTGAGCGCCACGTGACCATCGAAGACCTCGTGAAGCTCATCATCGCGATCACCTCCGGTGGTCTGCTCGTGAAGATCCTCGACTGGGTCCGCGACGCCCGGCAGGGCCACCTGCAGAAGCGGCGTGCGGAGGTCGACGCTGCGATCGCCGAGCGCGACAAGGCGCGCGTGGAGCGCGACGTCGCAATCGCGCGGGTCGGCTGGCTGGAACGGTGGGTGCGGATCCTCGAGGAGGCTCTCGCGCTCGCCCGCCGCCGGTTCATCGACGCGCCCTGCACCGACCCGGACGAGCTCGACCCGTACCCGTCACGGCCAGACCGCGACACCTCCTGACTCCGGGTGCCCCGGGGTCTTCGTCTTGAAAGGACACCCCAGCCATGAGCGCACGCGCCGCTATCGAGCCGCCGAAGTTCTCGCGTGATCTCGGCAACGGGGTCGCCTACTCCTGGACGTGCGAGGAGCCCGAAGGGCACATCCACGCCATCGAGTGCCTGTGGGTGTGGCACGACTGCGGGAAGATCCTCGGCCCCGAGACGGTCGCCCCGGGCGAGCGATTCGGATGGCGACCTTCGGGGCACCGTGCGCACACGCTCGTGCAGATCGAACCACTCACCATCACCGCCTCCGTCATCTGGCCCGACTGCTGCGGCAAGCACGGGTTCATCACCAACGGCTCCTACGCCGACGTCTGAAAGGACACCCGCCATGAAGGCTCTGTTCGACTCCATCGTCCGTACCCTCGTGCCGATCATCGTCGGCGCCGTTATCGGATGGGCTGTCACCTCCGGCATCACCCTCGACGACCAGTTCGAGGTGGCGCTGACCCTCGTCATCACGGGCGCGTTCCAGGGCGTGTACTACATCGGTGTGCGGCTGCTTGAGCTGTACGTCGCGCCCCGGTTCGGGTGGCTCCTCGGAATCGCCCGTCTGCCGGCGTACGCGCCCGACCCGTCGACTGTGACGCGCACGGAGTATCAGGACGCGATCGACCCGCACACGGCCCGCTACCGGGCGCCTGGCGGACACAACGAGTGATCCGTTTCCTGCTCGCGGCGGCCGTCCTCTGGGCGGCCGCCGCTCTCACGTACCCCGCTTTCACCCGCATCACCCCGTCGTCATCCCAGCCGTCACCCTGTCGGCATCACCCCGTGTAGGAGGCGCACATGCCGTTCTCTCGACCGCAGTGGCGCGACGGGGACCCGTCCAAGGCCGTCACAGCCGAGAAGCTTGACATCCTCGGCCAGCAGTACGACACCGTCGCGGCGGACGCGGACAACCCCGACACTCCCGTAGGCGCCGCTGTTGCCCGTGCGATAGCCGCGGCTGGGGCGGGTGGCGGATACACCGACAACGGCGACGGCACTATCACCCTGAACCCTGGCTCATTCACCGACAACGGTGACGGCACCCTGACTCTGTGAGGCGGACAAAATGCCTGGACCTGTCATCTACACCAAGGAAGCAGCGGACTCCATCTTCGTTCTGGGCGCGTCGGCTCCTGAGCTTATCGATTCGCGGGTGTCCGCTGCGGCGCCCAAGATCGCGCAGGGGCAGGCGCGTGCACTTCGGGCGAACCGGATATACAACGTGCAGAAGCTCGCCCGACTGGCCGCGGCCCTCGGGCGGCAGGACATCACTCCTGCGGTGATCACGTGCTTGACTCACTCGATCGGTTGGGGTATCGGATCCGACGACGTCAACGGTGGCATGGTCGACCCGAACGGTCTGTACCGGGAGAACGCGTGGCCCGTGGTGCTGCGGAAGCTGTTCGCCCGCGACAACCGGCAGGCGGTGGCGCAGAACTTCCTCGGCCTGTACTCGGCGTACGGGGTCGCTTCGTTGTCGACTTCGCCGGCACCGGCGTTCTCGCCCACGCTGGGGCCGTTCGATAGTTATGTGTCGACGCCGGGTGGTTTCCAGTACGGGGGGTACAACCTCTACGCGGCGGGGGCCGCGTCGATCACGATCCCCTCGACGTTCGCGGGCCGGTTCACCGCGCTGGACGTGTTCTATTGGGGCTCAGATTCGGGCGTGACAACCCCGGTGCGCCCGAAGGTGACCGTCGATTCCACCGTCGCCGACGCCGGCACGACGACTGTGGTGTCCGGGACGCTGAACGTGATGCGGCTGACCGGGTTCACCGACGTCGCCCACGACATCACGGTCAGCCACCCCGGCGGGTCCACGAACGGCGCGTACGTGTTCGCGGTGGTCCCTCACCGCGGCACCGGGGTGATCGTGAACCGGGTCGGCGCGCCTGGATCGAAGGCGTATGACATTGCTGGCGCAGCCACCGGCACGGCGCGAACTCGCAACATCAAGGCGTCGGTTCTATCCGGGTACTCGCACATGGTGGTCATCGAGTTGGACACGAACGACGTGTACGCGCAGACACCGATCGCCACGTGGAAGACCCAGATCCAGGAAGCGATCACCGAAGCCGTCGCGGGCGGTGCGTGCGTGCTGCTCGCGTCGTCTCCTCCGATCAACGGGGGCGAGGCGTTCGCGATCCCGGAGTCCGCCTACCAGACGGCGGCGCGGGAGTTGAGCGATGCGAACGATCACGTCGCGTACTGGCCCGGGCACCTGGTGATCTCCGACCGCACACAGGCCGTCGCGGACGGGTACTACCCGCCCGCCGCACCCACCACCGTTCACTTCGGCACCCTTGGGCACAAGGACTATGCCACCGCCCTGCACGACGCGCTCCCGCTCCCGTACGGGGACTACAGCGGCGGCACGATCACCGCGCCGACGATTACCACGACCGCGCTGAACTCCATGTTCGTCGGATCGTCGTTCTCGCAGGCGCTCACCGCGACCGGCACGCCACCGCTGACCTATACGGTCACCTCGGGTGCGCTGCCCGCAGGGCTGGCCCTGTCCTCGGTTGGTGTGATCTCCGGTACCCCGACTGCGGCCGGGTCGTACACGGTCACCATCCGCGCGTCGAACAGTGCCGGCACGAACAGTCAGACGTTCGCCGGCACGGTCTCCGCGTCCACCGGGTTCACCGACGACTTCAACCGCACCGACTCGTCCACCACCCTCGGCACCACCACCGACGGGAAGACCTGGCAGACGATCAACAGCAGCGTGTGGGGCATTGCGGGGAACGCGGCGTACTGTCCCACTCCCGCGTCCCGCGGATACGCGTTCGTTGACACGGGTGCGCAGAACGGGACGCTCACGGCGGTCATGTCGGTGACGGCGAGTTTCGCGGGCGTTGCGTTCCGCATCTTCGACGCGTCGAACCTGTTCTACGTGCAACCCAACAGCACCACCCTGGAGCTGCGGAAGGTCGCAGGCGGGGTGGGAACGCTGGTGGGGTCCGCTACGGGGCTCACGTTCGCGAACGGGGACACCCTCTCGGTGGTGTTGTCCGGCAACTCGATCTCCGTGAGCCTCAACGGCACCGAACGGATCACCTACACCGACTCGACGTTCGCGACGAACAAGAAGCATGGCCTCACCGCCGCAGGGACCGTGGCACGGTTCGATTCTGCCTCGTTCGTGGCCGGGTGACCGGGAGGACCACGATGATGGAGAACACGTGGCCGTCGTCGCCGTGGCCTCTGGCCTTCGAGAACGCACCCACGGTCAGCCGAGGTGGCAGAGAGTACGTCCGGTCTGACGTGGGCTTAGAACTGGCCCGCCGGATCGCTATCGAAGATCAGTCACTGTTGTCCGCGCTCGCGGCCTACTAGATGTTGTATCTCATGACGTTGTTCGCACGTCAGAAGAGGTAGTCGTCGCTGGTGGCCCGCGGGATCTCGACCGCGGGCCACTGCATCGGCTGGGGCTCGATGCGGAAGTCTGACGGGGCGAGCGACGCGGGCGGCTTGTAGCCGAGCGCGGAGTGCGGACGCTCGTGGTTGTAGTAGTTCAGGAAGTCCGTCAGCGCGGCGATCCGGGCATCTTCGGACTCGTAGCCGCGGACGTAGAGCCACTCGGCTTTGAGTGTCTGATTGAATCGCTCGACCTTGCCGTTCACCCTCGGTGTGTAGGGCGGCGTGAATCGGTGATCGGTGGCCGTTGAGGCGAGAGCGGATTCGTAGGCGCGGGAGCGGTAGGCGCTGCCGTTATCCGTCATGTTCCGCTCGAGCTTGTCGATACCGTGGCGCGCCAGGAACGTCGCGGTGCGGAGCCAGAATCCCGCAGCGGTGATGCCCCGCTCGTTCAGGTGCACCTCGGAGTACGCGAGCCGCGAGTACGCCTCGATCGCGGAGTGGACGTAGATGTAGCCGACCTTGCCGATGCCCTTCCGTTTCGATTTCCTGGCGAGGTCAGTGCCCTGGCCGTGGATGAACCATCCACCGCCGTCTGGGATGCGGCCGACCTTCTTGACGTCGACGTGCACCATGTAACCCGCGTACTTCGCGACCATCGTCTTCGGCTCACGCTTGTTCTCTCCGGTTGGCTCATCCATGTCGGCGACGCGGCTGATGCCTCGGCGGTGGAGGATGCGCTGCACTGTGGAGTGCGAGATCTCGACGCCGAGGGTGCTGTTCATGTGCGCGGCGATCCGTGCGGCTCCCCACTTCGACGAGCGGCGGATGTCAAGCACCAGATCTACGACGTTGTCAGGCGTCGCCGTGGGGCTCGTGAGCGGGCGGGATGACATCTCTTCGAGACCGCACCATCCGTGTTCGCGGTAGCGGGCGTACCACTTCGCCGCGGTGCGGCGAGAGATGCCCATCTCGTCAGCGACGTGCGCGATCGGCCTGCCTGTCTCGAGGCGCTCGATCAGTCGGCGCTTGCCCTCTGGGGTGAGCGGTGAGTTCGCGTGTGACAACGGTCATCCAAGTCCGGACAGCCCGGTCGGCTGTCCCCAATGGATGGCCCCCAAAGTGGTGAGGGAAGTATTGCACGCACCACAGACACAGCGGCTACTCGGCGCGCCACTCGATCTGAGCCGCGGGCAGACGGTCGATCAGGCGGGCAGCAAGAGCGAGATACCAGCTGCGCTCCCTCGGCCCGCTCGGCACTTCGACAGGGCCAGCGGCTGCCTCGGTGATCAGAACGTCAAGCTCGGCGTCATGCTCGGATCGAAGAGCGAGCAACGCTGCCTCGGCGGATGGGGAAGGGGCGTACTTGCCAGCCTCCCATCCGCGGATCGTGCGGGGGTTGATCCCGAGCTCGTCGCCGAGCTGGTCCGCCGTGAGTCCAAGCAAGCGCCGCGTTGCCGCGATCTGTGCGGAGGTCATCCTGTTCCTCGATCATTTGGAGCGGGAGGGCCGAAGCCCTCCCGCTGGTATTCAGTGGCTGTCGCGGCGGTAGAGGCGGTTGGCGGCGGTGCGAGCCTCTGCCTCGGTAGCGAAGGTGCCCTGTGCGAACATCTGGCCCTTGGCGCTGACGCGGTGGATCTGGAAGACGACCTGGCCCTTGTAGGTGGTCCATTCGGTGACCGCGACGCCCCAGCGGTTGCGGGTCTCAGCGAAGGCCAGCTCGCGGTAGGTGCCGCCATCGATGTGAGTCTTGACGATTCCCTTAGAAGCGGTGGTGGTGTTCATCGGAGTCTCTTTCCGGTCTTGCCTGGGGCTTATTCCCCTTGGCGATGAATCCAGTATAGCACCCTAAAAGCGGGTGCTGTCAAGTCCGAATCCAAAGAATCCTGAGACGAGTTTCACCGAGGCGACCGAGGCAGAGCAGCATGCGCCGAGGAAGCCGAGCTGACCGAGGCAGCAGGCCCGCAGATGTAACCAACGTCATGACATAGAACAACTAGACAACAACGCCCCCGGCCTCCCTCCCTTGGGCGAATTCTAGGGATCGTTGCAACACGGTGTGGTTTGAGCATACGAAAAGAGCGCCCCTCCTGGCCTGACGGCTGGGAGGGGCGCTCTTCTGTGTTGTGGGGTCAGGGGCGGGCGTCGGTCTTCCATCGGCTGATGGTGTTGGTGCTCTTGCCAAGAAACTCGGCGAGGACGCGGACGGATGCGCCGTTGGCGCTGGCGGCAAGGACCGCGGCGCGCAGCTCGTCGTAGGACGATTCGTGCGCGTCGAGCGCGGCGCGGAGGCGCTGCTCGTCGGCCGGCGCGAGGGCGCGCTTGGGGTTGGGGGCCACCCGGGCAACTGTAGCGGTCATCGCTTACCAAGCTCCTCCATCTGCTCCCGCGCCCATGCGGCCCCTTCCTCGAACCCAGCCATGAGCAGGTCGGCGTCGTAGCGGTCCCTGACGTTCTTGTGGGAGTAGCGCGAGATGGCCTCTTGGCGCGCATCGGTCATGCTGCGTGCTCCTCGACAGCGAGGCCGAGAGCGATGAGCCCCTCCGCTTCCTCGACGCCAATGCGGAAGTTGCGTCCGCGGAAGTACTCCGTGGCGAAGCGACGGCCGTTCTTATCGGTGCGGAAGGTGACGAACTTGATGCGGGCGGGCTTCGTTACTGTTGCGGTCATAGCAACAGTTTAGCTCTAGTGTGGCGACTGCCGCAACACTTAGGCGGCATCAATCAGGGCGGCGAGGCGAGCTGCCGGCGTCTCCCAGTCGAGCGTCTTGCGCGGCCTGGAGTTGAGCTGATCAGCGACCCGCTGCAACTCCTCCGCGCTGTGCAGGGAGAGGTCGGTGCCCTTCGGGAAGTACTGCCGTAGCAGGCCGTTCGTGTTCTCGTTGCTGCCGCGCTGCCAGGGTGACGCGGGGTTGCAGAAGTAGACCGCCATGTCGGTCGCCAGGCTGAACGCCTTGTGCTTGCCCATCTCGCTGCCCTGATCCCAGGTGAGGGACCGTCGCAGCTCGGCGGGCAGGGTCTTCATCGTCCTGACCAGCGCCGCGCTGACGGTCATCGCCCCGCGGTCTTCAGGCAGATGGACGAGCATGGTGTAGCGGGTGGTGCGCTCGACCAGCGTCGCGATCGCTGACTTCGACCCGACGCCGATAATGAGGTCGCCCTCCCAGTGGCCCGGAACGGCGCGATCCTCGATTGAGGCAGGTCGATCGCTGATCATCACCATCGGGTCGCGATAGCGCGGCTGGCGGGCCTGTGACTGCTTCTGCGACCGGCGTCGCGCCCGGCCGGTGCGCAGGGCGATGTGCAGTTCCCGCCGCAGCTCGCCGCGGCCCTGGACGTAGAGCGCCTGATAGATCGTCTCGTGGACCACGTGCATCTCCGGCCGGTCGGGGAACTCCCGCCGCAGCATGTTCACGATCTGCTCGGGACTCCATCGGAGCTCCAGCTTGCTCTGGATGTAATCCCGAAGCTCGACGTTCTCCGCGATCTTCCCCGTCTTCGGCCGCGGCAACCGGCTGTCCGCCCTCACCTGCGCCGAGTACGGGCGGTAGTTCCCCGAGACCGGGCTCGAGTTCCGGCGCACCTCCCGGCTGATCGTGGACGGGCTGCGGACCAGCGCCTTCGCGATCGCCCTGATGCTCTCGCCGGCCTGCAACCGATCAGCTATCGCGACCCGGTCCAGCTCCGACAGGAACCGCGGCGAAAGCTCATCACCCGGCGCCCGCACGTGCTGGCGATTCACCGGCCCGTTCTTCGATGACTGCCAGACCCCGGACCGCCATCGCTTCGTCGTTCGGTAGTTCACGCCGACGATCCTGGCGGCCTGCCGATACGAAACGCCAGACGCCACAAGGGCGGCGTACCTCTCACGCTCAGCGTGGAGGCGACCCCGCCCTTGTGGCACCGCCCGGTTCGCCCTGATCTTGAACTCTTCGTCTTCCACTGCAACCCCAAATCGGACGGGTGTTGCAACGATCGCTAGAACTCAAGCTTGTGAGGTGACGTCGGGGGCGTTTCGTCGTTCATCCCCGCACGGTGACGGCGTTGCGCCAGACGACGGGTTCCCAGTGGTCCCCGCCCACGTCGATGCTGACCATCACGACCCGGTCGTTCGCTCCCCGCGCGACCCCGGGTTCACGTGTTGCGGGCCGGTCACGCCACGACACCCACACCCACACTGGCCGCGTCCCCGTGAACCATCCGATCGGTTGCGGGCCCCACGCCGGCGTCGGCAACGTGACCGGCGGCACCCTCGCGAGCGTCTCCTCGAGCTTCCCTGCCGTGACCTTCACCGAACCCATGACCCGGAACAGTAGACGCCCCCACCGAAACGATCACCGTCCCTCCCGCACCGTGAGTGCAGGGAGGGGCGTTTCGTGCGTCTACAGGGCGCACACGGGCGCGGGGGTGTGTCAGAGCGTGGCGGCGACGATCAGCATCCACACGACAGCGACGAGCCCGAACACAGCCCCCACCACGGGAGCAACCCAGGGCGCCCCAGCGCGGCGGGCGTTCACCGCGGCCAACACACCGACGATGACGGCCGCGGCACCCAGCACGGCTCCGACGATCTTCGCCGCCGGGAACAGGACGATCACGATCAGCAACCCGACCGCGCCGAGGGTGATCGCGGTGATGCTGATGCCGGTGAACGCCGGCCGTGTCGACTGCTCCATGCGGACAGGGTACCGATGTCGCACCCCGTGCGGACACTAGATCCCATGCCCACCGTCCCCGACCTGTTCGACTTCGAGAACCGCCACCCCCGGCACACGTCCCGCAAGGAAGCAGCGATCGTCGACGAGTTCGGACTCTCCCCGGCCAGGTACTACCAGCTGCTCGTGCACGCGGCCACCTCGGAGGAGGGCGTGAGAATCGACCCGCTGCTCTGCGGCAGGATCCGCCGTCGCTCCGCGGCATAAGCGAATGGCTCATCAACGAGTGACGATAAGTCGCCCGCCCCGCTAGTCTCACGCCCATGGATACGAACACACGAAACGCGATCGAGAACGCCCGCAACGCCGCGGCGAACGTCACCGACGGACAGACACGTACCGCTCTGCTCGCCCTCGTCGCGGCGATCGAAGCTGCCAGCGGTGAGGGCAGCAGGGCGAACCGATCCGGAGCCTACTGACCGGGATACCCGAGGCTTGCAGACATCGCTAGCAGCGCCTTCCGCATGCGCTCCCGGTTCGCTTTCGACCGGTACTCCCGTGACATCGCCCGCGTCGAGTGGCCGACGATGTCCATGATCGTGTCCATATCGACCTCGGCGGCATCGAGCAGGTCGACCGTGGTGTGCCGCAGGTCGTGGAGCCGGACGGGACGGTCGATGCCGGCGGCGTCACGGGTCGCGTTCCACCGTGCCGTGGCGTCGTCCGGGTCGATGGGGGACGGTGCGCCCGCCCTGCCGGATACGAACGCGAGACCCCACGGGTTCTCTGTCGCTGACTCGCGGGCCGTGTCGAGGATCGACCGGAGCGGGTCGACCAGGGGGATGATGCGCCACCCCGCCCGGGACTTCGGCCGGGTCAGGTGCAGTCCACCCTGCAGGTGACGGTGCTCGAACCCCTCGGGCACGATGAACCGCCGCTTCGGGCACTCAGACGGCCGGGGTAGGCCGCACCGTCCACGGCATCCGTGCGCGTACTCCAGACGCTGCAGCTGCCACGACAGGTCGATATCTTCCCCGATGCGGTCCCATTCGAGGCCGATGATCTCGCCGCGACGGGCGCCGGTGAGGATGAACGTCGCCCACATGTACGCGTCCGGTGATGCGCTGAACGTCTCAAGCAGCCGCTGTGCCTCCTCGACGGTGAGCACCTCGAGGTCGGCTACAGCCTTCCTGGGGCGGAGGACGAGGTCGACGGGGTTCCGGTCGATCTTCTCCTCCCGCTCGGCGTCGGCGAACATCGCCGCCATGACGCCGTGAGCGTTCCGCCGGTATGTGGACGACAGGCCCCCGGATTCCATCCGTGCGAGGACCTTCCGGATCGCGGCGGCGTTGAGCTTGTCGAGGCGTGTCCCCCCGATGACGGGGACGATGTGGTTCTCGATGACGGACCGGTAGGAGGCGACGGTCTTCGGCCGTCGGTTCTTCGCGACGATGTCCGTCATCCAGTAGTCCGCCCATGCGGAGACCGTGGGGGAGGAGGTGGCGACATCACCCTTCTTCCGGATGGTCGCTTCGACCTCATCGAGCGCTGCTCGCAGCGCCGTCTTCGACTTCCGCCGGATGTACTTTCGCCGGCGTGTTCCGTCTGGTGCCGGGGGGAGTTCGACGGCGACCGTCCAGAGCCCGCGGGCGTCCTGGAACATCTTCGGCATGCGGGGTCCTGTGGTCGGTTACTGCGGGTGGGGGAGAGAGTCGCGGGCACCGTTGACCGCTTCTCTTCTTCTCAGGCGTACGACGTCTGTCACCGCTCGTTCCTCTCGTGAGGTGCAACCATCTGGTGCAACCATTATGGGCGCGTCCCGGATAGTCCGGGATCGCATGAGAGAGACGCTACACCGCACAAATGATGCGTCGCAAGTCACAAGCGGGTATCTGCTTGGTTTCCGGTACCAAAGGTCGCAGGTTCGATTCCTGTCGGGGGCACCAGTCGTGACACGGGGTCGCGGGTCGTCGAGATCCTGCGGCCCCTTTCTCGTGAACCAGCACGGTCGAGTCCGACTCGCGCGACGACGGCGACAGCGAGGCCCCGCTCGGCTTCGGGACCATCGATCTCAACCGACCCCCGACCTGGGTTCCGTCCGCCAGGCTACGGCCCTGCCGTGCCGACGATGGGCGGGCGGTTGCGCTGGTCCACGAGCGGGCGCGTGAACACGTCCCGTTCGCCCGACCCCGCGCGGTCGATGTATCCACAGCACAGCTGGGGATGCGACGGAACCGACCCCGGTCGCGCTTGTCAAGACCTCCCGACCGTTCACCGGGGCGATGGCATCCTGGGCTGACCCTCCCGAAAGGACTGCCATGAGCATCGGAGCCGGCATCGCGCTCATCGTCATCGGCGCCATCCTCGCGTTCGCCGTGGACCTCCCCAACGACTACGTCGATCTCACGACCATCGGCTACATCATGATGGGAGCCGGTGCGGTCGTCTTCGTCATCGGTCTCGTGCTGATGGTCCGTCGTCGCCAGACCGACACCGTCACCCGCAGCGAGGGGGCGGGCGGCGCGCAGGTCACGCGTTCGACGACGCGGTCCTCGAACGACGACCTCGTCTGAACACCGCCGGGAGTTCGTCCCGGCATCGGGGACCCGAATGACAGACACCGACACGACGCAACCGTCCGACCCCGCCATCGACGACCTGTTCGACGGCCGGTACCGCCTCGGACGGGTGCTCGGCGAGGGCGGGTACGCGCGTGTGTACGAGGCGGTGGACACCTCGCTCGGGCGGACCGTCGCGCTGAAGGTGATCACGGGCGACGGCGCCGATCCCGCGGATGCCGCGCGCGTACGGTCCGAGATCCGGCTGCTGGCCTCGCTCTCGCATCCGTCGCTCGTGACGCTGTACGACGCCCGCTTGTCGTCACCGCCGACCTACCTCGCGATGGAACTCATCGCCGGGCCCACGCTCACCGACCTCGTCCACCGCGGACCCGTGCCTGCGGTCGATGCCGCTCGGTACGGTCGCGAGATCGCCGAAGCGCTGTCGGTCATCCATGGTCGCGGGATCGTCCACCGCGACGTCAAACCGTCCAACATCCTGTTGCGCCCGCCCGCGCACACCGGGGAACGGGCGCGGGCGACCCTCGCCGACTTCGGGATCGCCGCCCTCGTCGGGGCGACGCGCGTCACGCGAGCCGATACCGTCATCGGCACCGCGGCCTACCTCAGCCCGGAACAGGCCCGCGGAATGCCGGCCGCCCCCGCGAGCGACGTCTATTCGCTCGGACTCGTCCTGATCGAGGCGCTCACCGGCCGCCGCCCGTTCGGCGGGCGAACGCCCCACGAAGCTCTGGCGGCCCGGCTGGTCTCGCCGCCCGAGATCCCCGCGTACATCCCCGCCGCCTGGCGTGCGCTGTTGACCCGCATGACGGCGATCGACCCGGCGGAGCGACCGGATGCCGCCTCCCTCGGGGCCGAGTTCCGCTCGCTCCCGAACGAATCGGTGCCCACCGTCCCGCTCGACGAACCGTCGCCGGAGCCGCCGGACGCCCTCACCCGCACGCGGGTGCTGCCGCCGGTCACCGCCCCCGCGCGCCCGACGCGTCGACGCGCCGCGATCGTGGCATCCCTCGTCGCCGTGCTCCTCGCCGGGGGAGGGATCGCCACCGCGGTCGCGATCGGATCCACCGCACCCGCGAGCGACCCGGGGCTGCCCGCGCTGCCCGCACCCCTGGACCAGCACGTCGACGACCTCTGGAAGGAACTGGGCCCGTGAGTCTCCGCCGAACCGCCACGACGGCGCTCGCGCTCGCCGCGGTGCTCGCGCTAACCGGATGCACGCCGCCGGCCGCCGAACCGACCGCGTGGCAGGGCGTGGTGCAGACCCTCGCGTCGCAGGCGTCGGGCGGCGATTACGCGTCGGCGTCGGCGACGCTCGATCAGCTCGACGCCGACGTGACGGCGCAGCGCGACGCCGGGAGCCTCTCCGCCGCGGAGGCCGAGGCGATCCTCGCCCGCATCGCCGTCGTCCGCGCCGATCTGTCCTCGCTCCTGCCCGCTCCGGAGCCGACCGCCGAGAGCACGCCCGAGCCGACGACCGAGAGCACCACCCCGGTCGTCGAGGACACGCCCGACCCCACACAGAGCACCGTGGGGGACGACGATGCCTCCGACGACGAACCGACGCCTCCCGGCGACTCGGCGACACCCGACGAACCGGGCGGAAAGGGGCCGGGGAACACCGGTCCCGGCAGGGGCGGTCCCGGCCACGACCGCCCCGGTGGCCCGGGCAAGAAGGACGGATGACCGGCGCGCGCCCCACCCCCTCCGGGCCATGCGAGGATTACCCGGTGCCGCGCCGAGTGACCGCTGAATTCGACCTCGATCTGGGGTCCTCCGTCGACCTCATCTTCCAGATCACCGCTGCCCAGGGGGTGCCCCTGGCGAGCGAGCATCTGACGTTCTCGAGCGGCGACCGTGTGTACACCCCGACCGAGATCGTCGACCAGTCCGGCAGTCGTCTGCACCGGCTCTCCGGCGAGCAGGGGCCGCTCTCCGTGCGCTACGAGGCCGTGGTCGCCGGGGCCTCTCCGACGTTGCACACGAGCGACCTCGAGACGATCACCTACTTGCGCCCGAGCCGCTACTGCCAGTCCGACGAGGTGTTCGCCCAGGCCCGCCGGCAGTTCCGCGGACTCGCCGGTGCCGACCTGATCGCGGCGGTCTCGACGTTCGTGGCCTCCAGCGTCACCTACACGCCCGGGCTCAGCCTCGGCACCGACAGCGCCGTCACGACCCTCATGACCGGCCAGGGCGTCTGCCGCGACTACGCGCACGTCGTGATCGCGCTGCTGCGCGCGATGGACATGCCGGCGCGGTACGCCGCGTGCTACGCGCCGGGGCTCGAGCCCATGGACTTCCACGCCGTCGCCGAGGCGTACCTCGACGGCGCCTGGTACGTCATCGACGCGACGCGGCTGTCCGACCGTCGCTCGCTCGTGCGCATCGCCACGGGCCGCGACGCCGCCGACTGCGCCTTCCTCAGCTACCACGGCGGGTACGTCGGCCTCGAGCGCATGTACGTCGATGCGGTCCTGGAAGAACAGACTCCGGATGCCACCGGCCACGACGACCACGAAGCCCTGGTGCAGATCGGCTGAGGCGGGCGTGCCGCCCGCGCGGCCTAGAATTGCAGGGTTATGGATCCCGCAGCCCTCTCCGCCGCCCTGCTCGCCGTCATCGCCCCGCTCGCCGAGGCGCGACGCGAGGGTTCGTCGTCGGGGCTGACCGCCGCCGACCTGCCGCTGGAGCGGCCGAAGAACCGCGATCACGGGGACTGGGCGTCCAACGCGGCGCTGAAGCTGTCGAAGGTCGTCGGCGCGAACCCGCGCGAGTTCGCGGCGGAGATCGCCGCGGGCCTCGAGGGCGTCGCCGGCATCGCGAGCGTCGAGGTCGCCGGTCCGGGCTTCATCAACATCCGACTGGAAGCCGCCGCCGCCGGCGCCCTGGCGAAGACGATCGTCGAGCAGGGGGCGGCGTTCGGATCGAACGACTCCCAGCGCGGCAACACGATCAACCTCGAGTTCGTCAGCGCCAACCCCACCGGTCCGTTGCACATCGGCCACACGCGGTGGGCCGCCCTCGGCGACGCGATCGCCCGTGTGCTGCTCGCCAGTGGAGCCACACTCGTGCGCGAGTTCTACATCAACGACGCCGGCGCCCAGATGGAGCGCTTCGGTCGCTCGGTCGTGGCGGCCCTGCACGGCGAGCCGACCCCCGAGGACGGCTACGGCGGCGCGTACATCGGTGCGCTCGCCGAGCGGGTCGCCGCCGCTCAGCCCGGCATCCGCGACCTCGACCGGGCCGAGCAGATCACCGCGGCCACCGAGCTGGCCTACGAGTTCCAGCTGGGCGAGATCCAGGCCTCGCTCGAGCGGTTCAACGTGCACTTCGACGTGTGGTTCTCGGAGCGGACGCTCCACGCGCGCGTCGACGGTCAGCCGAGCCTCGTCGACGAGGCCGTCGACCGCTTGCGCGCGCAGGGACACGTCTTCGACGACGAGGGCGCCGTGTGGGTCCGCACCACGGATTTCGGCGACGACAAGGACCGCGTCATCCGTCGTTCCAACGGCGAGTACACGTACTTCGCCGCGGATGCCGCGTACTACCTCAACAAGGGCGATCGCGGCTTCGCGCACAAGATCTACCTGCTCGGTGCCGACCATCACGGCTACGTGCACCGCTTGAAGGCGCTCGCGGGCGCGGCCGGCGACGACCCCGAGAAGGACATCGAGGTGCTCATCGGGCAGCTCGTGTCGATCAACGGCGCCAAGCTGTCCAAGCGCGCGGGCAACATCATCGAGCTCGACGACCTGCAGGAGTGGCTCGGCACCGACGCGCTGCGGTACTCCCTCGCGCGGTACCCGGCCGATTCGCCGCTGACGCTCGACCCCGAGATCCTGCAGAAGCGCACGAACGACAACCCCGTCTTCTACGTGCAGTACGCCCACGCGCGCACGCACAACGTCGCTCGCAACGCCGCCGATTCGGGTGTCGACCGCTCCGAGTTCGCCCCCGAGATGCTCGAGCACGAGACCGAATCCGCTCTGCTGGGCGCGCTGCAGGAGTACCCGCGCGTCGTCGCGTACGCCGCAGAGGTGCGCGAGCCCCACCGCGTGGCCCGCTACCTCGAGGAGCTCGCGGGGCTCTATCACCGTTGGTACGACAACTGCCGCGTCATCCCGCTCGGCGACGCCCCGATCGAGTCCGTGCACCGCACGCGTCTGTGGCTGAACGACGCGACCGGTCAGGTGCTGCGCAACGGCCTCACGCTGCTCGGCGTCGGCGCTCCGGAGCGCATGTAGTCATGACGGATGCCACGCGGCCCCGCCGCCGGACCGGCCGGACGATCGCAATCGTCGCGGTGATCGTGGTGGTGGTCGCGGGTCTTCTCGTGGCCGCCGAGGCGATCGCGCGCTCGGCCGTGGCGAGCACGGTGCGCTCGCTGGTCGTGCAGAAGGTGGGTCTGCCTGCCGATCAGCCGGTCGACGTCGAGGTGCCGGGTATCGTCCTGCCGCAGCTGATCTCGGGTCGACTGGACGAGGTCGGGGTGTCGGCGGACGACGTCGCGATCGGGTCGCTCACCGGTGACGTCCGTGTGCGGTTGCAGGGCGTTCCGGTCGCCGGGGGCGCGGCCGCATCGGGCGGTTCGGCTTCGGTGCGCCTGGATCCCGCGCAGCTGCGGGCGCTGCTGTCGCAGATCCCCGATTTCCCGTCGGACACGGTCGGCACCGCGGCGCCCGACGTCACCCTCTCGACGCGGTTCTCGGTCTTCGGCGTCCCCATCCCGGTCGGGATCTCCCTGACCCCGGGCGCCGCCGGCGGCGACCTCACGCTCACGCCGTCCTCGTTCGAGCTCGGCGGCAACCGCGTGGATGCCGAGACCCTCCGCGGTCAGTTGGGCGGCGTCGCCGACGGTGCTCTGCGGACGTGGAACCTGTGCATCGCCGATCGCCTTCCCGCCGGGCTGACGCTCGACTCGGTCACCGTGCAGGGCGACGACCTCGTGGCGATGTTCGCCATCGACGGTGGCCTGCTCGACGACCCCGCGCTGCAGCAGAACGGCACGTGCGGCTGAGCCGCGCTCAGACCGACGCGCGCAGCAGACCCGCCTCGATCAGCGATTGAAGGGCCCGATCGGTGACCTCTCCGGGATCGGGGCAGGCGAACGCGGCGTCGACGGCCGCGACGAGCTCGTCGCGCCGCACACCGGAGGCCGCGCGCCACAGGGTGGGCGCGACACCCGCGAGCACCCGCAGCGTCCCGCTGCCGTCGGTGTGACCGGACAGCACCGCGAGTCGGTCGTCGGGCAGTGCGCACCAGTCGACGGCGTCCGCGCGCTGGTACCGAGTTCCGTCCCCGGGGGACCCCGGGTCGGGGTCGGCGAGCCGGAGCGGGGCCGGATCGGCGGGCTCGGATCCCGCGCTGGGCGACGGAGAGGCGGCATCCCGCAGGAGTGCCGCGAGATCGCCGACCTCGCCGTACTCCGCGCGGAGGGCGCCGCCCGTGCGGTCGATGAGCTCGACCATCGTGCGGACGGGGTGTCGCAACTGTACGAGAGCACTCGACTGGCCCGCCAGCTCGGCGATCGCCTCGGAGGTGGGGACGGGAACGAGCCGGGCGTCCGACGATCCGGGACGCCGGGCGAGCAGGATCAGCCGTGACAGGTGCAGCTCGGCGGCGGGGAGCGCGCCGAGGGCCAGCTCGTCGGGGGAGCGCTGCACCTTGTGCGACACGCCCTCGGTGATGACCGACAGCGGTTTGCGGTACGGCAGAACCGTGCCGGAGGCATCGATGCCCACCGTCTCGTCCGACACGTAGCCCGCCGTGCGGGCGAGCGTACGGACGGCGGTGGTCTTGCCGGCACCCGACTCTCCGACGAGGACGACGACGCCGCCGTCCGGGCCGGCGACCCCAGCGGCATGCAGCATCCAGAGGTCGCCGCGCCGTGCCTCGATGGCCGCCATCGTCACGGCGCTGGAGAGTGCGGCGAGCATGGGGCCCTCGCCGTGGGAGGCCGCGGGGGCGACGACGGTTCGCGGCGCGGCGCTCTCCGCGGAGACAGCGCCGCTCCACGCCGACCGCACGGCGGCGCGTGCCGGCGGCTCGAGCGCAGAGAGATCGATGCCGATCCTGACCCCGAGGGCATCGACGACGAGGGGGGACGATGATCGGCGCGGCACCGGTTCACGGTAGGTCCGGCGCCGCGCTCGGCGGATCGTCGTTCCGCCGGCACCGGCTCTCCGCCCCCGCAGTTCACCCGGTGCATCACTCGTTCCGCGGGCGGCGGCGCCCGCGGTCAGCGGCATCCACCGGTCATGGGAAGGGGGCGGCATACGCCGTGCCCTAGACTGCAAGGACTGCCTGTCGCGTGACGCCCCGCGCGGGCAGGAGCCGTGATCCGCGGCCGTCGCGTCGCCGCAAAACCCGATTGGTTCCTCCGTGTCCGCCTCGCACTCCGCGCTCGTGCCCGAGTGGCTCACCGCCCCGGCCGAAGCGAACGAGCTCGTCGCCTCCGTCTGGCCGTCTTCCGCGCGTCGAGTCGACGACGGCTCGGTCGAGGTCGGGGGCGTGTCGATCTTCGACTTGCGTGCCCGCTTCGGCACCCCGCTCTACGTGCTCGACGAGGCCGAGGTGCGGGCGCACGCCCGCCGGGCCCGCGACGCCTTCGCCTCGGCCGCCGCGCGTCACGGCATCCGCTCGCGCGTCTATTACGCAGGCAAGGCCTTCCTGTCGGCCGAGGTCGTGCGCTGGGTCACCGACGAGGGCCTCGCCGTCGACGTCTGCACGCGCGGCGAGCTGGAGGTCGCGCTGGCCGGCGGCGCCGAACCCGCGCGCCTGGGGTTCCACGGCAACAACAAGAGCGTCGACGAGCTCGAGCGCGCCGTCGACGTGGGGATCGGCTCGGTCGTGGTCGACAGTCCCATCGAGATCGAGCGTCTCGCCGCGATCGCCGATCGTCGCGGTGCGGTGCAGTCCGTCCTGGTCCGGGTGCGCACCGGCGTGCACGCCGAGACCCACGCCTTCCTGGCCACCGCCCACGAGGACCAGAAGTTCGGCTTCTCGCTCGACGGCGCCGCCGAGGCGGTCGCTCGCATCCGCGAGCTGCCCGGTCTGCGCTTCGTCGGACTCCACGCCCACATCGGGTCGCAGATCTTCGACTCCTCCGGGTTCCGCGAGTCCGCGGCCCGACTCGTCGACCTGCACGCCGACCTGCTCGCCGGGGGAGAGATCCCCCTCCTCAACGTCGGGGGCGGTTTCGGCATCTCCTACACGTCCGTCGACGACCCGCGCCCGATCGAGGAGATCGCCGACGGCATCCTCGATGCCATCGCACAGGAGTGCGCGGTGCGCGGCATCCCGATGCCCGACGTCGCGTGCGAGCCCGGACGCGTCATCGTCGGTCAGGCCGGCGTGACGCTGTACGAGGTCGGCACGGTCAAGAAGGTCGAGATCGGCGAGGGTCGCGAGCGCACCTACGTCAGCGTCGACGGGGGGATGAGCGACAACGCCCGTCCCGCCCTGTACGGCGCCGACTTCTCCGCGCGGATCGTCTCGCGCGAGAGTGCCGCCGCCCCCGCCCTCTCGCGCGTCGTCGGGCACCACTGCGAGTCCGGTGACATCGTGGTGGATGCCGAGTACCTTCCCGGCGACGTCACCCCGGGCGATCTGCTGGCGGTGCCGGCCACCGGCGCGTACTGCTTCTCGCTGGCGAGCAACTACAACTACACCCCGCGCCCCCCGGTCGTGGCGGTCCGCGACGGCGAGGCGCGCGTGATCGTGCGCGGAGAGACCGTCGAGGATCTGCTGTCCCGCGACGCCGGCATCGCGGCATCCGCTTCCTTCTCATCCCGCGGCTCGGCCGCACCACCCCACGGAGACATCGAATGACCGACTACCGCACGCTGCGCGTGGCGCTGCTGGGCGCCGGTGCCGTCGGCTCGCAGGTCGCCGACCTGCTGCTCAAGCACCGCGCCGAACTGGCCGACCGCGCCGGAGCCACCCTCGAGCTCGCCGGCATCGCCGTCCGCGACCTCGACGCCAAGCGCGACACCGATCTGCCGCGCGAGCTGTTCACGACGGATGCCGAGACCCTCATCGTCGGCGCGGACATCGTGATCGAGCTCATGGGCGGCATCGAGCCGGCGCGCGCGCAAGTGCTGCAGGCCATCAACTCCGGCGCCGACGTCGTCACCGCCAACAAGGCGCTGCTGGCCACGCACGGCTCCGAGATCTTCGAGGCCGCCGATCAGGTGGGCGCCGAGGTGTACTACGAGGCCGCGGCCGCCGGTGCCATCCCGATCATCCGCCCGCTCCGCGACTCGCTCGCCGGCGACCGCGTCGTGCGGATCATGGGCATCGTCAACGGCACGACGAACTACATCCTCGACCGCATGGACACCGAGGGCGCCGACTTCGCGGACGTGCTCGCCCAGGCGCAGGCGCTCGGATACGCCGAGGCCGACCCCACGGCCGACGTCGAGGGCTACGACGCCGCGCAGAAGGCCGCGATCCTGGCGAGCCTGGCGTTCCACACCACCGTGCCCCTGGATGCCGTCCACCGCGAGGGCATCACCCAGATCGATGCCGCGATGATCGAGTCCGCGCGTCACGCCGGCTACGTCATCAAGCTCCTCGCCGTATGCGAGCGCCTGCCCGCCGCCGAGGGCGAGTCGAGCGAGTCGATCTCGGTGCGCGTGTACCCCGCGCTGGTCGACCGGACGCACCCGCTCGCGAGCGTGCACGGCGCCAACAACGCCGTGTTCGTCCAGGCCGAGGCCGCCGGCGACCTCATGTTCTACGGCGCCGGTGCCGGCGGCGTGCAGACCGCCTCCGCCGTCCTCGGCGACGTCGTCTCCGCGGCCCGCCGCCACATCGCCGGGGGAGTGGGCGTCGGTGAGTCCACGCGCGCCAATCTCCCCACCGTGCCCATCGGCCGGGTCATCACGCGCTACCAGATCACGCTCGAGGTCGACGATCAGCCGGGCGTGCTCGCCACGGTCGCCGGCATCCTCAGCGAAGGGCGCGTCTCGATCGCGACCGTCGAACAGACCGTCATCGAACCGGATGCCGACGACACCGCCGCGAGCGGGTCGGCGCGTCTGGTCATCGGTACACACCAGGCCCGTGAGCAAGACCTGAGCGAGACCGTCGAGCGTCTCGCCGCGAGCGGCGTCGTCGAGCGCGTGGTATCCGTACTGCGCGTGGAAGGGAACTGACATGGCACACGTCTGGCGCGGAGTCCTCCGCGAGTACGCGGACCGTCTGGGCGTCACCGACGCCTCCACCGTCGTGACGCTCGGCGAGGGCGGCACCCCGCTCATCCCGGCTCCCGCCCTGTCGCGGCGCACCGGCGCGGACGTCTGGGTGAAGTTCGAGGGCATGAACCCCACCGGGTCGTTCAAGGACCGCGGCATGACGGTCGCGCTCTCGCGCGCCGTCGAGCACGGCGCCAAGGCCGTCATCTGCGCCTCGACCGGCAACACCTCGGCCTCGGCCGCGGCGTACGCGGCCCACGCCGGCATCACCGCCGCCGTGCTCGTGCCCGAGGGCAAGATCGCGATGGGAAAGCTGAGCCAGGCCGTGGCCCACAACGGCCGGCTGATCCAGATTCGCGGCAACTTCGACGATTGCCTCGAGATCGCCCGCGAGCTCGCCGACCACTACCCGGTGCACTTGGTCAACTCGGTCAACCCCGACCGCATCGAGGGCCAGAAGACCGCCGCGTACGAGGTCGTGGAGCAGCTGGGCGACGCCCCCGACTTCCACTTCATCCCCGTCGGCAACGCCGGTAATTACACGGCGTACTCCCGCGGCTACCGTGAAGAGGCCGACCGCGGCGTTTCCACGCGTGTTCCCCGCATGTTCGGTTTCCAGGCCGCCGGCTCCGCCCCGCTCGTGCGCGGCGAGGTCGTGAAGAACCCCGAGACGATCGCGAGCGCCATCCGCATCGGCAACCCCGCATCGTGGCACTTGGCCCTCGAGGCCCGGGATGCCACCGACGGCTGGTTCGGCGCCATCGACGACGACCGCATCCTCGCCGCGCAGAAGATCCTCGCCGGCGAGGTGGGCGTGTTCGTCGAGCCGGCGTCGGCGATCAGCGTCGCCGGTCTGCTCGACCGCGCCGAGGCGGGCCTCATCCCCGCCGGGGCCAAGGTCGTGCTCACCGTCACCGGTCACGGTCTGAAGGACCCGCAGTGGGCCCTGCGCAAGGCCGACGGCACCGAGGTGCAGCCCACGGTCGTCGACGCGACGACGTCGGAGGTCGCCTCGGTCCTCGACCTGAAGCCGGTGGCCGAGTGACCGCAGCCCTTGGGCGCCGGGTCGCGGTCCGCGTCCCGGCCACCAGCGCCAACCTCGGCCCCGGGTTCGACACCCTCGGTCTCGCGCTCAGCGTCTACGACGAGCTCACGGTCGAGGCTCTCGAGCCGGGGCGCCTCGAGATCGAGGTCAGCGGTGAGGGCACCGAGGACGTCCCGCGCGATGCCTCGCACCTCGTCGTCCGCGCGATCGCGCACGCCTACGCGTCGGTCGGGCGCGAGGTGCCGGGCCTGCGCCTGGTCGCGCACAACGTCATCCCGCACGGGCGCGGAATGGGATCCTCCGGCGCGGCGGTGGTGGCCGGCATCCTGGCCGCCCAGGGGCTGCTCGAGGGCGAGGCCGACTTCAGCGACGTCGACCTCCTGCGCCTCGCTACCGAGATGGAGGGTCACCCCGACAACGTGGCCCCCGGCCTGTTCGGCGGCCTGACGATCGCGTGGATGGATGCCGAAGGCCCCCAGCACAAGCAGCTCATCGTCCACCGCGGCGTCTCGCCGCTCGTGCTGGTGCCGAGCTTCACGATGTCGACGGCGGTCGCCCGGAGCCTTCAGCCGCTGCAGGTGCCGCGCGAAGACGCGGTGTTCAACGTCTCGCGGTCGGCCCTGCTCATCGCGGCGATGACGCAGAGCCCCGAGCTGCTGATGGCGGCCACGGAGGACAAACTGCACCAGAACTACCGCGCGCAGGCGATGCCCGAGACCGACCGTCTGGTTCGCTCGTTGCGCGCCGAGGGCTACGCGGCCGTCGTGTCGGGCGCCGGCCCGAGCGTGCTGGTGCTCGCCGACGGTCCGGGCCAGCGTCTCGGGGCTGCCGAGCTCGCCGGGTCCCTCGTCGACACCCCGTGGCAGACGCTCATGCTCGCCGTCGACGTCAAGGGTGGTACAGTGAAGGCCGCAGAGGGTTCCGCTTAGCACGCGAATCTGAGCCTCTGCGACACCTGCGAAATCCGCAACAAATCGCGAACCCGGTATCGGCTGCAGTCTTCCGAACCGCTGGTGAGTGTCTTCGTCTGCCCTCTGCACCGACGACCCGCGATCTGACCACGTTTCATCCTGAGGAGCACTCGTGGAGTCCATCTCCGAGACCCAGCCCGTTGACGCGCCCGAGGGCGCGAACACCACCCCCGAGGAGCAGCCCGCCGCTCCCGCCGACGAGACGCTGTTCGACGCGCCCGTCGACGGCGAGGGCGAGGAGGCCCCCGTCGCCGAGGAGCCCGCGGCCGACGCCGAGGCGGCTCCGGCTGCCGAGGAGCAGCCCGCTCCGGCCGAGCCGGTCGCCGAGGAAGCGCCCGCGGCTTCGGCCGAGGAGCCCGCCGCCGAGGAGGCGCCCGCGGCTTCGGCCAAGGAGCCCGCCGCCGAAGAGGCGCCGGTCAAGCCTGCGCGCGCGCCGCGCAAGCGTGCGCCGCGCCGTGCGAAGAGCGCCCCCGCCGAAGAGACCCCGGCCGCCGAGGCTCCCGACGCCGCCACCGCCGAGACTCCGGCCGTCGACGCCGCCACCGAGGCTCCCGCCGCCGAGGCGCCGGCTGCCGAGGCTCCGGTCGCCACCGAGACTCCCGCCGCCGAGGCGCCGGCCGCCGAAGAGGCCGCTGCCGAGGGCTCCGCGCCCGAGGCCGAGCCGGCGACCGAGGGTGCCCCCGTGACCGACGACGCCGAGGCTCCGGCCGAGAGCGCCCCCGTGACCGACGCCGCCGAGGCTCCGGTCGAGAGCGCCCCCGAGGCCGACACGAACGCCGAGGCCGTGGCATCCGGTGCCGAGGCCGACACGACCGACGAGTCCTCCGAGACCCCGTCGCGCGGCCGCAGCCGCAGCCGGTCGCGCAACCGCAACCGCAACAAGGCCGAGACCGCCGACAAGAGCGAGGCACCCGCCCCCGCCCAGGCTGCCCCGACCGAGGAGGCCGAAGCGCCCGCGCAGAACGGTCAGCAGGCTCAGCAGCAGAACCAGGGCAACGGCCGCAACCGTCAGCGCAACAAGCGTCGCGGGCAGGCCACGACCGGTGATGAGTTCGAGAGCGAGATCGGTGAGGACGACGTCCTCGTCCCGATCGCCGGCATCCTCGACGTGCTCGACAACTACGCGTTCGTCCGCACGACCGGGTACCTCCCCGGTCCGAGCGACGTCTACGTCTCGCTCGGCCAGGTCAAGAAGTACAACCTGCGCAAGGGCGACGCGGTCGTCGGCGCCATCAAGCAGCCGCGCGAGAACGAGCAGTCCAGCCGCCAGAAGTACAACGCGCTGGTGAAGGTCGACTCCATCAACGGCCTCTCCGTCGACGACGCCGCCACGCGCGTCGAGTTCGGCAAGCTGACGCCGCTGTACCCGCAGGAGCGTCTGCGCATGGAGACCGCGCCCGAGAAGCTCACGCAGCGCCTCATCGATCTGGTCGCACCGGTCGGCAAGGGCCAGCGCGGCCTGATCGTCGCGCCCCCCAAGGCGGGCAAGACGATCGTGCTGCAGCAGATCGCGAACGCGATCGCGCAGAACAACCCCGAGGTCCACCTCATGGTCGTGCTCGTGGACGAGCGCCCCGAAGAGGTCACCGACATGCAGCGCACGGTGAAGGGCGAGGTCATCGCCTCGACGTTCGACCGTCCCGCCGAAGACCACACCACGGTCGCCGAGCTCGCCATCGAGCGGGCGAAGCGTCTGGTCGAGCTCGGTCGCGACGTCGTCGTGCTGCTGGACTCGATCACGCGTCTCGGCCGCGCCTACAACCTGTCGGCACCGACCTCGGGTCGCGTGCTGACCGGTGGCGTGGACGCCTCGGCGCTGTACCCGCCCAAGCGCTTCTTCGGCGCCGCGCGCAACATCGAGAACGGCGGGTCGCTCACGATCCTGGCGACGGCTCTGGTCGAGACCGGTTCGAAGATGGACGACGTGATCTTCGAGGAGTTCAAGGGCACCGGCAACAGCGAACTGCGCCTGAACCGCCAGCTCGCCGACAAGCGCATCTTCCCGGCGGTGGACGTCAACGCGTCCTCGACTCGTCGCGAAGAGATGCTGCTGTCGCCCGACGAGGTCAAGATCACCTGGAAGCTGCGTCGCGCCCTCGCGGGCCTCGACCCGCAGCAGGCCCTCGAGGTCGTGCTCGGCAAGCTCAAAGAGACGCAGTCCAACGTCGAGTTCCTCGTCCAGATGCAGAAGTCGATCCCGGCCCCCGCGCGCGGAGACAACGGGCACGACAACGGCATCCGCTGAGCCGTGTCCGACTCCGGCATCCTCGAGTCCGTCCGCGGGCTGATCGACGAGCACCGGCAGGTCGAGCTCGAACTCAACGACCCGGCCGTGCACGCCGATGCGGCGCGCGCGAAGCGGGTCAACCGGCGCTACGCCGAGTTGAACCGCATCGTGCACGCGTACGACGCGTGGCGGGCGGCATCCGATGACCTGGATGCCGCGCGCGAACTCGCGCGTGAAGACGAGGCCTTCGCCGAAGAGGTCCCGGCGCTCGAAGAGCGGCTCGAGGAGTCGCAGGAGCGCTTGCGGCGCCTGCTCATCCCGCGCGACCCCGACGATGCCCGCGACGTGATCATGGAGATCAAGGCCGGCGAAGGCGGGGCGGAGAGCGCCTTGTTCGCGGCCGACCTGCTGCGGATGTACCTGCAGTACGCGGCATCCATGGGCTGGAAGACCGAGCTCCTCGAACGCAACGAGTCCGACCTCGGCGGCTACAAGGACGTCCAGGTCGCGATCAAGGGCTCGTCCAGCGACCCCGCGCAGGGGGTGTGGGCGCACTTGAAGTACGAGGGCGGTGTGCACCGCGTACAGCGTGTGCCCGCGACCGAGTCGCAAGGGCGCATCCACACCTCGACGACGGGTGTGCTGGTGTTCCCCGAGGTCGACGAGCCCGAAGAGGTCTCGATCGACCCCAACGACCTGAAGATCGACGTCTTCCGTTCGTCGGGCCCCGGCGGGCAGTCGGTGAACACGACCGACTCGGCCGTGCGCATCACCCACGTGCCGACCGGGATCGTCGTCTCGATGCAGAACGAGAAGTCGCAGCTGCAGAACCGCGAAGCCGGTATGCGCGTGCTGCGCGCGCGGCTGCTGGCGAAGCAGCAGGAGGAGCGCGACGCGGTGGCCGCCGACGCGCGGCGCTCGCAGATCCGCGGGATGGACCGCTCCGAGCGCATCCGCACGTACAACTTCCCCGAGAACCGCATCGCCGACCACCGCACCGGGTACAAGTCCTACAACCTCGACCAGGTGATGGACGGCGCGTTGGCGCCGATCATCGAGTCGGCGATCACCGCCGACGAAGAGGCTCGGCTCGCCGCCCTCTCCGAGGGCTGAGCCCCCGGCTCTGCGCGTCGGTCTCGGCCGCACAACTCCGGCAGATCAGGCGCGAGCCGCTGCTCCGGCCGCGGGAGCCCGCAGACCGCAGGAGTTGTGCGGTACACCGTCCCGGCCCGGGCGCGGCGGTCCTCCTCGGCCGCGGAACCTCAGGCGTCCCAGACGGGCGGGTGGGGCAACGG
>NZ_VBUM01000089.1 GCF_005774735.1 Microbacterium sp. 5K110 | reverse complement strand
CTCCCCCTTCCCCCCCCGCGTGAGGGGTCAAAATCTGTCGCCTGCACCGCGTCGAAGCGACAGATTTTGACTCCTCACGCCCGGAGTCGCGGCGGCAGAAGAATGCCGTTCAACGGGAATGGGGCGGCGAGGCTCCGGCATCCACGTCAGCATCGGCGGGTACCCGTCGAAGGAGACGTCATGACCCCCACCGTCCGCACCCGCGTCGCGATCGTCGGCGCCGGCCCCGCCGGGCTCCTCCTGTCCCACCTACTGGATGCCGCCGGCATCCCGTCGATCGTCATCGACCAGCGCTCTCGCGACGAGATCGAGAGCACGATCCGCGCCGGCATCCTGGAGCAGGGCACCGTGGAACTGCTCGACACCCTCGGCGACGCCTCGCGCGTGCGCACCGTCGGGCACCGCCACGACGGCATCGAGCTGCGATTCGCGGGCGAAGGCCACCGCATCGACTTCGCGTCCCTCGTCGGCCGCGGAGTCTGGCTCTACCCGCAGCACGAGGTGCTCAAGGACCTCATCGCCGCGCGACTGGCCGCGGGGCAGGACCTGCGCTTCGGCGTCACCGCCGAACGTGTCGAGGACGCCGAGACCGATCGGCCCCGCGTGATCGCCCGCGACGCCGACGGCCAGCCGTTCGAGATCGAGGCGGAGTTCGTCGTCGGCTCCGACGGCTCCCGCAGCGTGGCACGCGCCGCGGTGACCGGATCCAGCACCGGCGGCTACTTCCGCGAATACCCCTTCGCCTGGTTCGGCATCCTGTGCGAAGCCCCGCCGAGCTCGGAGGAGTTGATCTACAGCAACTCCCCCGACGGCTTCGCCCTCGTCAGCCAGCGCTCGGACACCGTGCAGCGCATGTACTTCCAGTGCGACCCCGAGACCGACACGGCCGCCTTCAGCGAGGCGCAGTTGTGGGACGAGCTGCAGAAGCGCGTCCCCGGCACCACGCTGAAGGAGGGCCCGATCTTCCAGCGCGACGTGCTGCGCTTCCGCAGCTTCGTCGCGCACGAACTGCGTCTCGGCCGCGTCGCACTCGTCGGCGACGCGGCCCACACCGTGCCTCCCACGGGTGCGAAGGGCATGAACCTCGCCATTGCCGACGTCCGCCTGCTCGCCGACGCGCTGCGCGCCCTGCTGCTCGAGGACGACACCCGTCTTCTCGACACCTACCCCGAGCGGGCGCTCCGCCGCATCTGGAAGGCGCAGCACTTCTCGTGGTGGATGACGAGCCTGCTGCACGTCGCCCCGGATGCCACCGACTTCGACCGCCACCGCCAGCTCGGCGAGCTGCACGCGGTCGTCGAGTCGCGTCATGGCCAGGCGTACTTGGCCGAGGCCTACTGCGGCTGGCCCTCTGCCTGAACGCGTGAGGGGTCACTTTCTGTCGCCTGGAGCTGCGCCAGGCGACAGAAAGTGACCCCTCACGCGTTACAGCCAGTGCTTGCGCTTGAACGTCAGCCAGAGGCCGAAGGACGTCGCCGCCATGAGCGCCAGTGCCATCGGATAGCCGAGGGTCCAGTCCAGCTCGGGCATGTTCTTGAAGTTCATGCCGTAGATCGCGCCCACGAGCGACGGGCCGAACAGGATCGCCGCCCACCCCGAGATCTTCTTGACCTGCTCGTTCTGTTCGAGGGCGGTGTCGGTCTGCCGCTGCGTGACGAGCGTGGCGTTGACGGTGAGGGCGTTGTCGAGGATCGCGCGGAGCGAGCCGAGCTTGTCGCACTGGCGCAGCACGTGATCGAGCACGTCGCGCAGCGACCGCTGCAGCTCGATGTCGACGCCGTACTTGTCGGCGCCGCGCAGGAGTGCCTGCAGCATGTCGCGCAGCGGCTCCGTCGCGCGCTGGAAGTGGATGACCTCGCGCGCGAGCTCGTAGATGCGCTGGGTGAGTTCGGCGTCGCCGACGCCGAACAGCTGATCCTCGATCTCATCGACGTCGTTCTGCAGACCCGCGGCCACCGGGTCGTACTGATCGACGACTTCGTCGAGGATCGCGTAGAGAACGGCTTCGGGACCGCGCGCGAGCAGCTCGGGCTGCCCTTCGAGACGGCGGCGCACGCGCGACAGATCGGGGACCTCCGCCTGGCGGACGGTCACGACGTAGTCGGCACCGACGAAGACGTGCAGCTCGCCGAAGTCGACCGTCTCGGTCGCATCGTCGTAACGGGCCGGGCGCAGCACCGCGAAGAGGTTGCCGCCGTAGCGCTCGAGCTTCGAGCGCTGGTGCCCCGACAGGGCGTCCTCGACCGCGAGCGGGTGGAGGGAGAACTCGGCGGCCACTCGCTCGAGTTCTTCCGGCGAGGGGCGCAGCAAGCCGATCCAGGCCATGCCGCCGTGCGCTTCCATGTACTCGAAGGTCTGGTCCAGGCTCGCCGGGTTCTTGATCCGGAAACCGTCGACGTACACCGCGCTGTCGATGATGGGCATGGGGTCCGTTCTACCGCCCCCAGGTGGACGAATGATGACCGTTGCGCTCGGGCCGTGTCAGCCCACGGGCTGCGCGGCGGCCCGCCGGGACGCCCCCCGCACTGCGCCGATGCTGGCGACGATGACCAAGGCGATGCCGCAGATCTCCAGCCACGAGAGGCGCTGACCGAGGAGCAGCAAGCCGGCGATGGATGCCGTGGCGGGCCCCAGACTCATCATGATCGCGAAAGCGGAGGCGGGTAGCCGACGCAGGGCGATCAGCTCCAGCGCGTACGGGATCGTCGACGACAACAGCGCCACCGCAGCGCCCAGCGCCAAGATCTCGGGCCGGAGGAGCACCGCGCCGGCGTCCAGGATGCCGAAGGGCAGCGCGAGCACCGCCCCCACCGTCATCGCGAGCGCGAGACCATCGAGGCGCGGGAACTCCCGCCCCACCCGGGCCGAGGCCACGATGTACAGCGCCCAGCTCACGGCAGCGGCGAGCGCGAACAGGACGCCGAGCAGGTCGAGGCGATCCCACCCGCCGGCACCGAGGGCGACGACCCCCGCCAGGGCGAGGCCCGCCCACAGCCATCGGGCGATCCCGACGGCGGTGATGATCGACAGGGTCAGCGGGCCCAGCACCTCGATCGTGACGGTGACGCCCAGCGGGAGCCGCGCGAGCGCGAGGTAGAAGAGCCCGTTCATGGATGCCAGGACCACGCCGAATCCGATGACCGACCGCCACGCCCGCGCGCCGTGTCCGCGGAGCTTCGGGCGGGCGATCGCCAGCAGCAGGAGCGCCGAGAACACCAGGCGCAGCATGACGATGCCGAGGGGTCCCGTGTCCGGGAAGAGCATCACCGCGAAGGACGCCCCGACCTCCTGACAGGCCAGACCCACGAGCACGAGCGCCGCGGCGGGACCCTGCCCGAAGCGCGTCGTCATCGCGCGACCGCGGACCCGGTCACTGTGCGGGCGGCGGGCAGATGGCGATGGTGCCGAGGTTGTCGCGCATCTGCTGCGCCGTCCACGGCAGACCGGCCTCGGGGATGCTGCGTCCTTCGGCCGCGGGGGCCTTGGAGGCGATCGCCGCGAGCTCCCACGCCAGCCACGCACCGGCGGCCTGGTTGGCCCCCGAGTTGTTGAGGACGACCGCGACGGACATACCGGTCTGGGGGTCGGCGAACGCTCCGACGATGTACCCGGGGGCGGACCCGAACTGGCCGATGAGCGATCCGGCCTGGTAGGCGCCGCCCGCGGCGGTGAACCACGTCGGGGTCTCGGGGCTCACCGGGACGGGCGCGGCGAAACGGTCGGTGCCTTCGGGCAGAAGGGCACTCGTCGCCAAAGCCTGGGCGTATCGCCCGAGGTCGGTGATGTTCGTCACGACACCGGAGTCGGCGCCGCCGATGCTCGCGGACGAGACGGTGTAGTCACCGGGGTCGGTGCAGTTCCACGCGCCCTCGGCGTTGGTCTGCGACCAGTACCCGTTGAGCGCGTTGTCCGACGGGGGCGCCGCCGCGGGCCCGGGCAGCGACGTCGCGCCGAGCCCGAGCGGGTCGGCGACGCGCTCGGCGATGAGGTCGGACAGCTTCTCGCCGGTGGCCCGCTCGACGGCCAGGCCCGCGAGGAGGTAGTTGGTGTCGGAGTCGGCGAAGGCCGCCCCGGGCGCATTGCGCCGCGGGCTGGCGATGCCGTACGCCATGAGTTCGCGGGCGTTCCACACGCGGTCGGGATTGATCAGCATCTGGCTGCGCAGGATCGCGCCGTACTCGCCGAGGCCCGAGGTGCCGTCGCACAGCTGGCGCAGCGTGATGTCGTCGAAACCGGGCAGACCGCTCACCCACGTCGACACGGAGTCGTCGAGCGAGAAGGTGCCGGCGGCGGCGAGCTCGTAGACGATGTCGCACGTCATGGCGCGCGTGACGTCACCCGCGCGGAAACCCATGTCGGCGGTGACGTCCGCGCCGCCCGGGCCCTGCGTGCCGAGGCCCGTGACCCACGTGCCGCTCCAGGGTGCCCAGACACCGACGATGGCGCCCGTCGACCCGGTGATCGCCATCGCCGAGGTCACGGCATCCTGCAACTGGGCGACGGTGTCGTCGGGAAGCGAGCCCTGCACCTGCTCGGGGACGTCGATGGATGCCGACCCCTGCGGTGTGCAGCCGGAGAGGACGAGGGCGACGATGCTGGATCCCGCGACCGCCATGGCCGCCGAACGACGCCATCCCCGCATGTGAACCCCCACCATTCCGCGCGCGATGAAGCATGCGCTCCAAGAATTCAAACACACGCCGAACGGACGGAGTGGCGGCTTGCGCTCCGGAGCAGTCACGGCTGCATCACATCTGCGACGCCGGCCGGGCATTAGGGGTTAGGTTTACCTAACTCGTTGCGTATGATGGCCGCATGAACGCCGTCGCTTCGTTCTCCGCCGCCCTGCGGGAACGGTCGAGCGCCGCCCACGCTCCGTCCGAGATCGCGGATTTCCTCCTCGGTCTGCTCACCGGCGCCGGCACCCGCGAGGATTACATCGCCCACGTCGCGCAGCAGTGGTTCATCTACCAGGCTCTCGAGGCCGGTGCCGCTCGGCTGCACGACGACCCGGTGGTGTCGGTCTTCCTCAGCGAGAAGCTGACGCGCCTCCCCGCGATCGAAGCCGACCTGGAGTTCCTCATCGGGTCGGACTGGCGCGAGCGCATCGCCCCCTTGCCGACGACCCAGGCCTACGTGTCGCGCATCCGCCGCTTGGCCGCACGGTGGCCGGGCGGCTTCGTCGCCCACCACTACACGCGCTACCTCGGCGACCTCTCGGGCGGTCGCTCGATCGGTCGCGTCCTGCAGCGGCGGTTCGGGTTCGAGACGAACGGCATCGGCCTGTACCTCTTCGCCGACATCGCCGACCCCACGGCGTTCAAGCGGGTCTACCGCGACCAGCTGGATGCCGCGCCGTGGGACGACGACGAGAAGGAACGCGTCATCGACGAGGTGCTCGTCGCCGCCCGCTTCACCACCGAGCTGTGCGAGGACCTCGCGCGCGCGAAGGCCGCTCAGGTCGCCTGAGCCTCCTGCTGGCGGCCGAGCCAAGCCTGCTTCATGAAGCGCCGCACGTCTTCGTCGACGCGGATGTCGCTCGGGCGCAGCGGCCGCGTGAGATACAGCCCGTCGAGCGAGGTGAGACGACTCAGGGCGACGTAGGTCTGCCCGGGAGCGAAGGCGCCCGCACCGAGGTCGACGACGGCGCGGTCATAGGTCTTGCCCTGCGACTTGTGGATCGTGACCGCCCAGGCCAGGCGCAAGGGGAACTGGGTGAACTCCGCCACGATCTCGCGCGAGAGATTCTTCGTCCCCGGGTCGTAGGCGTAGCGGTACCTCTCCCACACCGCGGGCTCCACATCGTGCTCGACGCCGTCGACCTCGACGCGCACGCTGTCGCCGGCGATGCGCGTCACGGTGCCGATCGTGCCGTTGACCCAGCGGGGCGCCTCACCGAACTGCGCGCCGTCGTTGCGCAGGAACATCACCTGCGCCCCGATCTTCAGGGTCAGCGCCGGTTCCGCGGGGTAGTTGGCCTCGCCGCGCCCGAAGTCCCCCGAGATCTCGGCGTTCGCCGTCTGCGTGCGGCCCACCAGTTCCTCGAGGTGGCGCCGGTTGATCTCGTTCACGCGGTCGTTGCGCGTCGCGAGCGTGATGATGGGGTGCTCGCCGTCGGCGGGATGCGGCGGCGTGCGCGCACCGGCGCCGTTGAGCACCCCCGCCATCTCGGCGGTCACGCGCCCGTAGCGCACGGCGTTCAGCAGCGCCCGGAACCCGGGGTCGGCCTGCCGGTGGATCTCGACCAGTTCGTTCACGTGCAGGTCGGCACCGTGGCGCCCGATGTCGATGAGCCCGTCGCCCGCGGACTCCCCCGACCACACCTTCGCGTCGAAGAACCAGAACGAGCGGTAGTGGTCGCGGATGTAGCGCGCCTCGTCCCCCCGCGGCGGCACGGGGGCGAGCTGATACGGATCGCCGAACATGACGATCTGGGTGCCGCCGAACGGCTCGGCGCGACGGCCGCGCGCTTGCCGGAGCGAGCGGTCGATGGCATCCATGAGATCGGCGTTGACCATCGAGATCTCGTCGATCACGAGCGTGTCGATCGCGTTGAGGATCTTGCGGGTCGCGTCGTTCTGCTCGATGTCGCCGTTCGCGATGAGCCCGATCGGCAGGCGGAACAGCGAGTGGATCGTCTGCCCCTCGACGTTGAGCGCAGCCACGCCCGTGGGCGCGCAGACGGCGATCTGCTTCTGCGTGTTCCAGGCCAAGTGCTGCAGCAGTGTGGACTTGCCCGTCCCGGCGCGGCCGGTGACGAACACGTGCTCGCGCGTGTCCTCGATCAACCGGAACAGCGCCTGCTGCTCGGTGGACAGGGGTGGCGTGGTCACCGGTTCATGCTAGTTCGCGACGGATGCCGAGACACCGGCCGGCGGCTCGGTGTGGACGACGAGCCAGCGGGCCTGTCCGGACAGCACGTCCTCGACGTGACTGCGGAAGCGGGGGCACTCGGTGATGTCGTGCGCCCGGCACCGCAGCGCGTGCTCGGTCATCGCGCGGGCCTGGGCGATGTCGGCGGCCCGGCGATCGAGCTCCGCGACGTGCTCCTCGAGCACGCGATGACGATCGGGGGCGTCCTCGTCGAGGAGGACGCGGATCTGGTCGAGCGACATGCCCGCCGCCTTGTTGCGGAGGATGACCGCGATCCGCACGAGGTCGTCCTCGCCGAAGAGCCGTCGCCCGGCGGTGTCGCGGGCGGGGCGGAGAAGCCCCGCGTCCTCCCAATGGCGCAACACGTGGGTGTCGAGCCCGAACCGTGCTGCCGCATCGCCGATCGTCTCGCCGTTTGACTTCATGTCGACATGAAGTCACACGATGGTCGCGAACGCAAGCGAGAGGAGCCCGTCGTGTACGAGGCCATCATCATCGGAGGCGGCCCGGCCGGCCTCCAAGCCGCCCTGACCCTGGGGCGCATGCACCGCCGCACCCTGCTGCTCGACTCGGGCGAGTACCGCAACGCCACCGTCGACCACGCCCACAACCTGCTCGGCAACGACGGCGTCGCGCCCGCCGATCTGCGCCGCCGCGGCCGCGACGAACTCGCCGCCTACCCGACGGTCGAGGTCCGGGATGCCACGGTCTCGGCGGTCGCAGCCGACGGCGACGGCGTGGACGTCGAGGTGGACGGCGAGACGCTCCGGACCGCACACCTCGTGCTCGCGACGGGGCTGGCCGACGACCTGCCGCCGATCCCTGGCCTGGCGGAGCACTGGGGAGGGCGCGTCGCCAACTGCCCGTTCTGCCACGGTCACGAGTTCGCCGGCCGCCCCGTCGCCGTGCTGAACGCCTCGCCGCACGCCGCGATGCTGCGCGGAATGCTCGCGCCCGTGGCATCCGAGGTCGTCGTCCTCGATCCGGCGCGCGTGTCCCGCGTCGAGCCCGCGGCCGACGGTCTGCGCCTCGTCCTCGACGACGACGCGACGCTCGAGGTCGCCGGCGCGTTCGTCGCCCCCGCGTCGCGTCAGCGGGCCCCGTTCGCCGCGCAGCTCGGGCTCGAGGTGCAGGAATCCGGTGCGGTGCGCATCGACCCGTTCGGCCGCACGAGCGTGGAGCGCGTCTTCGCCGCCGGCGACATGGCCCACCCCGACCACTTCCCGGGGCCCATGGCGACACTCGCGGCGGCGATCGCCGCGGGGCAGCTGGCGGCCGTGGCGATCGTGCAGTCCTTCGCGACCGCGCCCTGAAACCCAGGGGTCGGGCACCCGACCGACCGGGCCCGCACCTACCCCCGGGCTCGTCCCGCGGCCACCCGCGCAAGGCTCGACAGCTCGATCGCGCGCGCGTCCACCCCGCCGGGGACCGTCATCCTCGTCGGGATGTAGCCGAAGGCGAGATCGTGCGCGGGGTCGGCGAAGGCGATCGCCCCGCCTGCACCGTCGTGGCCGTAGGCCCGGAAGCTCGCGAACGGCATGTCGAGGTGCGGCTTCATGAAGACGATGCCGAAGGCCAGGGACGCATCCAGGACGACATCGCGCCCGCGCACGTGCATCTGCGCCATCTCCGCGAACGTCTCCGGCGGCGCGATCGGGTCGCCGACGTGGCCGAGCGTCGCCGCGTACAGCCGCGCCAGGCCCCGCGCGGATCCGACGCCACCCGCGGCCGCCGTCCCTCGGCGCCGGACGGCCGCGGAGTGCGGTCCGAATTCGGCGAGGAGCCCGTCGCCTGGGCGGCCGAGCGGGCCGAATGCCGCGGCGGCGAGGTCGTCCCGCGGGCCGGGATCGGCCGAGCCGTCGAGCACGGCCGGACGCGGGTCGACGTACCGGGCGGCCTGATCGTCGGGGAGACCGAGGAAGAACTCGATGTCGCGCGGCGCTCGTATCCGCGACTCGTAGAGGTCCTGCAGCTCTTCACCGGTGGTGCGGCGGACCAGCTCCTCCATCAGGATGCCGATCGTGATGCCGTGGTAGCCGAAGGCGGCTCCGGGTCGCCACAGCGGCCGCTGGCGCGCGAGCCGTTCGGCCCCCGCGCGGGAGTCGATCGCGTCCTCGGGGCGGATGCCGTCGTCCGCCGCCGGCAGCCCCGCCTGGTGCGACAGGAGCTGGCGGACCGTGATTTCACCTTTCCCGGCCGCGGCGAACTCCGGCCAGTAGTACGCGACGGCGCGATCCAGCTCGAGGTTGCCCTCGCCGAGGAGCATCGCTATCACGGTCGCGGCCACGCCCTTGCTCACGGAGTACACGCCGGTGAGGGAATGCGCGCCCGGCCCGCATGCGAGGTCGACGACGACCTGGTCGCCGACGAGGATGCACAGCTGCGCACCCCAGTCCGGATCAGCCGCGGACCACTCCGCGAGACGGGCGCGAACCGGTGCGAAATCGGGGCGGGCCCCACCCTCGACAGAGTTCACGGCATCCTCCTCGTGAGGGTCCCTCCGGCGGTGCCCCAGCCGCCGATGACCGGCAGCTCGAGGATGCTGCGGGCCTCCGATGTGGAGAGCAACCGCCGTTCCTCATGGCGCGTCGGCGCGGGGTGGAAGGGGTGGGCCGCCCCCGCGACCTGCAGCCGAAGGCGGTGGCCGGGGCGGACGGTGAAGGCCGAGGGCGACAACGTGACGGTCGCCTCGGCCGCCCCCGCCTCGCTTCGGACGAACCCGTCGGCGATGTTGCGCGACACTCCGCGCGGGTCGACGTCGCACAGACGGACGAACCAGTCCTGCGAATGGGCGAGCGGCGCGGTCGCGATCCGGACGGAGGCGCGGCCGGCGAGAGTGAGCGGATGCCGAAGCGCGTCGGTCGAGAAGACCTGCACGTCGTTCCGCTTCTCGCGCGGCCGCTGGTTCCGGCGTCCGGCGAAGTCCGGATTGAGCCCCCGGCCCCCGGCCGCGGGCGGGAGATCGGACGGATCGACGGTCCAGCGCACGTCTACGCGACCGCGTGGCTCGGAGCGCAGCGAGCCGCCCTCATCCAGGATCAGTCGTCGTGTCTCCGCAGCGGGGGGCCACGCGGGGAGCTCCACCCAGCGGGACAGCCCCTCGTCCCACACCGCGGCGCCGCGACGGGCGTCGCCGTCGAGCGCCCGCAGGGTCTCGCGGATCACGGCGGTCGCGATCGGTGCCGAGCCGTGCGTCCACGGCCCCACGACGAGCCGGACGTCACGCCCCGCCGACGTGAGCGCGTCATGATCGTCGAGCTCGCCCACCACGAACGGGTCGTACCAGCCGGCGACGAGGGTGGCCGGTGGCATCCGGTCCCGGATCCCGGTGCGACGCAGCGGGTCCCACCAGGGATCGTCGGGCGCGTCATGCTTCACCCACTCCCGGTAGGGCGGATACGACTCGCCGGCCAGCAGCACGCGGTCGGCGGCAGCGGGCGCCGCCGCGAGGGCCGCCGGCATCCGCCGCTGGAGCGCGCGAGCGGCGCGCACCCGGCGCAGGCGTGGAAGCTCCTGCGTGAGGAGCCCGCCGATCCACATCAGCGCCATCTCGGGCGCGAACACCCCGTGGGGATACACGGCCGCGGCGTGCATGTCGGTGGCGGTCACGGCGGTGGCCACCGACGCCACCCGGCCCGCATCAGCGGCGATCACCGAGTACGCGGTGTGGCCGAAATAGCTCGCACCGAGGAGCGAGATCGGTCGGTCCGCCCACGGCTGATCGGACAGCCACGCGAGGGTGTCGGCGCCGTCCTCGAGCTCGCGGGCGAACGGGTCGAACTCCCCACCCGATCCGAAGGTGCCGCGGCAGCTCTGCACGACGACCGGGTGCCCGCGCTCGGCGAGCAGCCGGGCGAGCAGATCCATGCCGTCGCGGCCGTACGGAGTACGGATGAGAACCAGCGCCGACGACGGATCGAGGGGCCGCGGGAGCCACACATCGCACAGCAGTTCGACACCGTCGCGCATGCGCGTCGGCACCGCGCGCCGGACCTCCGGGCGCGCGCTGGGCGCCGGCAGGCGCCCGATCATCCCGACCACCCGGCTGCGAAGCGTCATCCTCGTCCTCCCCTTCCGCGGGCCCGTCTGGCGCCCGTCATCCCTTCACGGCCCCCGCGGCGAAGGCGTCGATGAGGCGGCGCCGCAGGATCGCGTACATCACGAACACGGGGATGACGCTGATGACGACGCCCGCGGCCAGCCGACCGAGGTCGACGTCCGCCCCCTGGAACGCGCCCTCGCTCCGCAGCAGCGGCAGCGCCACCTGCACGGTGTACGACGCGTTCGTCGTGATGACCTGGGCGAAGATGTACTCGTTCCAGGCCGCGAGGAAGCACAGGATCGCCACCGTCGTGAGCCCGGGGAGCACGATCGGCATGAGCACGTGCCGCATCCGACTGACGATATTCGCTCCGTCGAGTTCTGCCGACTCCTCGATCTCCTTCGGGATCGCCCGGAAGAACGGGATCAGCAGCAGAACCGCGAGGGGAACGTTCATCGCGGCGTAGAACAGCACCAGGAAGAACAGCGGTACCTGGATCAAGCCCGACCGCACCGCCATGAGGTACGTCGGCACGAGAACCGCGAACTGCGGGATGAGGAACGCCAGGCCGAACGCGATCTGGGCTCCCGTCGCGAACCGCGAGCTGCGCCGGGCGATGCCGTGCGCGGCGGGCGCGGCGAGGAGGATCGTGAGGAGCACCGACCCGACGGCCACGGCGAGGGAGTTGGCGGATGCCGCGATCAGACCGACCGCGTCATTGGCATCCGCGAATTTGGCGAACGAGAACGACCCCGGAAGACCCAGCGGGTCGAGGGCGATCTGCGTGTTCTCCTTGAACGCGCTGACGACGAGGTAGTACAGCGGGAGCACGATGAGCGCGGCGTAGAAGAGGACCGGCACGTAGGCGGCCGTCCAGCCGAGCACGCGACGGGGTGAGGACGCGGTCATGGTCACTCCTTGGTCCGGAAGGCGAAGCGGATGATGCCCATGCCGAGGAGGCCGACGAGCAGGCCCACGACCCCGATCGCCTGGCTGTAGCCGATGCGACCCGAGACGAATGCCTGGTCATAGAGGTAGAACGCGAGGGTCATGGTGTTCGAACCGGGGCCGCCGTTGGTGAGCAGGAGCACGGTCCCGGCGGACCCGAGCAGCAGCCACAGGAACTGCAGCATGGTCATGAGACCCACGAAGTCCTTCGACATCGGCAGGGCGATGGACACGATCTCGCGCCAGATCCCCGCACCGTCGAGGCGCGCGGCCTCGTAGACCTCGTCGGGCACGCGGCCGAGCGCCGCGGAGAAGATCACGGCGGTGGCCCCGATGCCGGCCCACGCCTCCGTCGCGATGATCGCCCACAGGGCGGTCGAGGGATCGGCGAGCCAGAGCCGCTGCAGATCGCCCAGACCGACCGCGGCCAGGATGCTGTTGATCGCTCCCCGCGGTTGGTAGAGGCCGGTGAACATCATCGCGCGGGCCGAAGCTGACACGATCCACGGGGTGAAGAAGATGATCGACAGCACCGCGTGCCCGGGCGGTCGGCGGCTGAGGAAGAAGCCGAGCAAGAACCCGAGCGGGATGATCAGCAGCAGCCCGACACCGACGTACAGGACGGTGTTGACGATCGCGACGCGCAGGATCTGGTCCTGGAACAGGTAGGCGTAGTTCGCCAGCCCGCTCGGCGTCGGGATCGCGACGAGGCTGTTCCAGGTGAAGAAGCTCAGCACGATCATGGCCAGCAGCGGCACGACCATGAACAGCCCGTACCAGACGAGCGCGGGCGAGACCTCGAGCACCTGGCCCGCACCGCGGCGGCGCGCGGACGCGCGTCGTCGCGGTGCGGAAGCGATCACTGTGCTTGCCACGCCTGCTCCAGGCTCGTGGTGATCTGCTCCGCCGTGGATCCCGCCACGAAGGCCTGGGTGGATGCGCGGAAGAAGGCCGAGGTCACCGTCGGCGACAGGATGTTGTAGGTCGGCTGATACACGGTGGTCTCCGACGGCAACTCCTTCTGCGACGCGACGTTCAGCGGCGGGAGGACGGACTCGTCGAGCGTGAGGTAGCCGTCGCGGGCCGGGGAGATGTAGCCGATGTCCACGAACTGGGCAAGGTTCTCCGGCTGGTAGAGGAACGAGATGAACTTGCCGACCTCATCGATCTTCTTCTGCCCGTTGGGGCTGACCCATATGCCCGTGGACTGCCCGGCGAAGCTCACCGGCTTCGACACGGGGCTCCCCTGCGGCAAGGGGAAGCCGCCCAGCTGCACGTCGATCTGCGGGAAGGTGGCTTGCGCGTTGCCGTAGCCCCACGATCCGTCGAAGAGCATCGCCGCTTTGCCGGCGCCGAAGGCCGCAACCTGGTCGGGATACTTCATGCCCGCGGAGTCGTCGCTGAAGACGCCCGCGTCGCGCAGCTGGAGCATCCCGTCGATGACCTTCTGGCCGTCGGCCCCGGCCCAGTCACCGCTCTGGAAGAGGGCGGTGACCTCGTCCTCGGTGAGCAGGGTGAGCGCCACGAGCGTCAGCACGCCGGGTGCCGGGTAATCCGCACCACCGACGGCGAAAGGCTGCACTCCGTTCGCCCGGAGCGCCGTCGACAGCGAGATGAGGTCGCCCCACGTCTTCGGCGGTGCGGTGAACCCGGCCTGCTTCAGGAGGTCCATGTTGTACCACATCGGCCAGTTGTAGCCCTCGAGCGGGAAGGCCTGCAGCTGCCCGTCGGCGTTCGTCCACGCCTTCAGCGCCGAGTCCGAGAACACGTCTTTCAGGCCCCACTGATCGAGGTATCCCGACACGTCGACCGTCGCGCCGTTCTTCAGCCACGTCGTGGGGTCGCCCACGAGGTTCGTCATGACGATGTCCTGCTCGGTGCCCGACACGACCGACTTGCCGTAGGTCGTGGGCAGGTCGGTCTGGACGACGAACTGGTTCGTGACGGTGACGCCGGGGTTCGCCTTCTCGAACTCGTCGGCCATGGTGTTCAGCCACTTCCCCGCCGGACTGTCGGCGGAGTAGAGGCTCAGCGTGGTGATCTCGTCCGAGCCGCCGTCCGTGTCGGAGTTCTGGGCGGTCGAACAGCCGGCCATCGAGAACGCCAGGGCAGCGGCCGTGGCGAGGCCGACGACGGCGCGCAGGCGTCGACCGTGGCCGAGGGTGTGGTGCGTCATTGCAGGGACCTTTCTCAGCGTTGAGAGGTGGGGGTGGGAAGGGGGACGACGGTGGCCCC
>NZ_VBUM01000088.1 GCF_005774735.1 Microbacterium sp. 5K110 | reverse complement strand
GGGTAATTGCTGACGTTTCTGTGTTCTCGGGCATGGTTGTACCTTTCGGGAGGTCGTTGCTGGATACGACCAGGTGGGATGCACATCATGTCCGGTGCTGCGACGCGGCGCGGTGTCGAGGGCAGTTGAGTAAGTGCGGGTGAAGGCTTATCGCGTCCGGATTCGTGCGGCAAGCGACCGATATGACGTCTGGTCCCCTTGTCGGGTGTGGACTTGGCGGTCACCTCGAACGAGTGATGTGTCACCCTGCGACGTCCCCATCTCGAACGGTGCCGCGAGCTCGTGCGGCGGCGACCTCCTGCAGAGCCACAACGAATGGCTAGAGCTGCCTCCGGGCGAGCGCTCGTTCGTCAGGTTAGGCCTCGGACTTCGAAGCTTGCCCTTGCCCAGTGGCCTAGGGGCTAAGCGCCCCTCGCGCGACCGCGACTTAGACTCGCGGCATGACCTCCCGCCCCGCACCCGGTACCCGGCTCGTGTTCCGCTGGCGGAAATGGGACGGCTCGCCGCACTGGGAGCAGGACTCCGTCTACCTCGGCTCCGACGTGTGGGGCGACTGGTTCGGCCAGCAGGTGGGGTGGCGCAGCGTCCGCCCGGGCCGGGAGTTCGTGTGCCGCGAACCGAACGTCACCCTCGTCCCCGCGAGCGGCGACTGGGCCTTCACGCACAACGCCGCGCCCCACCCGGTCGCGGTGTACATCGACCTGGCGTGGGACGCCGGCTTCGACGAGGACGGCACGCCCACCGGCGTCGACATGGATCTCGACGTCGTCCGCCGCACGGATGAGCGCGGCACCTGGATCGACGACCGCGACGAGTGGGACGACCACCGCGTGCGGTACGGCTATCCCGCCGACATCGTCGCGCACCTGGAGTCCGTGGCCGTCGACCTCGAGCGTCGAGTGCGCGCGGGCGACGCTCCCTTCTCGGATGCCGTGACCGGGCCGTGGCTGCAGCGTCTCGCGGACCTCGCGCTCACCGGGGACGTCGAGCCGGACCGCGCCTAGAATCGACGGGTGAGCAGCGACCCCAACCGCGCCGATCTCGGCAAAGATCCGCAGCGTGTCAGCGGCATGTTCGACCAGGTCGCCGCGGCCTACGACCGCACCAACTCGGTGCTGAGCCTGGGCAACGATCGTTTCTGGCGCGTCGCGACCCTCAAGGCCGTCGCTCCGCAGCGGGGCGAGCGGATCCTCGACCTCGCCGCCGGGACAGGGACGTCGTCGATGGCGTTCGTCCCCAGTGGCGCGCACGTCGTGGCCGCAGACTTCTCGCGCGGCATGATCGCCGAAGGTCAGCGCCGCCACGGCGACGTCCCGAACCTCGAGTTCGTCCAGGCGGATGCCACCGACCTGCCGTTCGCGGACGGCGAGTTCGACGCGGTGACGATGTCGTTCGGGCTGCGCAACGTCAACGACCCGCGTCGCGCGCTGCGGGAGCTGCGTCGGGTGACGCGGCCCGGAGGGCGGATCGTGGTGTGCGAGTTCTCGCATCCGCCGTCCCGCGCTTTCAACAGCCTCTACCGCTTCTACAACGGCCGGGTGCTGCCGACGGTCGCGAAGGTCGTGAGCTCGAACGCCGAGGCGTACGACTACCTCAACGAGTCCATCCGCGATTGGCCGAACCAGCCGACGCTGGCGGCGTGGATGCGCGACGCCGGGTGGGCCGACGTCGCCTACCGCAATCTCACTTTCGGCATCGTGGCCCTCCACCGCGGGATCAACCCGGGCGCCTGACGGCGACCGATGAGCGTCCTGTCAATCGTCGAGATACCGGCGGCGACCCCTGACCGCGCCAGGATAGGCTGAAACCGTGACCCCGAGACCGCCCGCGGCCGGCACCCGCCTGTCGGGCAAGCTGGGCCTGAGTGACCGCATCTTCGGCGGGCTGCGCGCGCGCACCCTGCTGTCCACCGTCGAGGCCGGTCTCGACCTGGTCGAGAGCACCCTCGAGCGCGAGGTGCGCAGCGCCGACAAGCTCGCGGACGTCACCGCCCGCTACCTGTACGAGGCCGGCGGCAAGCGCGTGCGCCCGATGCTCGCGATCCTCACGGCGCAGCTGGGTGCGGGCACCACTCCCGAGGTCGTCGAGGTGGCCACGGCCCTCGAGTTGACGCACCTCGGCTCGCTGTATCACGACGACGTCATGGACGGCGCCGACAAGCGTCGGGGCGTCCCCAGCGCACAGACGGTGTGGGGCAACAACATCGCCATCCTCACCGGCGACCTGCTCTTCTCTCGCGCGAGCCAGCTCATGGCGCGGCGCGGCGAACGGGCCATCCAGCTGCAGGCCGACACGTTCGAGCGGCTCGTGCTGGGGCAGATGCACGAGACGGTCGGCCCGCAAGAGGGCGACGAGCCGGTGGAGTTCTACCTCCGGGTGCTCGCCGACAAGACCGGCTCCCTCATCGCCGCGGCCGCTCAGGCGGGCGTGATCTACTCGGGCGCTCCCGAGGAGTTCGAGGCCCCGATGGTCGTCTTCGGCGAGAAGGCAGGCGTCGCCTTTCAGCTGCTCGACGACGTCATCGACCTCTCGCCGGATCCGTCCGAGACCGGCAAGGTGCCGGGCACCGACCTGCGCGCCGGTGTGCCGACCATGCCGTATCTGCTGCTCGGCCACCGCACCGATCAGGCCTCCGCCGACCTGCGCGCGCGCATCGACGAGGGTCAGGACCGCATCGCCGCGGGCGCCGACCCCGCGATCCTCGACGACCCGCTCACCGAGCTGCGCGAGCACGAGACCACGCGCGAGACGCTCGACCTGGCCCACCGGTGGTCGCAGGACGCGATCGACGCGCTCGCTCCGCTGCCGGACGGCGCCGTCCGCGAGGCCCTGACGCGGTTCGCCCGCGCGGTGGCCGACCGTTCCGCCTGACCCATCTCCACCCCCCCCGATCACGATCGAGAGGACCTCCATGACGAAGTTGCGCCTTGCCATCGTCGGCGCCGGCCCCGCCGGCATCTACGCCGCCGACATCCTGCTGAAGGCCGAGCGCCAGTTCGACGTGTCGATCGACCTGTTCGAGCAGCTCCCCGCTCCCTACGGTCTCGTCCGGTACGGCGTGGCCCCCGACCACCCGCGCATCAAGGGTGTCATCACGGCGCTCCGCGAGGTGCTCGACCGCGGCGACATCCGCATCTTCGGCAACGTGAACTTCGGTACCGACATCACGCTCGACGACCTCAAGCAGCACTACAACGCCGTCATCTTCGCCACCGGCGCGATCCGCGACGCCGACCTCGACATCCCCGGGATCGACGCGACGGGGTCCTACGGTGCCGCCGACTTCGTCAGCTGGTTCGACGGACACCCCGATGTGCCGCGCGAGTGGCCGCTCGAGGCCGAGTCCGTCGCCGTCATCGGCAACGGCAACGTCGCGCTCGACATCACCCGCATGCTCGCCAAGCACGCCGACGACCTGCTCCCCACCGAGGTGCCCGACAACGTCTACCAGGGACTCAAGGCCTCCCCGGTGACCGACGTCCACGTGTTCGGCCGCCGCGGACCCGCGCACGTGAAGTTCACGCCGCTCGAGCTGCGCGAACTCGGCGAGCTGCGCGACGTCGACATGGTCGTGTACGACGAGGACTTCGACTACGACGAGGCGTCGCTCACCGCCATCCAGACGAACAAGCAGGTCAAGGTCATCGACCGCGTCCTGCAGGAATGGCGCACCCGCCCGGGCGTCAACAACGCCGGGGGTGAGGCTTCGCGCCGCCTGCACCTGCACTTCTGGGCGAAGCCGCTCGAAGTCGTCACGGATGCCGAGGGCCGCGTCGCCGCGCTGAAGTACGAGCGCACGAGGCCCGACGCCGAGGGCGGCGTCTCGGGCACCGGCGAGATCCGCGAGGTGCCGATCCAGGCGATCTACCGCGCCGTCGGGTATTTCGGTTCGCCGCTGACGGACGTGCCGTTCGATGAGCGTCACGGCGTGATCCCGAACCACGAGGGTCAGGTGCTGGCATCCGATTCGAACGAGCGGATGCCGGGCGTGTATGCCACCGGCTGGATCAAGCGCGGACCCGTCGGCCTCATCGGGCACACGAAGTCGGACGCCATGGAGACGGTGCGCCACGTCATCAACGATCAGGCCGAGTGGTGGCGCCCGGCGCACCCCGAGGAGGAGGCCATCCCGGCGCTCCTGGCCGAGCGCGGGGTCCTCTGGACCGACCTCGACGGCTGGCACCGCCTCGACGAGCACGAGATGGCCCTCGGCGCCCCGCACGAGCGCGCCCGTATCAAGGTCGTCCCGCGCGACGAGATGATCCGGGTCTCGCGCGGCGAGTGAGTTAGGCTGGGCGACGCTTTCCACCCCCCCCGGAAGGAGCGCGGCTCGTGATGCAGCCCGCGCAGCTCCCCGATGCGGCAGCTCTTTCGTCCGCGGCGACCGGGATCTCGTCGTCGCTCGCGCAATTCGATGCGGCGATCACGGAGCTGACCCGGGGATGGTCGGGGTTGGCCGGGTCGTACTCCGCCCCCGAGGACGAGGTGGTCTTGGCGGCGTTCAGCCGGCTCGGCGCGATGCGGGACGATCTCGTGACGCTGGCCGGGGACGCCGGCCGCGCGCTGGAGGATTACGCGGGAGTCGTCGCGGTCCTCGCGACGCGGCGCGCAGCGCTCGTGGAGGACATCGCCGCTCAGCTCGCGTCGCCGGTCGACCCCGAGGCGCCCTCGCCCCTGCCCGCCGGGCGCCGGTCCGCACCTCCTCGAGGCCTGGACGCGGCCGTGGACCGCGTACGACATCCGCACCCGTCAGGGTCTGCTGCCGCTGGTCGCTCTCGACGACGGGCGCTGGTGGCGGCGTCGATCGGTCGACGGTGGCGAACACCTGGTCCCCATGCCCGCGGCATCCGTGTTCGATGCCGTGCACGCCGTCGTTGTCGACGCGCTGCTGTCTGCCTGACGCCGCCGCGCGCTCCGCCCCCGCGCCCGGCGCCCCGCGCGCGAGTAACACCCGACCCGCGGCCGGGGCAACCCTCGCGACCGGAATCGACCCCCGTCGGCAGGATGGACCCCACGACGCCGGGCAGTACGGCCCGCGCACCGAGGCGAGGGGGCCGGATGCGAACGGTGAGACGGATCGTGGCCGGGGCGTCCGTCCTCGCCCTGGCGGGCACGCTGGGAGCGTGCTCGGCCGGCGACGGGGTGCCCACGCTCACGTGGTACATCAACCCCGACGACGGCGGTCAAGCCGAGATCGCGGCATCCTGCACCGAGGCGGCGAACGGGGCGTACCGCATCGAGACGTCCCTCCTGCCGCGCGACGCGGCGTCGCAGCGCGAGCAGCTCGCCCGACGCCTCGCCGCGAGCGACCGCTCGCTGGACATCATGAGCTTGGACCCGCCGTTCATCCCCGAGCTCGCCGAACCCGGGTTCCTCGCCCCGGTCCCCGAAGAGCTGCAGAACACCGACGGCGTCGTGCAGGGCGCGGTGCAGTCGGCGAGTTGGAACGACGAACTGGTGACGGTGCCCTTCTGGGCGAACACGCAACTGCTCTGGTATCGGAAGTCGGTGGCCGAGGCGGCGGGCCTGGACATGACCCAACCGGTCACGTGGGAACAGATCATCCAGGTCGCCGAGGACGAGAACAAGCAGCTGGGCGTCCAGGGCGCGCTCGCCGAATCCCTGACGGTGTGGATCAACGCGCTGGTCGCCTCGTCCGGCGGGAAGATCCTCGAAGATCCGGACGCGAAGCCCGACGAGATGCAGCTCGGCCTCGACACGGACGCCGGCAGGAAAGCGGCCGACATCATCGCCCGGATCGGCTCGTCCGGGCTCGCCGGGTCGGGGCTTCCCACCGCCGACGAGAACGCGAGCATGAACCTCTTCCAGGGGGACGACGGCTCGTTCATGGTCAACTGGCCCTTCGTCTACCCCGCGATGCAAGGCGCGGCTCCCGAGGTCGTCGACGACCTCGGCTGGGCCGTCTACCCCCGAGTGGATGCCGGGACCCCGGCGGCCCCGCCGGTGGGCGGCATCAACCTCGGTGTCGGCGCGTACAGCGCGCACACCGACCTGGCCTGGCAGGCGGTGGCGTGCATCGTCAGCCCCGAGAACCAGGCCCAGTACTTCGTCACCAACGGCAACCCGCCCTCGAGTGCCGCGGCGTACGACGCCCCCGAGGTGCAGGAGAAGTTCCCGATGGCCGACACGATCCGCGAGTCGCTCGACCTCGGCGCGCCGCGGCCCCAGACGCCGTACTACAACGAGATCTCGATCGGGCTGCAGCGCACGTGGCATCCGCCGACCGCGGTGAACCCGGACACGACGCCGCAGACCTCGACCGACTTCATCCTCGCGGTGCTGAGAGGGGAGCGACTGCTGTGAGCCAGACTCTCGCCCGTGCCGAACGGCGCGACGCGGCATCCGAACCGGAGAAGCCGCACAAGAAGCGGCGATCCGACCGCGCCCGCGCCGAGGTCCGCCTCGGGTGGATGCTCGCGGGTCCCGCGTTCGGGATCATGCTGCTGGTCACGCTGTACCCGATCGTGCAGGCGCTGTGGGATTCGTTGTTCAGCCTGCGCTTGACCGCCCCCGGGGATCGCGAGTTCATCTGGTTCCGCAACTACCAGGTGATCCTCGGCGACCCGGCGTTCTGGCAGTCGATGGGGGTCACTCTCTTCATCACGGTCGTCACGGTGGCGCTGGAGCTGGTCATCGGTTTCGGGTTCGCCCTCGTGATGCACCGGGCCATCAAGAAGCTCCGGGGCTTCGCCCGCACCGCGATCCTCGTGCCGTACGGCATCATCACGGTGGTCTCGGCGTTCGCGTTCTTCTACGCGTTCGACATCAACTCCGGCGGGTACGTCAACAACTGGCTCGCGTGGATCCCCGGGTTCGACGAGAACCTCAACTGGTTCGCGTACCAGGGCACCTCGCTCACGGTGATCATCTTGTCCGAGGTGTGGAAGACCACGCCGTTCATCTCGCTGCTCCTGCTCTCCGGCCTCGCCCAGGTGCCGGGCGATCTGGAGGAGGCCGCGAAGGTCGACGGAGCGACCGCGTGGGAGGTGCTGCGCCGCGTGATCCTGCCGAACATGAAGGCCGCGATCATGGTCGCGGTGCTGTTCCGCACCCTTGAGGCGTTCCGCATCTTCGACAACATCTTCATCATGACCGCCGGTGCCAACGACACCGAGGCGCTGTCGCTCTTGGCGTACAACACCTCGATCGGTCGGCTCGAGATCGGTCTCGGATCCGCGATCTCGGTGCTGCTCTTCCTCAGCGTCCTGATCATCGCCGGCATCTTCATCAAGGGCTTCAAAGTGGATCTGTCCGCGGGGAGGAACAGCTGATGCGCGCGATGACCTGGCCCCAGCGGATCACGTGGATCGTGATCATCGCCGCCGTGCTGGTGTGGTCGCTGTTCCCGGTCTTCTCGATCGCGATGACGTCCTTCAAGACGCCGGCGGGACTGTTCTCGGGCACGCTCGTCCCCGAGGAGTGGACGCTCGACAACTACGCCGCGATCCTCGCGCCGGGCGGCAGTGCGCAGGACCTGTTCCTGCCGGCGCTGCGCAACTCGATCGGCATCTCGCTCATCGCGACGTTCATCGCCGTCGTGCTGGCGACGCTGTGCGCCTACGCGATCGCACGCCTGGACTTCCCGGGCAAGCGCGTGATCCTCACGACGGCGCTCGCGGTGTCGGTGTTCCCGATCGTCTCGATCGTGACCCCACTGTTCAACCTGTGGCGCGTGATCGGTCTGTACGACACGTGGCTCGGGCTCATCATCCCGTACCTGTCGCTGACGCTGCCGATCTCGATCTGGACCCTGGCGGCGTTCTTCCGCCAGATCCCCTGGGAGCTGGAGCAGGCGGCGCAGGTCGACGGGGCGACGCCGTTCGAGGCTTTCCGCAAGACCGTGGTGCCGCTCGCCGCCCCCGGCGTGTTCACCACCGCGATCATCGCGTTCTTCATCGCCTGGAACGACTTCGTCTACGGCATCTCATTGACCTCGACGGATGCCGCCCGCCCGGTGCCCGCGGCCCTCTCGTTCTTCACCGGGGCGTCGCAGTTCGAAGAGCCCACGGGCGCGATCTCCGCAGCCGCGATCGTGGTCACCATCCCCATCGTCATCGTCGTCGTGATCTTCCAGCGCCGGATCGTGTCCGGTCTCACGCAGGGCGCCGTCAAGGGCTGAAACCCGTCAAGGGCTAAAGGAGAGACTCCATGGCATCCATCACCCTCAACCGGATCGTCAAGACCTACGACGACGGCTTCACCGCGGTCAAAGGCGTCGATCTCGACATCGCCGACGGCGAGTTCGTGATCCTCGTCGGGCCCTCCGGGTGCGGGAAGTCCACGCTGCTGCGCATGATCGTGGGGCTCGAGGACATCTCGGACGGCGAGCTGCGAATCGACGACGAAGTCGTCAACGACAAGGCGCCGAAGGACCGCAACCTCGCGATGGTCTTCCAGAACTACGCGCTCTACCCGCACCTGACCGTCTACGAGAACATCGCGTTCCCGATGCGACTGAAGTCGAGCGACCTGAGCGATACCGAGATCGACGAGCGCGTCCGTAAGGCGTCGAAGCTGCTGGAACTCGACGAGCACCTCGAGCGCAAGCCCGCGAACCTCTCGGGCGGGCAGCGCCAGCGTGTCGCGATGGGACGCGCGATCGTGCGCAACGCCAGCGCGTTCCTTTTCGACGAGCCGCTGTCGAACCTCGACGCGAAGCTGCGCGGTCAGATGCGTACCGAGATCGCACGCCTGCAGCGTTCGCTCGGGATCACGACCGTGTACGTCACGCACGACCAGACCGAGGCGATGACCCTCGGCGACCGCGTGGCGGTGCTCCGCCGCGGCGAGCTGCAGCAGGTCGCGAGCCCGCGGGGGCTGTACGACCAGCCGGTCAATCTCTTCGTCGCCGGGTTCATCGGCTCCCCGCCGATGAACTTCCTCAGCGGGACCGTCGACGGCGACATGCTGCGGCTGCCGATCGCCGACGTGCCGCTGGACGACCGCTTGCGCGCCGCGGTCGAGGGCCGCGACCTCGTCATCGTCGGCGTGCGACCCGATGCGTTCGAGGACGCCGACGCCACCGAGCGCGATCTCGACGGTGGTGTCACGGCGGAGCTCGACATCGAGATGACGGAATGGCTCGGCGAAGTGCTCTACGCCTACGTGCCGTACGAGACCGACGCCACCGTCAAGGACAAGCTGTCCGAGCTCGATCGCGACCTCGACGGCGAGAGCCTGCGCACCGAACTCGTCGTGGCGCTGGATGCCATGAGCTCGGTCCGGGCGGGGGATGCCGCGCGGCTGTGGTTCTCCCCGGACTCGCTGCACCTGTTCGACCCCGAGACGGGCGTGAACCTCACGCGTGACGAAGCCAAGGCCGAGAAGCTCGAGGAAGACGCCCGCGCCGCGCGGACGCGGGCGCTGGAGCGGGCGAAGGAACGTCAGGAGCGGGAGCAGCAGCGGGCATGAGCGCGTCTCCGCTCTAGGCTGAGGCCATGGGGGACTGGCATCCGGACATCCTCGGCCCGGGGTTCGCGCAGCGGACGTTGCCGCTCGGCGCGGACGACGAGGGCGAGGTGGTCGCGACCCTCGTGCGGGCGATGCCGAACCCGGGGGAACGGCTCTTCGGGGCATGGCGCGATCTCGACGTGCTCTACGTTCACGGCTGGTCCGACTACTTCTTCCAGACCGGCCTGGCGCGATTCTTCACCGATCGTGGCGCACGGTTTCACGCGCTCGATCTGCGCAAGTACGGCCGCAGCATCCGGCCCGGCCAGACGCGCGGGTACGTCGCCGCGCTCGACGTGTACGACGCCGACATCGAGGCGGCGCTGGAGGCCATGGGCACCGAAGCCCACGGCCGGCGTCTCGTTCTGCTCGGGCATAGCACGGGCGGTCTCACGCTGACGCTGTGGGCCGCGCGGCATCCGGGACGTGCGCATGCCCTCGTCCTCAACAGTCCGTGGTTGGAGTTGCAACTGGGGCCGCTCGGGCGTCAGGCTCTCGCCCCGATCCTCAACGCCCGTGCGCGTATCGATCCGCTCGGCACACACCCGGCGGTCGATCTCGGGTTCTACACGCGCGCGCAGCGCGAGGTCGGCACCCTGCCGGACAGCCCCGACGGGTGGCGCCCGGAGCGTGGTTTCCCCACCCACCCGGGCTGGCTCGCCGCCGTCGTCGCGGGCCACGCGCGGGTGGCATCCGGGATCGACGCGGGGTGCCCGGCTCTCGTGCTGCTGTCGGCGCGGTCGACCTCGGCGCTGTCGTGGAGCGACGCGATGCGGAACACCGACTCGGTGCTCGTGGTCGACGACATCGCGCGCGCGGCCACCCGCATCGCCCGGACGGTCACGATCGAGCGCATCGACGGCGCCCTTCACGACGTCTTCCTGTCCGCGCCCGAGGCTCGGGATGCCGCCTACGCCGGACTCGACCAGTGGATGCGGTGGCTAGCGTAGAGCGCGAGCGAAGGAGCACCATGACCTCGACCACCCCCACGGAGCACTACCGCGCCGCGCGCGACGAACTGCTCGCGGCGCGCACCGATCCCGCCCGAGCGGCGTCGTTCGCGTGGCCGCGCATCGACGGTCCGTTCAACTGGGCGGTCGACTGGTTCGACCCGATGGCGCGCGGCAACGATGCGCCCGCCCTGATCGTGGTCGACGACGACGAGACGCACCACGAACGCACCTTCGACGAGCTGTCCCGGCGTTCCGATCAGCTCGCCGCGTGGCTGGCATCCCGCGGGGTGCGCAAGGGGGACGCCGTGCTCCTGATGCTCGGCAACCAGGTCGAGCTATGGGAGGCGATGCTCGCGATCATGAAGCTCGGCGGGGTCATCGCGCCGACCACGACCGCCCTCGGTCCCGGCGACCTCGCCGACCGCGTCGAGCGCGCCGAGATCCGCCACGTCATCGTCGGCACCGCGGATGCCGACAAGTTCGACGACCTGCCCGAGAGTCTCGGCCGCATTGTGGTGGGCGAGGAGCTGCCGGGTTGGGCCCGGTACGACGATGCGTTCCTCTTGGAGGCGCCGCCGGCTCGGCATCCGGGGACACTCGCCGACGACCGGCTCCTGTTGTACTTCACCTCGGGCACGACGTCGAAGCCGAAACTCGTCGAGCACACGCAGGTCTCGTACCCGGTCGGGCACCTCAGCACGATGTACTGGCTGGGCCTCGAGCCGGGCGACGTGCACCTCGCGATCAGCTCGCCGGGGTGGGCGAAGCACGCGTGGAGCTGCTTCTTCGCCCCGTGGATCGCCGGAGCGACCGTGCTCGCCCTCAACTACGCGCGGTTCTCGGCCGAGCGCCTGCTGAACGAGCTCGAGAGGGATCGGGTCACGACGTTCTGCGCTCCGCCGACCGTGTGGCGGATGCTGATCCAGGCCGACCTGGCGGGCCGTCGCGGCGCGTTGCGCGAGGTCGTCTCGGCGGGGGAGCCCCTCAACCCCGAGGTCATCGCTCACGTGCAGCGCGCGTGGGGGCTCGACATCCGCGACGGGTACGGCCAGACCGAGATGACGGCGATCGTGGCGAACACGCCGGGAGCGGCCCTGGTGCCCGGATCGATGGGGCGCCCACTGCCGGGCTGCCCGGTGGTGATCGTCGACCCGCTCACCGGTGCGCATACCGACGAGGGCGAGATCTGCCTCGATCTCTCCGAGCGACCGCTGAACCTCATGACGGGGTACGTCGGCGACCCGGCGCGCAACGCGGAGGCGTTCGACGGCGGGCTGTTCCACACCGGCGACGTCGCCCGTCGCGACGAGACCGGGAGCATCACCTACATCGGCCGCACGGACGACGTCTTCAAGTCGTCGGACTACAAGATCAGCCCGTTCGAGCTGGAGAGCGTGCTCATCGAGCACCCAGCGGTGGTGGAGGCGGCCGTCGTCCCGGCGCCCGACGACCTGCGTCTGTCGGTGCCGAAGGCCTATGTCGTGCTGGCCACCGGCCACGAACCGGGCGAGGAGGTCGCTCTCGACATCCTGCGCTTCGCGCGGGCGAGCCTGGCACCCTTCCAGCGGTTGCGGCGCATCGAGTTTGCCGAGCTCCCCAAGACGATCTCGGGCAAGATCCGCCGGGTCGAACTGCGCGATCGCGAGGAGCGCGCTGCGCGCGGGGAGGTCGTCGTCGTGGAGTGGCGCGACGACAGCCTGCGCGGCTGAGGTCGCCCTGAATGACGACGGCCCCGGATCCGTGAGATCCGAGGCCATCGTCCACGGCGTTCACCCCGCGATCAGGCTCACCATCAGCCGGATCGACAGGGCGACGACGGCCACCAAGCCGATGACGCCGAAGAGGTTCTGCCACCACCGGTTGCGCAACGGGCCCATGAGCGTCTTGTTGTTGGCCATGAGGATGATGAGCGCGGCGAGGATCGGGGCGAACAGCACCGTCAGCGCCTGGGCGATCACGATGAGCTGTACCGGCGACGTCCCCGCGAAGGCGATCGTCACGCCGAGACCGAACGCGAGGATGAACGCGCTGCCGAGGCGAGCGGCCAGCGTTTCGGCGGAGGCGCCGCGTCCGATGGCATCCGAGAGCATGGTCCCGCCCGCGATGCAGTTCGGGATCATCGAGGAGAAGGCGGAGCCGAAGAACCCGAGGGCGAAGATCCACGCGCCCACGGGGCCGGCGACCGGCTCGAAGATGCGCGCCAGGCCTCCGAAGGCCGCGGGGGTGTCGGCGCCGGTCTGCCCTAGTACCGATGCGGCGACGACGATCACGAGGGCGGTCATGATGCCCGGTGCGACGATGCCGGGGATCGTGTCCACGATCGTGATGTCGCGGTATTCGCTCGCCTTGCGCTCGCGGGCCTTCGTGCCGTACGAGGCGAAGAAGGCCGCGTTGATCGAGAAGTTCGTGCCGACGAGTCCGATGATCAGCAGCCATGCGCCGCCCGGGACGATCGGGATGAGCCCGGCGCCGGCCGCGGCCCAATCAGGGTGGGACGCGAACGCCGACGCGATGAAGCAGAACGCCATGAGCGCCACGATCGCGATGAGGATCTTCTCGACGACGCCGTAGATCTTCTTCAGCAGCAGGATCGTGCCGACCAGCACCGTGCAGATCACGGTCCACATCACCGGTGACGTGCCGGGGAGGAGCATCGCGAGACCCACGCCGGATCCGACGGCGTTGCCCACCGAGAAGCAGAGGGTGATGAGGAAGACGCCGACACCGGCGACGACGCCGGCCCAGGCGCCGAAGGTGTCCTTGATCGACGAGATCAGGGACACCGGGGTGCGAATCCCCAGTCGCACGCTCATGTCGGTGAGGAAGATCATCAGGATGGTCGAGACGATGATGACCCAGATGAGGGTGTAGCCGTAGAGAGCCCCCGCGTTCATCGCGGTGGTGAGGTTCCCGGGTCCGAACTGCCAGGCCCCCGCGACGAACGCGGGGCCGATGAGGGCGAGGCGGCGCCAGAAGGTCCGCCGCGTCCGGTGGGTGTCGACGATGCTGCGTACCGTCTCGGTCGAGATGCGCCCGTGGCCCGTGCCCGGAGTCGCGGGCGGTCGGGAGGTGGTGCGGTCGCTCATGAGTGATCCTTCCGTCTTCGTTGACGAGATGGGGCATGAGGGGGCGACCGTCCCGAGGCCGCCCCCGAGGGCGTCAGGCCGGGACGACCACGCTGCCCAGGTCGGCGGACGAGAACGCGGCGGCGATCTCGGCGTCGGCTCCCGCCGGAAGGGGCAGCAGGGGCTCGCGCACGGTGGCGTGGTCCAGGATGCCACGGTTCACCAGGCCCCACTTGAGAGCGACGGTGCCCTCCATGTGCGAACCACGGTGGTACACGGCCTTCGTGACCGGTAGCAGGCGCTCGTGGATGGCGTGCGCGGCGGGGTAGTCACGTGCCTTGCCCGCTTCGATGAGGTCCACGAGAAGTTCGGGGGCGATGTTCCCGTACCCGACAAGAAGGCCGTCAACGTCGAACATCGTCGGGAGCAGGTACTCGTCGTGGCAGGACAGCACCTGCAGCTCCGGATAGGCGGCGCGTAGGGCGGGGATCTCGGTGTACCAGCGGCGCATGTTCCGCACGCCGTTCTTGGTGTGGTTGACACCCTCCTGGCCGGCGATCTCGAGCTGGGTGTCGAGGTCGTACGAGGCCTTGGTGTTGTCGGGGTACTGGAAGAGGATCTCCTCCAGACCCGACTCCTCCCAGATGGCGCGGTACCGGGTCTGCGGGGCGCCCGGCTGGAAGCCGAAGCGCAGCCAGCCGTGCGACGGGTAGACCAGGGCCCCCTTCGCGCCGGCGTCCGCGGCATCCTTCGCCTCGAGGGCGGCCGTGCGGTTTCCCTCCTTGGTGATGCCCGCGATGATCGGCAGGCGGTCCTCGACCGAGTCGCGGAAGGCCCGGATGACGTCGAGCTGCTCCGTCTCGGTAAGGAACGTCCCTTCGCCCGCGTGACCGAGGACCACGAGGCTCTTGACGCCCTCGATGGATCCGAGCCACGAGCCCAGGCGCTGGATGGCGGCGTAGTCGACGTCGCCATCGGGGGTGAACGGGGTAACGG
>NZ_VBUM01000087.1 GCF_005774735.1 Microbacterium sp. 5K110 | reverse complement strand
GATAAACGCTGTTCCTCGCGAGGAACGCCGCGACAGCGCGTGTCTCGACAGGAATGGCGTTTGTCGGCACGCCCACCGCCGCAGCCGCCCACCGCCGCCGGTGCAGCAACGACGAAGGGGCCCCCGTTCAGGGACCCCTTCGTGGTGGCGCGACTCAGGCGTCGAGGCGGTAGAGCCAGCCGTGCTTGTCTTCGGCGCGGCCGTACTGGATGTCGGTGAGTTCCTGACGAAGCTCCAGCGCGAGGGTGCCGGTGGGCTGCTCGTCGATGAAGTCGCGCCCCTTGAGCGTCCCGATCGGGGTGACGACCGCCGCCGTGCCGCACGCGAACACCTCGACGATGTCACCGGATGCCACACCCTCGCGCCACTCGGTCAGCGAGACGTTCCGCCCGACGACGTGGTGGCCGCGATCGCGAGCGAGCTGCAGGAGCGAGTCGCGCGTGATGCCCTCGAGGATCGAGTCCGACTGCGGAGTGACGATCGTGCCGTCCTTGTAGACGAACACGACGTTCATCCCGCCGAGCTCCTCGACGTTGCGGTCCTGGTCGAGGAACACCACCTGGTCGCACTCGTTCTCGTAGGCCTCGGACTGCGGCAACAGGCTCGCCGCGTAGTTCCCCCCGGTCTTCGCCGCACCGGTGCCGCCCTTGCCGGCGCGCGAGTAGTCCTCGCTGAGCCAGATCGAGACGGGCTGCACGCCGCCCTTGAAGTACGCGCCCGCCGGGCTCGCGATCACGTAGTAGGCCACCTTGTGCGCGGGACGCACGCCGAGGAAGGCCTCCTTCGCGAACATGAAGGGACGCAGGTAGAGGCTCTGGTCCTCGCCCGAGGGCACCCATGCCCCGTCGACCGCGATGAGCTCGCGCAGCGACTGCAGGAAGTACGGGACGGGCAGTTCGGGAAGCGCCAAGCGGCGGGCGGAGCGCTGCAGGCGCCGACCGTTCTGGTCGGGGCGGAACGTGTGCACCGAGCCGTCGGCGTGACGGTATGCCTTGATGCCCTCGAAGATCTCCTGCCCGTAGTGCAGCACAGCGGCCGCGGGGTCGAGCGAGATCGGACCGTAGGGCGAAACGCGCGGACGATGCCACCCGCCGCGGACCGACCAGCAGATGTCGACCATGTGGTCGGTGAAGTTCTGCCCGAAGCCGGGCGCGACCAGGATCTCGTCGCGCTGCGCGGCGTTCTTGGCCGCGAGGTTGCGGGTGACGGAGAACTCGAGGGGCTCGAGTCCGGTGTCCGGGTCGGTGTCGATGGTGGTCATGATCTGCGCTTTCAGACTGTTCGGGGGCGCGGGACGGCGGCGCGGCCGGATCGCTCCAGGTTACGCCCGGAGACGGTCGACGATGGCGTCGCCGATCTGCGCGGTGGTTCGGGGCGAGGCATCCCGGTCCGCGATGTCGGACTCGACCGCGTGGGTGACGCGGGCGGCCTCGTCGGTGAGCCCGAGATGATCGAGCAGCAGGGCGACGGAGAGGATCGCGGCCGTGGGATCGGCCTTCTGGGAGCCTGCGATGTCGGGCGCCGATCCGTGGACGGGCTCGAACATCGAGGGGAACGCGCCGTCGGGGTTGATGTTGCCCGATGCGGCGAGGCCGATGCCACCGGTGACGGCGCCGGCCAGGTCGGTCAGGATGTCGCCGAAGAGGTTGTCGGTGACGATCACGTCGAAGCGGCTCGGGTTCGTGACCAGGAAGATGGTGACCGCGTCGACGTGCAGGTAGTCTACGTCGACCCCGGGGAACTCGGATGCCACGTCGTCGACGATCCGCTTCCACATTCCGCCGGCGTGCACGAGCACGTTCGTCTTGTGCACCAGCGTGAGCTTCTTGCGCCGCCGCTCGGCGAGGGCGAAGGCGTACCGGACGACGCGCTCGACTCCATACGCGGTGTTCACCGACGTCTCGTTGGCGACTTCGTGGGCCGTGCCGCGCCGGATGGCGCCGCCGTTGCCGACGTACGGCCCCTCGGTGCCCTCGCGTACCACGACGAAGTCGATCGCACCGGGATCGGCGAGCGGGCTCGTCGCTCCGGGGTAGAGCTTCGACGGACGCAGGTTGACGTAGTGGTCGAGCTCGAACCGCAGCTTCAGCAGCAGGCCGCGCTCGATGTTGGCGTCTTTGAGTCGCGGATCGCCGGGCACTCCCCCGACGGCGCCGAGGAGGATCGCGTCGTGCGCGGCGATGGCGGCGAGATCGTCGTCGGTGAGCGTGTCACCGGTCTCGAGGTACCGGCCCGCGCCGAGCGAGAAGGAGGTCTTCTCGAAGGTGACGTCGGAGGCCGCGGTCACGGCGTCGAGCACCTTCTCGGCTTCCGCGACGACCTCGGGGCCGATGCCGTCACCGGGGATGACGGCCAGTTTCACGACGCGCGACATCGCACTCCTCAGCGCTCAGGGCGCGTCACTTCGTCGACGCGCCGCGGTTTCCTCCCAGGGTAGTGGCAGCGATGAGCGCGGCGATGACGATGAGACCCGCGCCGATCAGCGCGGTCACGACCACACCCGAGTCGAACGCGTGCGCCGCGGCCGTGCGCAAGGCCTCGGCGAGCGACGGGTCCTCGAGCGTCTCCGACACCGCGACAGCGCCCGCGAGCGTCTCGCGAGCCGCGTCCGCCGCCCCACCGGGGAGGCCCGCGGGGAGAACGAGCTGCGCGCGGTAGAACGCCGCGAGGATGCCGCCGAGCACGGCGGTGCCGAGCACGGCACCCAGCTCGTAGGCCGTCTCGGACACGGCGCTGGCCGCCCCGGCCTTGGCCGGCGGAGCGCTGGAGAGGATGAGCTCGTTCGAGACCGTCTCGGCCGCTCCGATGCCGATGCCGAGCAGACCGAAAGCGACGATCAGCAGAACCAGATCCGCGGTCGAGAACGCCACCATGACGTAGGCGACGACCGAGAAGCCCAGCGCTACGGGCACGACCGTTCGGGCCGGGAACCGCTGTGCCACCGGCACCACCGCCAGACCCGAGACGATCATGAGCACGAGTCCAGGCAGCAGCGCGAAGCCGGCCACCATCGGCGACAGACCGACCACGAGCTGCAGGTGCTGGGCGACGAAGTACAGGAAGCCCACGAGCCCGACGACGCTGAGGAGGTTGACCAGGATGGCGCCCGAGAATGTGCCGCGGCGGAACAGCGTCATGTCGAGCATGGGTGTCGCGAGGCGCCGCTGACGACGGACGAACAGCCCCCCGAAGACGATGCCGACGGCGAAGAGCACGGGCGCGAGCGAGAGCGGGCCGTCGACCGCGAGCTTCTTGATGCCGTACACGATCGGCACCATCGTCGCCAGCGACAGCAGCACGCTGACGGGGTCGAAGCGGCCGGGAGCGGGGTCGCGGCTCTCGGGCACGAAGAAGGGGGCGAGCACGAGCAGCGGGACCAGCACCGGCACGGCCATGAGGAAGACCGAGCCCCACGAGAAGTGCTCGAGGAGGAACCCTCCGACGATGGGGCCGAGGGCGGCACCCGCAGAGAAGCCGGACGCCCACACGGCGATCGCGAACCGACGCTGGTCGCGATCGCGGAAGATGCTGCGCAGGAGCGAGAGCGTGGAGGGCATCAGCATGGCACCGAACACGCCCATGAGCGCGCGGCCGGCGATGAGGGCGGCAGCGGTGGGGGCGAACGCCGACAGCGCCGACACCGCCGCGAAACCCGTGGCACCGATGAGGAGCATGCGCTTGCGCCCGAAACGGTCGCCGAGCGTGCCCATCGTCACGAGCAGACCGGCCAGGACCAACGGGTAGACGTCGATGATCCACAGCTGCTCGATGCTCGTGGGCTGCAGGTCGAGCGCGATCTCGGGGAGCGCGAAGCTCAGCACCGTGTTGTCGACCGAGACCAGCAGCACCGGGAGCATGAGCACGGCCAGCGCGAACCACCCGCGCCAGCCGGCGCGAGGGGCGTTGATCTCTTGAGTGGGCAACGACGAGGTGAGCATAGTTCCGTTCCTGATTCTTAACCGTCCGGCCGGTATAGTATCAGAAGGAACCGACATCCGCCCTTACGATCGAGGAGTCATGAGCCGCCCCCCTCTCGCCCGCGATGCCGTCCTGGACGCGTTCACCCAGATCCTCGTCGACGAGGGCGAACGCGCCGCGACGATGGATGCCACGGCTCGCGCCGCGGGCGTCTCCAAGGGCGGGTTGCTGTATCACTTCAATTCCAAGAGCGCGCTCGAAGAAGCACTGGTGCGTCGACTCGAGCTACTCGCCCAGCAGGACGTGGACGAGATCGAGAAGTCCGCCGAGGGCGTCGTCGCCGCCCACTTGCGCTCGTCACAGAACACCGGGTCACCCCTCGACGCGACGATCCTCGCCGTTTCCCGCTTGGCGCAGAACGGCAACGACGCGGCGTCGGCCTCGCTCCGGCGCGTTCGCGAACTGTGGGAAGCGAGCCTGCGCCCGCACACCCGTGACGAGACGGCCCTGCAGATGGTGCTGCTCGTCAGCGACGGCCTCTACTTCAACGCGGTGCTCGACCTCAACGCCGTGCCGGGGTCGACGCTCGAAGGCGCCGACCTCGACGCCCTCATCTCCGCTGTCCTCGCCGCGACCACCTGAACGCCAGCTCCTACCCGAACCACGATCCGCGCGCCACTCGCGTGCGTGCGCGCAGACTCAGCGATGCGCGCAAACTCACATCAGAGTGGCGCCGACCCGCTGAATTCGTGCACATCGCCGACCTCGCGACCCACCGCCGGCAACGACGAAGGGGGCCGCTTCCGCGACCCCCTCCCCGATTCTCCGATCGAGCGTCAGCTCTCGACGATCTCGATCTGACGGAACAGGTCGGCGTTGACGGCCTCGCGCATCGCATCGAGGATGCCATCGGGCACGGGCGAGTCGACCGTGAGCACCGACAGTGCTCGGCCGGTGGCATCCGGGGCCGCCACCTGCAGACCGGCGATGTTGATGCCCGCCTCCCCCAGCTTCTGGCCGTAGATCGCGACGATGCCGGGGCGGTCGGCGTAGCGCATGACGAGGTGGTGCCGCTCGATCGGCACCTCGATGTCGTACCCGTTGATCGCGACGACCTTGGGCACCATGCGGGTGCCCGCGAGCGTCCCGGCGACGGTGAGCGTCGAGCCGTCGGCGAGGGTGCCGCGTAGGATCGTGATGTTTCGGTACAGCGGGCTCTCGGCCTCGACGATCAGGCGGGTCTCGACCCCGCGCTGCTCGGCGAACAGCGGCGCGTTGACGTACGAAACGGTCTCGCTGACGATGCGGCTGAAGATGCCCTTCAGTGCGGCGAGGCGGTACACGCTCACGTCGTAGGCGGCGAGCTCGCCGCGCACCTCGATGTCGAGGCTGGAGAGCGCGCTGTCGGCAAGGCCGCTGAAGAACTGGCCGAGCATCTCGACGAGCGCGATACCGGGCCGCACGAACGGGTCGATGGCGCCGCCGGCGACGTTCACGGCATCCGGCACGAGATCGCCCTCGAGCGCGAGCTTGACCGAGCGTGCCACCGACACGCCCGCCTTCTCTTGCGCCTCTTCGGTGCTGGCACCGAGGTGGGGGGTGACGACGACGTTCGGCAGGTCGAGGAGCTTGCGGGCCGGACCGTCTTCGGCGGGGGGCTCGGTGGAGAAGACGTCGAGGCCGGCCCCGGCGATCTCACCCGAGGTGAGCGCGTCGTAGAGGGCGTCCTCGTCGATCAGGCCGCCACGGGCGACGTTGATGACGTAGGCGGTCTTCTTCATTCGGCGCAGCTGCTCGGCGCCGATCATGCCCGTGGTCTCGGGCGTCTTCGGCATGTGGATCGTGACGAAGTCGCTCTGCTCGAGCAGCTCGTCGAGCGAGACGAGCTGAACACCCAGCTGCTGCGCGCGCGTGGCGGTGACGTACGGGTCGTACGCGATCACGTGCATGTCGAACGCCTGCAGGCGGGCGGCGATCAACGCACCGATGCGGCCGAGGCCGATGATGCCGATGGTCTTCTCGAAGAGCTCGGTGCCGGTGAACGAGCTCCGCTTCCACAGTCCCTGCGCGAGCGAGGCGTGCGCGGCGGGAATGCGACGCGCAAGGCTCAGCACGTGCCCGACGGTGAGCTCGGCGGCCGAGATGATGTTCGACGTCGGCGCGTTGACCACCATGACACCGGCCGCGGTCGCGGACTTGATGTCGACGTTGTCGAGGCCGACACCCGCGCGGGCGACGACCTTGAGCGACGGGGCGGCGTCGATCGCCTCGGAGTCGATCTTGGTGGCCGACCGCACCAGCACCGCGTGCGCGTCGGCCAGAGCCGAGAGCAGCGCGGGGCGGTCGGTCCCGTCGACGTGGCGCACGTCGAAGTCGGGGCCGAGCGCGTCGATCGTGGCGGGAGAGAGTTCTTCGGCGATGAGCACGACGGGCTTCGTCACGGATGAGTCCTTCGAAACGGTGCACGGGACCGGCGCGCACCACCGCACACCACCGATGAGATCCGGGCGCGCGGCCCGTGCGGGCCGTCTGTCAGCCTAGCGCGGTCGCCGATGCGCCCCGGACACTGTGACGTGCCGCGGCATCCCCCGCCGTTCCGCGCGCGCCGAACCCGCACGCGCCGAACCGCACGCGCACGACCGGCCGCGTCAGCCGCCGTAGAGGCCGTACGACGTCGTGCCGTAACCCACGACCGCGAGCCAGAAGGCCGCAGACAGCGTCAGCCCCGCCAGCATCGCGAGCGAGAACTCCCCCGCGCGCCGACGTGCGCCGATCGCGAAAGCTACGCCGAAGGCCGCCAGCGGGAAGACGATCGGAAGGATGTAGACGAACCAGCCCAGACCGTTCAGTCCGAGGGGGCCGTTGACCTGGAGGATCAGCAGGTCGACCGAGCTCCAGACGACGAACGCGTAGAAGAGGCCGAAGATACCGGCGATCGCGACGACGATCCACGTCGGAAGCAGGCGGGTACGCGGGACGGCGTTCATACGAGGGATCCCATCGACAGCAGCGGCCAGGGCACGAGGAGGACGACTCCCAGGATCAGCACGAGGAACCGCTGCCACGTGCGCCAGCCGCGCGTCAGCACGAGCGTCGCCACGAACCAGGTCGGCGGGGCCAGCGCGGCGCCGGCGGTGAGTGCGATGACGGTGACGTCGGGGATCGGGATGCCGAGGGCGAGGAGCTGGCGCCCGGCGAGCACCCACCCGATGGCGAAGAGCAGGAAGGTCGCCGCCACCATGCCGATGCCCACGAGCCCGGCGTTGCCGAGGGGCGTCGACGCGGCCGGCGCCGTCTCGGTCTCCTCCTGCGCGGGGGCCTGCGCCCGCGCCATCGTCGGGGCCGGATCGGGCGCCGAGGACGCCGCGGGCTGTCGCACGGCCGGATCGGTCGGGGCCTGCTCGGTCGGAGCCGCGGTGGGTGCGCCGTGCGTCGAGGCCGCCGCAGCGGGCTCCGCTCCGGCCGGCGTTCCCGGGTTGTCGGCCGGGGCACGATCGCCGACGTCGAGGGTCGGGTCGTCGTCACCGTCCCAAGAGAGGGCGTCGTCGTCGCGGGGAGTGCTCACCCGACCACGGTAGCGCCGGGCACCGACACAGCGAGGATGCCCCGCCGGTACGCCGAACGCCCCGGAACCGCGAGGGCTCCGGGGCGTTCGAGGACGCAAGTCAGCGCGCAGCGCTGCCTTCCGTGTAGTCGCTGTCCTGCTGCTTCCACGCGAACAGGCCGCGGAGCTCCCGGCCGGTCGCCTCGATCGGGTGACCCTGCTCCTTCTCGCGAAGGGCGAGGAACTCGGGGGCGCCGTTGTCCTGGTCGGCGATGAAGCGCTCGGCGAAGGCACCCGACTGGATGTCGGCGAGGACGGCCTTCATGTTCTCCTTGACCGACGGGTCGATGACGCGCGGGCCCGAGACGTAGTCGCCGTACTCGGCGGTGTCCGAGATCGACCAGCGCTGCTTGGCGATGCCGCCCTCCCACATGAGGTCGACGATGAGCTTCAGCTCGTGCAGCACCTCGAAGTAGGCGATCTCGGGCTGGTAGCCGGCCTCGGTGAGCGTCTCGAAGCCGTACTGCACGAGGTGGCTCATGCCACCGCAGAGCACGGACTGCTCGCCGAACAGGTCGGTCTCGGTCTCTTCGGTGAAGGTCGTCTTGATGACGCCGGCGCGCGTGCCGCCGATCGCCTTGGCGTACGACAGCGCGGTGTCCCAGGCCGAGCCCGAGGCGTCGCGCTCGACGGCGATGATGTCCGGGATGCCGCGGCCCGCGACGTACTCGCGACGCACCGTGTGGCCGGGGGCCTTGGGGGCGACGAGGATGACGTCGACGCCCTCGGGCGCATCGATGTAGCCGAAGCGGATGTTGAAGCCGTGCGCGAAGGCGAGCGTCTTGCCCTCGGTCAGCTTGTCCTTGATGGAGTCGGCGTAGATGGAGCGCTGGTGCTGGTCGGGCGCCAGGATCATGATGAGGTCGGCCCACTCGGCGGCGTCCGCGACGTTCTTGACCTCGAAGCCGTCCTCCTGCGCCTTGGCGGTGGACTTGGATCCATCCTTGAGCGCGATGACGACCTCGACGCCGGAGTCGCGGAGGTTCTGCGCGTGCGCGTGACCCTGCGAGCCGTAGCCGACGATCGCGACCTTCTTGCCCTGGATGATCGAGAGGTCGGCGTCGTCGTCGTAGAAGATCTCTGCCATGGGGATGCTTTCTCCTTGGATACAGGTCCCGCGACGGGGACCGGGGGTGTGTGGAAAGGGTGGGAGGGTCAGCCGCGCAGGACGCGTTCGGTGATGCTCTTGCCGCCGCGACCGACCGCGAGCAGGCCCGATTGGGCGAGCTCCTTCACGCCGAACGGCTCGATGGCCTTGAGGAAGGCCTCGACCTTGCCCTTGTCGCCCGTGATCTCGATCACCAGGGCGTCGGAGGCGTAGTCGACCACCGATGCGCGGAAGAGGTTCACGACCTCCAGCACGTTGGATCGGCTGGCGTTGTCGGCCCGGACCTTCACGAGCACGTGCTCGCGCTGCACCGAGCTGGCCGCGTCGAGCTCGACGATCTTGATGACGTTGATCAGCTTGTTCAGCTGCTTGGTCACCTGTTCGAGGGGCAGCCCCTCGACGTCGACCACGACCGTGATGCGCGAGAGGCCGGGAACCTCGGTCACACCCACGGCAAGCGACTCGATGTTGAAGCCGCGACGGGCGAAGAGACCGGCGACGCGGGTCAGCAGACCCGGCTTGTCCTCGACGAGGAGGCTGAGAACGTGCCTGGACATGTCAGTCCTCCTGCTCGGCGAAGGCGGGCGAGTGATCGCGTGCGTACTGGACGTAGCTGTTACTGACGCCCTGCGGAACCATCGGCCACACCATGGCGTCGGCGCTCACGACGAAGTCGATCACGACGGGGCGGTCGTTGGTGTCGAGTGCCAGCTGGATCGCGGCGTCGATCTCGTCTTCCTTCTCGACGCGGATCGCGAGGCATCCGTAAGCCTCTGCGAGCTTGACGAAGTCCGGGATGCGACGGGTGCCGTGACCGGTGTTCAGGTCGGTGTTCGAGTGGCGGCCGTCGAAGAACAGCGTCTGCCACTGGCGCACCATGCCGAGCGAGGAGTTGTTGATGATCGCGACCTTGATGGGGATGCCGTTGATGACGCAGGTCGCGAGCTCCTGGTTGGTCATCTGGAAGCAGCCGTCACCGTCGATCGCCCAGACCACGCGGTCGGGCTCGGCGACCTTGGCGCCCATGGCCGCCGGGACGGAGTATCCCATGGTGCCGGCACCGCCCGAGTTCAGCCACGCGTTGGGTCGCTCGTACTTGATGAACTGCGCGGCCCACATCTGGTGCTGGCCCACGCCCGCCGCGTAGATCGCCTCGGGTCCGGTCATCTCGCCGATGCGCTGGATCACGTGCTGGGGCGAGAGGAGGCCGTCGGTGGTCGGCGTGTACCCGAGCGGGAACTCCTCGCGCAGGCCGTTCAGGAACGACCACCACTCCGAGTAGTCCACCTCGGTCTCGGATGCCGCCTGGCGGAACGCCGCCTCCAGGTCGACCAGCACGTCCTTGAGGTCGCCCACGATCGGCACGTCCGCCGTGCGGATCTTGGAGATCTCGGCGGGGTCGATGTCGACGTGCACGACCTGCGCGTTCGGGGCGAACAGCGCAGCCTTGCCGGTGACGCGGTCGTCGAAACGTGCGCCGAGCGAGACGATGAGGTCGCTGTCCTGCAGCGCGAGGACCGCCGGCACCGTGCCGTGCATCCCGGGCATGCCGAGGTGCTGCTCGTGCGAGTCGGGGAACGCGCCGCGCGCCATGAGCGTGGTCACGAGCGGGGCGCCGGTCGCCTCGGCGAGGGCCTTGAGCTCAGCCGACGCCTTGGCGCGGATGACACCGCCACCGACGTAGAGGACCGGCTTCTTGGCCTGCGCGATGAGCTGTGCGGCCGCTTGGATCTGCTTGCCGTGCGCCTTGGTCACCGGGCGGTAGCCCGGCAGGTCGATCTTGGGCGGCCAGATGAACGGCGCCTCGTTCTGCTGCGCGTCCTTGGTGATGTCGACCAGGACCGGACCGGGTCGGCCCGTCGAGGCGATCTCGAAGGCCGCGGCGATCGCACCGGGGATCTCGTCGGCCGACTTCACCAGGAACGAGTGCTTGGTGATCGGCATCGTGATGCCGACGATGTCGGCTTCCTGAAAGGCATCCGTCCCCATGAGGGTCGAGAAGACCTGACCGGTGATGCAGACCAGCGGGACCGAGTCCATGTAGGCGTCGGCGATCGCGGTGACGAGGTTGGTCGCCCCGGGGCCCGACGTCGCGATGGCGACACCGGTCCGCCCGGAGGCGGCGGCGTAGCCCTCGGCCGCGTGGCCGGCGCCCTGCTCATGGCGCACGAGGATGTGGCGGACGTTCTCGTCGTCCATGAGCGGGTCGTACACGGGCATGATCGCCCCGCCCGGCAGACCGAACACGTCGGTGACGCCGAGCAGATCGAGCGAACGGACGACCGCCTGGGCGCCCGTGAGCACGGGCGCCGGGGCGGTGCGAGCGGGGGGCCGGGGAACGGCCGTGGCGGATTCGGCGGACATGGTGGTACCTCGGAACCGATGGAGGGTGAAAGGGGGACGGCCGTCAGCCCGTGACTGCGCCCTCCGCGGCGGAGTGCACGAGCTTGGAGTATTTGGCCAGAACGCCACGGGTATAGCGCGGGGGAAGCGGTTCCCAGCCCTCACGGCGGGAACTCAGCTCGGCGTCATCGACGATCAAGTCGAGAGTGCGAGCGGCGATATCGACCCGTATCAGATCACCATCGCGCACGAAGGCGATAGGACCTGCGTCCACCGCTTCGGGAGCTATGTGGCCGATGCAGAGGCCGGTTGTGCCGCCTGAGAATCGACCGTCCGTCAAGAGTAGTACATCTTTTCCGAGACCCGCGCCCTTGATCGCGGCCGTGATGGCCAGCATCTCGCGCATGCCGGGGCCGCCCTTGGGGCCCTCGTAGCGGATGACGACGACGTCGCCGGCGTGGATCTCGCCCGCCTCGAGCGCGTCCATGGCGGCGCGCTCGCGCTCGAACACCCGCGCGGGTCCCTCGAAGACGTTGCCGTCGAAGCCGGCGGACTTGACGACCGCACCCTCGGGAGCCATCGAGCCGTGCAGGATCGTGATGCCGCCCGTGGCGTGGATGGGGTTGTCGAACGAGTGGATGACGGTGCCGTCGATCGGGTCGGGGTCGAGGTCGGCGAGGTTCTCGGCGAGGGTCTTGCCCGTGACCGTGAGCGCGTCGCCGTGCAGCAGGCCCTCGTCGAGCATCGCCTTCATGATGACCGGGATGCCGCCCTGACGGTCGACGTCGTTCATGACGTACTTGCCGAACGGCTTCATGTCGGCCACGTGCGGCGTCTTGTCGCCGATGCGGTTGAAGTCGTGGAGCGTCAGCTCGACCTCGGCCTCGCGGGCGATCGCGAGCAGGTGGAGGACGACGTTCGTCGAACCACCGAGAGCCATGGCGAGAGCGATGGCGTTCTCGAACGCCTCCTTGGTGAGGATGTCGCGCGTCGTGATCCCCTGGCGCAGCAGGTTGACCACGGCCTCGCCCGAGCGATGGGCGAAGTAGTCGCGGCGACGGTCGGCCGAGGGCGGGGCGGCGGAGCCGGGGAGGCTGAGACCGAGCGCCTCGGCGACGGAGGCCATCGTGTTGGCGGTGTACATTCCGCCGCACGCGCCCTCACCGGGCGCGAACGAGCACTCGATGCGCTTGAGGTCGGCCTCGCTCATACGGCCCGCGAGGCACGCACCGACACCCTCGAAGGAGTCGATGATCGTGATCTCCTTCTCGGTGCCGTCCGAGAGCTTGACCCAGCCCGGCGCGATCGAGCCGGCGTAGAGGAAGACGCTCGAGAGGTCGAGACGGGCGGATGCCATGAGCATGCCCGGGATCGACTTGTCGCACCCGGCGAGAAGGACCGAGCCGTCCAGGCGCTCGGCCATCATGACGGTCTCGACGGAGTCGGCGATCACCTCGCGCGAGACGAGCGAGAAGTGCATGCCCTCGTGGCCCATCGAGATGCCGTCGGAGACGGAGATGGTGCCGAACTGCAGCGGGTATCCGCCACCGGAGTGCACGCCCTCTTTGGCGCCCTGGGCCAGACGGTCCAGGCTCAGGTTGCAGGGCGTGATCTCGTTCCAGCTGGACGCGATGCCGATCTGGGGCTTGTCCCAGTCATCGTCGCCCATGCCGACGCCGCGGAGCATTCCGCGCGACGTGGTGGCTTCGATGCCATCGGTGATGACGCGGCTGCGGGGCTTGATGTCGATCTCGCCGGCGGGGGTCGAATTGTGCGGTGCGGGCATTCTCGCAGTCTATTGCGCGTGGGCGACACGCTGATGCGCCACGGCCTCCAGAACGTCGACGAAAGCATCGATGTCGGCGACCTTCAGGTCGGCCGCGGTCTCTCCGGAACCGATGTGGATGCCGAGATCCCCCGCCAAGAGCGAGCGCAGGGCGTCTTCGTCGGTGACGTCGTCGCCCGCGAAGAGCACCGCCGTCGCCCCTACGCGCTCCCGCAGGCGCTCGACGGCGGAGTCCTTGCCCTCGTGGCGGAACGCGAACTCGAGGATGTCGTGGCCGGTGCGGCGACGCCACCGTGGCGCTTCCGTGCCGACGAGCGCGTCGGCGATCTCGCGCGCCTCCGCCGCGTCGGTGGCATCCGCTCGACGGGTGTGCACCCCGACACCGAACTCCTTCGGCTCGATCCAGACGCCGGTCGCGTGGGCGGTGCGTCGCTCCAGCTCGGCCTGGAGCCGGTCCCGGAGCGACAGGTGCTCGGCGTCGTCCGGCGCCGGCTCCTCGCCCGTGCCCGGAACCCAGTACTGCACGCCGTGGGACGCCGCCAGCCACACCGGAGAGTCGTCGTCGTGCTCCGCGATCTCGCGCAGGTGCCCGAGGGACCGCCCAGAGACGAGGGCGACCACGGTGTCGGGCGCGGCGGCGAGGGCATCGACCGCGGCCCGGGCGCGCGGCGTCATCCGCGCCGTCATCGGGTCGTCGACGAGCGGAGCGAGCGTGCCGTCGAAATCGAGCGCGACCAAGAGGACCGCCGTGGTGGACACGGCCTCGATCGCGGCGTCGGCGGCGGTCACGAGCCGGCCTCCTCGTCCACGGAGGCGGCCCGAGCGGCAACGGCCGCCGGGGCGCTCGATGTCCGGCCGTGGAAGGCCGAGAGCGCCTCCAAGAACTCGCGCGACCAATCCTCGACGTCGTGATCGCGCACGCGCCGGCGTAGCGCACGCATCCGACGCCCCTGCTCGGCGGCCGGCATGTCGATCGCGCGGATGATCGTGTCCTTGAGCCCGCCGATGTCGTGCGGGTTGATCAGCAGCGCGCTGCCCATCTCGTCTGCCGCGCCGGCGAACTCGCTCAGCACGAGCACGCCGCGGTTGTCGATCCGGCTGGCGACGTACTCCTTGGCCACGAGATTCATGCCGTCGCGCAGAGCCGTGACGAGCATGACGTCGGCGGCGAGGAAGAGCGCCACCATCTCTTCTCGCGGATACGACTGGTGCAGGTAGCGGATCGCGGTGTGCCCCATCGTGTCGTGATCGCCGTTGATGCGGCCGACCATCATCTCGATCTCGTCGCGCAACTGCACGTACGCCTCGACGCGCTCGCGGCTGGGGCTCGCGACCTGCACCAAAGTGGCGTCCTCGACGGTGGCGCGGCCGTCCTCGAGCAGTTCGCCCCACGCCTTCAGCCGGTGCCGGATGCCCTTGGTGTAGTCGAGGCGGTCCACGCCGAGCAGGATCTTCCTCGGATTGCCGAGGCCTTCGCGGATCTCCCGCGCGCGCTGCTGGATATCGGGGCGCTGCGCGAGCTCGATGTACGACTCGGCGTCGATCGAGATCGGGAACGCCTTCGCCAGAGCGACCCGGGTGCCGCCCTCGCCATCCGGTACAGAGATGCCGCTCGCCTTGGTGTCGTACCGCAACTGCCGCCGCACGGCGCGAGCGAAGTTGCCGGCGTCGGCCACACGCTGGAACCCGATGACGTCGGCACCGAGGAGGCCCTCGAGCACCTGCTTGCGCCACGGCAGCTGCGCGTAGAGGCCGTAGGCCGGGAACGGGATGTGATGGAAGTAGCCGATGGTGAGGTCGGGGCGCAGCTCGCGGAGCATCTTCGGCACGAGCTGCAGCTGATAGTCCTGCACCCAGACGGTACCGTTCTCGGCCGCGACGTCGGCGGCCGCTGCGGCGAAGCGCCGGTTGACGCGAACGTAGGCGTCCCACCAGGCGCGCTTGTACGTCGGGGCGGCGATGACGTCGTGGTACAGCGGCCAGATCGTGTCGTTCGAGAAACCCTCGTAGTAGTTCTGCACGTCCGCGGCGGAGAGCTCGATCGGGACGAGATGCGTCCCCTCGAAGTCGAACGGCTCGAGAGCGACGCCGGGCTGTCCCGCCCAGCCC